>JAJTBE010000205.1 GCA_021287065.1 Bacillota bacterium
AGCTCGTCTTCCGTATATCCGATCATTTTTAAAAATGCATTGTTGGCAAACTGCATTATTGCATCCTGAATTATAAATACACCGGTCTGGCTGTGATCTACAAGCTTTCTGTATTTTTCCTCGGAAAGAATCAAGGCATTTTCTGCTTTTTTCACATCAGTAATATCTCTGAATATACCTTCAATGCCATTGTAAGTGTTGTCCGTATCAAAAATTATGTGGCTGTTTGTTGATACGGTAATAATCGAACCATCGGACCTTTTCAGGTTGATTATGAAATTGCTGATTTTTCCTTTTTCTTTAATCTGTCTGAGAAGTTCACTTCTGATTTCCGGATTTTCATAAAAATCACTGACGGGTCTTCCAAGCATTTCAATCTCATTATATCCCAGCAAGCCGCAACCTGAAGGGCTAACCATAATCAGTTTCCCTTCTTTATCTGATCTGTAAAAAGCATCCTGCATATTTTCTATGATGCTTTGATATTTGTTTTCCATTTCTATGAGGGCGCGCTCGGTTTTAGATTTGTTTATAGCCGATTTTACAGCATTTATGAATTTTTCTTTCAATATAAAATCATGAAGATTTTTCATGAAATAGTCCGATGCCCCGCAAATAAATGCATCTCTGGATATACTCTCATTGCCCTGTCCGGTGAGCATAACCACAGGAAGATGGGGAGCTTTGGCTCTTATGGTTTTCAGCAGCTCAAGACCGTTTAATTCAGGCATATCATAGTCCAGAACAACCGCATCAATATCCCTGAAATCTACTTTTTCAAGTGATTCGGAAGCGCTTGTGAACGAAAGAATATTGAAACTTCGTGAAAAAAACATTCTGAATAAATTTACGAAGTCATAATCATCGTCTATATGTACAATTTTTGGTTTTGTTTCTGTTTTCATAAATATTCCGACAGTTTTTTCTGAATATTCGCTTAAAGCCCCATATTTATCCTGCAAATACAGTTTTTAACAATATGAAATATTAATTATTTAAAATTCATATTTACTTTGGTAAAAAACCGGTGATATAAATTATTACAGAGATTATGTTTATCATGCGGACTTCCTGTGTATAAAATCCAGAGACGGGATTGACGCTGTAAATACTTAACAAGGAGAGGTTTTTATGTCCAATCCTTTAAATTTTGATCCCAATCTTCTCGCTCAGGTGGGGCAGCAGAACAACCAGCAGAGAGGCTTGAGGGAAGTGCCGGTTGGCAAACCTCCGGCAGCAAAACCATCTGAAAAGGGCGCAGCACCCCCGCAGGGCGGTGCACAGTCCGAAAGCAAGCCCGGAGATGCGCTGGATACTTTCCAGACTTCCGTAACCCCCCTCATCGACGGAGAACAGATCTTTCCAAAAGCAAGGGAAATGATAAGAGGCGCCAAAGACAATATTGCCCTTTCCATGTATGAATTCGGCAATGCAAAGATTGAAGACAAAAAGAATGTCCCCGGAGTTACCAATGCGCAGCAGTTTCAGGATCACGAAGCTCTTGTGGACGAACTGGTTGCCGCAAGAAAAAGAGGCGTCGATGTTCAGGTTATACTTGATGCTTCAAGGCAGAAAGACGGATCTGTCCACAATACTCCTGTAGCTGATTATCTCAAGCAGAACGGTGTTGAAGTTCTGAGATATCCCAAAGACAAAGCCAGTATCGACCATATCAAGCTACTTGTTGTTGACGACAGAAAAGCTATGATTGGCGGAATGAACTGGGGCGTGCATTCACCGGTCAACCACGACGGCAATGTGCTGATAGAAGGCAGGGAAGCTGCAGAACTCAAACATGATATTTTCGATACATCAGCCCGTTTTTCAGGTGGAACTCCCAAACAGACAGACCTCAACCCAAACCGTGAAGATAAAATTCAGGTTCTCAACAACAGACCCGTTGAGGAAGAAGGCGGAAGCTCCATTAAAAACGCTGTGGTGGACAATATCAACAGTGCAAAGAAAAGTGTTCACGCAGAGTTGTTCAGCCTGACCCACAAGGATGTAATCCAGTCACTGAAAGACGCTCATAACAGGGGAGTTGATGTAAAGGTTATGCTGGATCCCAACCTTTATCTTATCAACAGAAAAGCTTTCTATGACCTCAAGGATGCCGGCGTCCCCGTAAAGTGGTATAAGGTTAATCTGCCCGAACAGGAAAAACTCCATGCAAAGTGGGCGACCATTGATGGAGAAAAATCCATTGTCGGCAGCGCCAACTGGTCCCACAAGGGCCTCGACGCAGGAAAACCCGGCGACAGAACCAACAGGGAAGCTGATGTCATTGTAAATGACAAAGGCGCCACCAGTATTTTCGACCGCACATTCAAGAACGACTGGGACAATAACAGTTCGGTAAAAGTGCCTGAACATATGTCCTTTGGATAATTTTTATAAAATAACGGGGTTTTTTGCAGAATCAGAAAGTTTTGTGAAAAACTCCGTTTTGTTTTCGGGCGTATGTATGAGAGATGGTTCGGGTAATCCCAATGCCCATGAATTAAGGCATGGATTTATCTGATCACTCACAAAAATTATAACCGCACGCCCAGCTCCCGGAGAAAACTTCTGGAATTGGGGACCGACCGGAGGGGTTAGGACCGACGGGGATTTGGGGACCGTCAGAGGGAACCACGCTTTTTTGGAAAAGCGAGGTCTCCTCCGAACCTCCTCCCTTGAAAAACAAGAGTATTAGACTGTAG
>JAJTBE010000206.1 GCA_021287065.1 Bacillota bacterium
GTCCCCCGGGTCCCAAAACCCACGGCCAACCGCCAGCAATCCCATAACCACAATCCCCGGCCAACCCCTGCCGGATCGCAGGCGTCCCGCCTGTCCCCCGGGTCCCCAAACCAACCGACAACCGCCAGCAACCTTAATAACCACAACCCCGGCCAACCCCTGCCGGATCGCAGGCATCCCGCCTGTCCCCCGGGTCTCATACCCCCGATGCCACTGAATTAGTGAAATTTGCTCAAATCCACAGTCCAATACTCTTGTTTTTCAAGGGAGGAGGTTCGGAGGAGACCTCGCTTTTTCTAAAAAAGCGTGGTCTCCTCTGACGGTCCCCCAAATCCCCCCGGTCCCCCGGTCGGTCCCTATTTCCCCCGCTTTTTCCAAAAAAGCCCAACTCCCTCCGGGCCATTTTTCGCAAATTTACGGATGAAATCAATAATGATGATCTGATTAACATAAAAGCAACAATCCTGTAACAAATAATTCATAAAAAACATTATTTAAAAAAAATTATTATTCAGCAGAATATCAAAGAACAATCCGTATTACCCGTTATTTAAGGTTTTTCCGCTTGAATTATTACGGAATTATCAGGATTGACTATATGTGTATTTATATATATTGATCTTTGCTCCAGTGAAAGATATAATAATATTAATAAAATGCATGTCAAAACTGTCGGTTTTCAATATGGAGAAATGTTTTTCCGGCAGCCCTGGCATAAAACAGGAGGATTCGATGGAGATTAAATCTTTCAATAATTCACTTGGTAATTTACCGCCAGTCGGCCAGAATAAAAATAAAATAGCTGCCGATACAAATCCTGTATCTCATGATTCTTTTGTAACAGTTCATTATGAGGAACCAACCTGTCTTGAAAGACTTGGTGGAAAACTTGTTCAGGCAGGAAAAGATTTTGCATCTCCCATAAAAATGGGAGCACACATCGGCGCTTTCTTTGCTGCTTCTTTCAACGATACTGCTCTGGGAGGAACAAGAGTATTAGGGTATCCTCTTATGGTGGCGGGTGGCGCTGCAGGAGCCGCTGTAGGCCTTTGCGCAGCACCTTTTGCCATGACTCTCGGTATTATCTTCAACGGCAAAGGATGCTGATGTATCTGCTGAAAGTTTAAATTGTATTCAATTGGTTTAAATAAAAAACCAGCCTCATAACGGCTGGTTTTTCGATTTCTAAAAAGTATTTTTTATAAAGATATTCAGGCGAGTTTTTTCGCTGTTTGTGCAACATGTCTGCCCTGGAATCTGGCTGCTGCCAGTTCGTTTTCACTGGGCATTCTCTCTCCCTGTCCGCCGGCAATGGTAGATGCGCCATATGGAGAGCCTCCGGTAATCTCGGAAATTCCCATCTGGCCCTGGAACGAATAGGGGAGGCCTACAATAACCATTCCCTGATGAAGAAGGAAGGGAAGGATTGTCAGAATTGTGGATTCCTGTCCGCCATGCTGTGTGGCTGAACTCGTGATTACGCTTCCCACTTTTCCGATCAATTTGCCCTGCGCCCACAGTCCCCCTGTTGCATCAAGGAATTGCCTCATCTGTCCCACCATATTACCAAATCTTGTGGGTGTGGCAAAAATAATTGCATCTGCTTCCACCATCTCATCAAGTTTGGCTACCGGCACATCAGCCAGTGATTTCTGAAAATCAAGCGCTCCCATTTTTGCGAGAACTTCTTCAGGCAGTGTTTCAGGAACCCTGCGTATAACCGCTTCTGCTCCTTCAACTTCATTTACGCCTTCTGCTGCGGCCTGAACCATTTTATAAATATGCCCGTACATCGAATAGAAAAGAATTAATACTTTCATCTCTAATCTCCTTTCGTTTTCTACTATGTTCAATACTCTATAATCAAAAATTCAATCTGATTGTTCCCTCATGTCAGATTTTTTTAAATGGATTTATGGAGTCGTTATGCGTACAGCAAAATCAAAGAGAGTGGAAAAATGATACAAGGGATTAGACCCAATCAGCTAACCTGAACCGCCAGCAAACCCAATGCCACTGAATCAGCAAAATTCATTTAAAACCCCAACCTCATACTCTTGTTTTTCAAGGAAGGAGGTTCGGAGGGTAACCCCGCTTTTCCAAAAAAACGTGGTTCCCTCTGACTGTCCAAAATCCCCACGGTCCCCGGTCGGTCCCCCGATTCAAAAGTTTTGGGATGGCGGGTGGCTGCCCGCAGGGTGGGCGCGGGGATACTTTTTTCAAAAAAGTATCCTCCGGGAGCTGGGCAAACGGTTACAATTCTCGTGAGCGATTAGATAAATCCATGCCTTAATTCATGGGCATTGCACTGGAACCGGGTTTTAACCCGGTGGCAAGCGGAACCCTATAACCACGGTCTTTAAACCATTTTTAATGGTTTCCCTTGCATAGAATTTACCCCTAAACCAAAACCACTGATTTTTACCAGATTTAATATTTTAACCGGAAAAATACCCTTCGAAAAAGTTTTTTACACAATCTCTGCAATCTCCCCCTAATTGTTAACCAACCTGCATAACCACAGACTCTACCGGTTTTGTAAATTTGCTCAGCAAATCCATGTTTTCAGGGGGTTGACAGGATTATTCCAGAATTTGTCATGTTGTTAATCCTTTTTTAACAAATTAATTCTTGACAATTGGTTTTAAAAATGTATAATATGAATTGTTCGAAAGCCCAACGGGCTGAAAACGAACGGCAGGGTAGCTCAGGGGTAGAGCAGGAGACTCATAAGCTCTTGGTCGGGAGTTCAAATCTCCCCCCTGCCATTTTTATTTAAGCATAAAAAAAGGCCTGCATAAGGGGATGTCAACAATGAATATCAATCCACAGTACAACAATCCGTACGCGCAAGCTTACAACACATGTTCCGCTTTCAACCCTATGGGCGCGCCTCCGATGTCGCCCTGGGGAACCGACTGTTTCTCCTTTACCGGTGCAATGCCCTTCACACCTTTTATGCCCGCCTTCCCGTTTATGGGCGGGGGAATGATGATGCCGCCGGTACTGTCTTTTATGCCTACCAACTTTATGATTCCGGCAGCAGCACTGTTCAACTCATATCCCATGTTTGCTCCGGCTCTGATGCCCCTTTTGACAACAATGTTTATGCCGCCGTCCATTCTTGACCCGGCTATGATGAATTATCCCTGTCCGCCGCCTCCCCCGGTGCCTCCACCGCCGCCGAGACCCCAGGCAGCGCCTCAACCGGCGCCACAGCCTGCTCCGGCAAGACCGGCTCCGGCAGAAAAACCGGTACAGCAGCAGACAGCAGCTCCGGCAAGCTTTACAACAACAATGACACAGCAGCCCGCCGGAAATGGCGCAACAACACAGACTCCTCAGGGATCTGTAAGCAATGAACCTGCATCGGTGCAAACTCTTGCAGCCGGTGGAGATACCACATTCAAAGCTCTGGATGCGGATCTGCTCAATGCGTCCATTGCTGATTTTATGTCAGGCGAACAGCCGGAAACCCAGCAGGCGCCTCAACCTCAGCAAAATACCGCCGCCCCGCAGCCTCAGCAGCAGCCCCAGCAGGCTCCTAAGAAAAACACCCTTCAGGAAGCCCAGAGAGCTTATCAGAAGAATCAGATGATTCAGGAAGAAAAGCGCAAGGAACTGCAGGCAAGGCTCAACGACCTCAACATGATGGGCATGCCCCCCAATCCTATGGATGTGGATTTCAGACTCAAGGATCTGGACCGCCAGCTTGGTGAACTTAAACGCAATATGGACATGAAAGAGTTCGAACTCCGCAATGTCAAAGCGGAAAGCGATTTCTACCCTGACAGGGGCATGGAATTTGCCAACCGTATCATCGGACTCAACCGCGAAATGGAAATGCAGAAAATGAACCTCAAGGCGAAAGAGGGGGAAATCAAAATGGTGCAGGCCCAGAAGCGGGATGTGGAAAAAATGGCTGTCGATTTTCAGAAACGCCGGACCTATCTGGAAGTGAACAAAACCAGACTCGAAGGTGAAGTCAACAGACTTGAATCCGAAGAGCAGGTTCTTCTATCCAGACTTCAGATTCTGGAAAACGAAGAATCAAGATTAGCTTAAACCTTAACTTTAAATATCAGAGGCTGTCCCGAAAGTAAACCGGAAGCATTTCTGAAACCTTTCAGATCAGAATCCGGTGATGACGGGGATTTCAGATGCACATACTCACAAAGTGCAGAAAAATCCTGACTTTGGGGACAGCCTCTTTAATATTCCGGAATAAAAATTGTTATTCTGCTTTTTCATTTATCTTTCAAAGGAAAAACTTCAGGGCGAACGAACAGATTTTCATAATTTTTTGACGACCAATTTCAGGGAATTCGAGAAAGGTTTACAGATATGAAGCTTATTGAATGCGTACCCAATTTCAGCGAAGGCAGAGATATGGCGGTTCTTGAGAAGATTGCCGCCGCAATAAAAGAGGTGAATGGAGTAACTCTTCTGGATATGGATCCAGGAGCAGATACAAACCGCACCGTTTTCACTTTTATCGGTTCACCCGATGGCATTAGGGAAGCAGCTTTCAGAGCAATCAAAAAAGGCTCCGAACTTATTGATATGACCAAACACTCCGGAGCGCACGCCCGCATGGGAGCTACCGATGTCTGCCCCTTTATCCCCGTCAGCGGAGTCACAATGGAAGAATGTGTGAAAATCTCCGAAGAAGTGGGCGAAAGAGTAGCAAGGGAACTTCATATTCCTGTTTATCTTTATGAATACTCCGCAAAATGCGAAGAACGCACCAACCTCGCCAACATCAGGGAAGGCGAATACGAAGGTTTATCGGAAAAACTAAAGGATCCCCGCTGGAAACCCGACTTCGGTGAAGCGGTATTCAACCCCGGAAGCGGAGCCACAGTAATGGGCGCAAGAGAATTCCTTATTGCGTACAACATCAACCTTAACACCACCGATGCTAAAATGGCGAAATCCATAGCCAATACCATCAGGGAAAAAGGAAAAGTCAAAAGAGATGCCGCCGGAAAGATAGTGAAAGACAGTGAAGGCAACAAAGTGATGGAACCGGGCCTCTTCAACCATTGCAAAGCTACCGGCTGGTACATCGATCAGTACAAACAGGCTCAGGTAACCATGAACCTGACCAATTATAAAGTTACACCTCCCCATCTGGTTTTCGACGCAGTCTGCGATTTAGCATCAAAAATGGGACTCCGGGTTACCGGTTCAGAACTTGTGGGCCTTATCCCCCTCGAAGCTATGCTTATGGCAGGAACCTATTATCTCGAAAAACAGGGAAAATCAGCAGGCATACCCGACAGCGATATTATCCGCACAGCTATACAATCGCTGGGCCTTGAGGATATTTCACCCTTCGAACCCAAAAAGAAAATTATCGAATATTATATCTCAGATCGTCCCGATGCCCTTACTGAAATGACCATCAAAGGATTCTGCGACGAACTTTCCACAGATTCACCCGCACCCGGCGGTGGCTCAGTTGCAGCCCTCTGCGGAGCACTTTCCGCAGCTCTTTCCGCCATGGTTTCAAACCTGACCTACGGCAAAAAAGGCTACACCCAGCACAACAAAACCATGGACGAAATCGGCAGAAAAGGACAGGAGCTGAAGAAAGAATTCGTCTATGCCATAGATAAAGACACCGATGCCTTTAATGAACTGATGGCTGTTATCAAAACTAAAGCGAAAACCCCTGAAGAAGAAGCGGAAAAAGCAGCCCGACTTGAGGAAGCAACAAAAAAGGCAACCCTTGTTCCTATGGAAACCCTTGAGCTGACCATCGGAGCTATGGAAATAGCCCTTACCGCCGCAAAACTGGGCAACAAAAATTCCGTGTCCGATGCAGGTGTAGCTGCACTCTGTGCACAGGCTGCCGCAAAAAGCGCTTACTACAATGTGGTAATCAACCTGCAGAACATCAGCGATGAAAGCTTTAAGAAGGAAATCGGCGCAAAAGCTGAGGAAATTCTTGCCAAAGCTTACAAAATGTCTGATGAAGTTCAGACAGCAGTGGATGTCGTACTTGGCATAAAACAGACAGCAGGTATTGCCTGATGAAAATTTTCTCCATCGGCGATCTCCACCTTTCCCGAATAAAAAAGAAACCAATGGAAATATTCGGCGAAAACTGGAAAGATCACGACGAACAGATAAAAGCTAACTGGATATCAAAAATCGGGAATGATGACTTAGTCCTCATTCCCGGTGATATTTCCTGGGGAATGACTCCTGAGGAAGCAATGCCCGATCTGGAATGGATTTCCGAACTGCCCGGCAAGAAGGTTATGATTAAAGGCAACCATGATTTCTGGTGGCAGTCGTACAAACAGGTTAAAGAACTCCTCCCTCAGGGCATAACCGCAATTCAGAACAACTCCATAGTTATTGATGATATTGCCATCACCGGCACAAGACTATGGGAATCCCCCGATGTGGATTTCACCGATGATATAAAATGGATATGCAGAGAGTCCATAGGCCTGGGACCTGAAAAAAATAACGGCAAAGACCCGATCAAACTGTACAACCGTGAAGTTCAGCGACTCAACCACTGCCTCGAATCCATCTCCTCAAGGGCAAGAAAAATCATCGTAATGACCCATTTCCCCCCTGTGGATTTCAGATTCGAACTAAACGAAGTAGTGGAAACCCTGCAGAAATTCGGAACAGACATCTGCATCTTCAGCCACCTGCATAGCCTGAAAAAAGAAAATGTCCCCAGCTTCCCCATAAAAAAATACGGCATGGACTTCTATCTGGTCTCAAGCGATGTGATAAACTTCGACCCTGTGGAGATAAAGATCTGAAAAAACTGATTTTCCGGAAGAAACCCGCTTCCGGAACCCTTGGATGAAACTGTTTTGAAAAACCTTTTCTGTGGGAACTTTTTCGCAAAAAAAAGCATCCCCCCCGACCGTAGTGCAATGCTTTCACAGGCTGTGCCAAAACTCCGGTTTTTTTATACTGAAGTTTAGTATGTAGCAAATATTACTAATTTTTCTTCCAATTGAGATGTAAAACAAGAATATTTAAAAGCATAGTTCTGGAACCAACACCAGACTTCAGTCTGGTGGACTGCAAGCTTACAACCACAAGGCCCAAACTGTTTTAACAGTTTACCTGAAAACGCCATTGTTGAAATCGGGGAAACCATTAAAATGATTTGAAGCCCGTGGTTGTGCGGTTCTGCTTGCCACTGGGTTAAAACCCGGCGTTGGTTCCAGGGGCATCGGGATTAATGAAATATGGAGTTAACATATGCCGAAATAAATCAGACATGAAGAATATGTGCGGTTTTGGCGCAGCCTGTTTCAGCCTTGCTGTTTTATTTTATGGAAATTTAAACTTCCCCAAAGACAATGAATGAGGAAAAATCCATTCCTATTCTCACCCCGAATACTCCTGTTTTTCAAGGAGGGAGGTTCGGAGGAAAACCAGCTTTTTCAAAAAAGCGTGGTTCCCTCTGTAAGCTTGGCATTCGGATAAGAATCTCGAATGAAACCAGATAATTCCATACTTTAATTCAATAACGATGATATGAGATATTTGTAATTTAACAATTTGCATTTCTACATAACTTCGAATGTGTATATGGCGTATGTTTTAATATAGCTTTTGGTGTGATATAAAATATTGTTGTATTTTTATCCAATAACTGTTTTATTGATTGTTAAGAAATAATAATGTTTTTAATGGAGTATAATTGGTGGTGTTCGAGAATGAAAATATGGAAAATAACTTGAAGTCGTTATGACTTTTTAAGAGTTTTTGGGAATAATTATTTAGAGGTGACTAAATGAGCAGAAAATCTCACCATGTAGTTCATGATCCTAATGGAGGATGGAATGTAAAAAAAGGAGGCGGCGAAAGAGCAATCAAGCATTTTGATGAAAAAAAAAGTGCGGTGGATGCAGCGAGAATTATTAGTCAAAATCAGCAATCAGAACTTTATATTCATGGTATGAATGGACAAATTCAACAAAAAGACAGCCATGGTAACGATCCTTTTCCTCCTCCCGGTTAGTTGGTATATATGTGTTTTTGAAATTTTGCATTTATAATATCATGCTACTTATTTTATATGCGATTTTTAAATTCATAAAACAGGAGGATTAATAATGGGTGAAAATTATAGTCAAAATTCAATATCAGAGAAAGAAGAAAATATATTAAATGTTCAGGATTCAGGAAAAGAGGTTTGTAGGTCTCTGAAGTCACGCGTTGAATGGGTCCTGAAAATTTATCCTGAATCAAGGAATGATGACAGGCTTCTTGCTTGGTTGCTTTGGAAAGATTACTATCCTGAAGCGTTTGAAAAAAAAGGAGTTGAAGACGTACTAACATTAGAAGGTTTTAAAAAATTGCCGAAAAGTTATGACATTCAAAGGTATAGAGCCCATATCCAAAACAAGTTAGGTCGTTATCGCTCATGTGATGTTGTGCAGAGTTTTAGAGATACTCAGCAACAAGATTGGCATGATGAAATGCAGAAATAAAATTTTATCATATACATACTCTTTTTACCGGGATGAATAAAATATGTTAAAATGTTTAATAAAACATTCCGGGATGCAAATTTATTGTTTGTACGAACAGTGATCTTCTGTTTCTATTCCCGACAAAAATTACATCTTTCACCTTCACTTCGCCTTATAATATCCTGATATGGAACTTTTCCGGTATTTTATCCACCGATATATAAACACTGTCTGTGCAGGGTTTAACCGGTATTGCTCTAATTATTAACCGGTTCGGTTAATTTGGTTTATATGCCGGAATCCAAAAATCTGTGAAGTGAGGCGGATTATGAGCGACGGAATCAACAGAAGAGATTTACTTATCAAGGCAGCTGCCCTTGGTTTATCAGTGGCGGGTATTGAACTTTTATCCAACACTGATTTACTCAGAATGGTTGAAACTGCTGAGGCAGCGGGAAAACCTGTGGTTGCAGTGGCAAGCAAGGGGTCGGTTACTTCCATGGTTGTCAAGGTTGTTGATAAACTGGGCGGAATGAGCCGTTTTGTAAAAAAAGGTGCAAAAGTTGTAATTAAACCCAATATCGGCTGGGCGAGAAATCCCGAACAGGCGGCAAACACCAACCCACAGGTGGTTGAAACCCTAATCAGCCTCTGTAAAAAAGCAGGAGCATCATCTGTTTCTATATATGAATTTGCCTGCGATAGCTCTGTTATGACTTTCAGAGACAGTGGGATCGGCGAAGTCTGTACGAGAACCTCGGTTCCGCTGATTTCAGCCCACGAAAGCAAATATTACACCAAATACAGCGTGCCCAGAGGCAAAATCCTCAAACAGGTTGATGCGGTAAAAGCTATTATGGAAGCGGACTGCTTTATAAATGTGCCTGTGGTAAAGGTGCATGGCGGATCCGGTGTTTCCCTTGCTATGAAAAACCACATGGGCAGTATTCTGGACAGGGGCGAGTTCCACAGAAAGGGACTTCATCAGTGCATAGCCGACCTTGCCACCATTATGCGCCCCCACCTCAATGTTGCTGATGCTTCAAGAGTTCTGCTGACCCACGGTCCCAAAGGTCCCGGACAGGTCAGAAAAGACAATAAGATCTTTGCTTCAACCGACATTGTCGCTATAGATGCCTGCGGAGCCAAACTTCTGGGGTTCGAACCCATGCGTGTCGATCACATAAGAATGGCTACGGAAATGGGAATCGGCCAGGGAGACCTTGCCAAAGTCAGCGTCATTGAAGTTTAAACCGGTTAAATTTCAACAGTTCAATAATAATTTCAATAACTGATCTTATAATATTGTCAGGAGAAAATCCGGTATTCAGATAACCGGGCTTCAACAACATCCTGTAAGATTGGATTTCTATTAAAAGCTGGTGCGGACCATGAAAACCAGAAGAAGAATAGTTCAGCTTCTCATCTTTTTGCTGTTCATTTTTATATTCTTTAAAACCACATACCCTTATGATGAACGGTTTGTTAATGTCTTTATGAGGTTTTCCCCTCTCAACTCAGTCTTTCCGGCAATGTTTGGCAGTGTGGGGAAGTATCTGCTCATAAGCGCCGGAGTGCTTGTTCTGACAATCTTCCTCGGAAGGTTTTTCTGCGGATGGGTATGCCCAATGGGAACCACCATCGATATAGGAGAAAAACTTACAGGAAGCTCTGACAATAAAAAAGGGCAGAAAAAATTCGGCTGGATCCGCTATTTTCTTCTTGTGTTTATCCTCGCCTCCGCGGCACTTGGCCTCAACACAGCGTTCATGTTCGAACCCATGTCTTTGTCTTATAGGTTTTATACCTTCTGCATATTCCCCGCAGCAGATATTTTCTGGAGATTTCTGCAGACAAGGTTTGACTCCCTGTCCTCAGTTTCACTCAGCCAGATTCCGGTGAGTTATGTAATCGGTGTCCCTTATTTCTTTGTGTTTCTCGGTATAATTCTCCTCGGCAGATACTACAGACGCTTCTGGTGCCGTGATTTATGCCCCCTTGGCGCTCTTTTTTCCATATTTGGCAGATTCTCTGTTTTGCAGAAAAAAGTAAGTGATGCCTGCACAGGCTGCGGAAAATGCACGAGAAAATGCAAAATGGGAGCTATACCTGAAGATTACCGGGATTTTTCCGTTACCGACTGCATCTATTGCTTCGACTGTGTAAAAGAATGCCCCGTAAAGGCAATCAGCTTCAAGGTTGATAAACCGAAGGATTTAAACTCGCTGATTCCTGATATGACAAAATTCATAAAAGGTAAAAAACACAGTCCCGCCGATGTTTCATCCGGTTTTACCCGCCGTAATTTCCTCGAAGCTGTGGGCTTTGGTGCGGTTACTACTATGGTTCTGAAAAGAGATCATCAGAAAATCCACCCCAACCAGAGACTTATCAGACCTCCCGCAGCTCTTCCCGAAGAACAGTTCAACCAGACCTGCATCCGCTGCGGTGAATGCATGAAAACCTGTCTTACAAACGGACTTCAGCCATGTGTTACAGAAGCTGGGGTTGAGGGGTTCATGACTCCGAGACTAATCCCCGCAGCAGGCTATTGTGAGGAAAAATGCGAAATGTGCGGTGAAATTTGTCCCACAGGCGCAATACAGAAGTTTGGCGTTGCCGATAAACCCCACATCAAACTCGGGCTTGCCAACATCAACCGCAGCACCTGCCTCGTTTGGCTCCGGGAAGAAGATTGCATGGTCTGTGATGAACATTGTTCGTATCGGGCTATCTACTGGAAAGAAGTTCAGGGAAAATTCAGACCCTATGTGGATAACGAAAGATGCGTGGGCTGCGGTATGTGCGAAAACAAATGTCCCGTAAAACCTGAAGCTGCAATTACTGTACAGTCTCAGGGCGAACACAGGGTAAAACTGCAGCCTGGCCAGACCTGGGCGCAGATTAACCCAATCCCCGAACAGACAAAATCGGACAAATTCCACGACAGACCCTCAAACTCAGATATGCCGTATAAATAGGGAATATAGTGTTAAAAATCAATCTTCGCCAAACCCCGGCATTTAGAAAAAGGCATAAAGTGGAAAAATGATGCAATGAAAAACTCATCTCTCTCTTATACCCAATGCCCATGAATTAAGGCATGGATTGGTATTATCGATCACGAGTATTGGAATGGTTCGCCAAGCTCCCAGAGAAAACTTTTTGAAAAAAGTTTCCTCCGGACCTCCTTCCCAAAACTTTTAAATTGGGGGACCGACCAGGGGGTGGGGACCGACGGCGGACCGTTGGGATTTGTGGACCGTCAGAAGAAACCACAGTTTTTTTCCAAAAAAGCAGGTTTCTCCAGGATCCGGTAAAAATGCCCTATCCCTGCCTCAGAACCTCTTCTGCCGCTTTTACCACCATTTCCTCCGGTATAGCTTCATAGCATTTGAAGCGCGGGCAGTCTGCTTTTACGCATTTCAGGTCGCAGGGTATGTTTTCCAGTCTTACGATTTTGTGCCGGCAGTTGTATGGCGCCCATCTTTTTGGGAAATCTTCTTTGAGGCCATATATTCCCACAACGGGAGTTCCTACAGCGGCGGCGATGTGCATGGGTCCTGAGTCGGGACATACGAATAGATTGCATCGTTTTGCTATGGCGGCCATCTGTTTGATGTTAGTTTTACCGGCTACGGAAATCGAAGGTGCTTTTGTGTAACTTCTGATTTCGTCCACAAGCTTTTTTTCCGAAGGTGAGCCTGTGAATACGAGTTTTGCATTAAATTTTTCCGCAAGTGAATCGCCGAAAGCTGCAAATTTTTCCACGGGCCAGCGGGTGGAATCAACGGGAAGCCCTTTGGAAGTGTGGTATCCGATGAGGAATTCCCCGTCTTTTATGCCTTCTGATTTCAGAAGATTGTCCGCATATTGCCGGGCTTCTTCGGGGATGTATATTGAAACGCTTTTATCTATAGGTTCGATTCCGAGAATTCTGAGAAAATCGAGCTGGTTTTCAACCCAATGGGTTGATTCGTCGCCCTGATCCGATTTCCGGACAAGCCTGTGGGTGAAGAGGAATGAATAGAGAAGGCGGCCATCCTGCCCGACTCTTATGGGAACCCCTGCAAGGGTGAGAAGCCATGCTTCCCGTGCCTGGCTCCAGAGGACTATTGCAAGATCATATCTGCCTTTGGTGATAAGTGAAAGCTGCTCTGTGAAATGGGCAAATCCTTTATCCATCCGGGATGGAATGGGGATTATGCTGTTTATGGCGGGATCTCCTGAAATCACATCGACGAAAGATTCCCTGACCATTGCATCAATCCTCGCCTGCGGGTATTCAGCCCTTAGGCTTCTGAAAACGGGTATTGAGAGGAGAAGATCTCCCAATCCGCCGTGGGTGTGTATCACAAGTATGTTTTTTATTACGCTTTTTCTCGTTATTCCGATATTCATGCCGTCTTTTTCTCAGTAAACAGATTTTTGAAGATGCCCGTAATTTCTTTTCTTCTTGTGAATAGTATTATACCTGTTGTAATGATAAAAGCAATAATCGTGATGATTAGCCCTTCCTTGAACATGCTGTTGTCAAAAAAGAAAAATATGATGAGAATCGGCAGATACAGAAGATAAACCAGCAGTGGATTTTTAACTTTACAGAATCCTATAGCCGCCGTCATAATCATAAGAGGCATAACCGGAGCCTGATGCCTGTAGGCAGTCTGCATAATCACAATCAGAATGCCTATGTATTGAACAAGGACGGCGCCCACCACAAGCACATCCCTGAATTTTTCCCTTATGCCGTGCCAGATACCCACAAAAAAGAATGGAAGGAAAATATACCACAGCCATTTTCCCGGATAAACCCAGTAAAACACATTTTCCCAGGTATCCTGCAGATCTCTCCACGGAATCGGGCTTACAAATATTCGCATACAGTTTTTTGCCAGACGCTTTGGTGAAAAGACCCTGCCTTCCTCCAGACCTGCGCCCTCAGCTCCGCCGCCTTCACCCTGAACCCTCGCCACTTTCGAACCTGCCTGCATTTTAGCCACTTTGTAAAAAATATACAAAAACGGTGAAGCAGCCACAATAAATATGGCAAAGTAAACAAGTCTTTTTGAAGGTTCCTTTGGAGCGCCTACAACGATATAATAAAAGAATATAGCTCCGCCAATGGATGCTCCGGCGTATGTTCTGTTTATAAATTCAAAAGCCACTGCCAGAACCGCAATCAGAAGATACCACTTGTTGCCCGTTTTCGTATATTTGATAAAATACCAGATGCTGTAAACCACAAGAAGGGCAATAAGAACATCCTTGAATAGAAATCCTGTGAAAAACATAAGGTAAGAATCAAGAGCGCAAATTATAGCTGCAAGCCTTGCAGGCTTTGCTCCGAATGAAATCCAGGCAATAAAATATATAAAGATGGGGATCATCGCCCCCAGAAGACAGTTTATAATCTTTCCGAAAAGTCCGTTGTATCCGCAAAGGTAGTAAATAAAAGCTACGAATACATTGTAACCTATATGAATGCTTCGTCTGTAGAGAAAAATCTCCTGAGGCTGCAAAAGCTTCCCTGATTTCCACGCTTCCGCTATAGCTTTGCCGGACTCGTCATAATAAACATCGTCGCTTCCCCTTGCATAAACATACTTGAAGAAAAACCCGCCGGCGCCGTTGTCTATGGAGTTCCAATGGACCATAAGCATAAAAACAAGGCGGATAATCAGAGCTGTTATAAAAATAATCAGCAGAAACTTCACTGCAGGCATTCCCGGTTTATCTCCCGCCTCTTCAGGGGGCTTCTCTCTGAAAGCTGAAGGATCAGGGGTTCTCACAATAATGATAATGCACGCCGCCAGAAGAACCGAGAAAAGAACAATAAACTTAGCCCAGTCGTTGCTGATTATAAACGGCATCATAAACAGAACCGCAATCAGAACTGCAGCCGGCAGAAAGTATCTCTTTATGTTAATGGTTGTGGGCATTTATTTAAGGATTACCTTTTAATCAGGCAATGGACTTCTTCACCTCCATTTATAGTCCTCCGGGAAAATTTGAAGGTGTTAATATTTATAATGGATTTTGTCGCTATCCCGCGATTCATATTTCCCCGGTGTTATTGCTTTTTTTGTGGTGATATGCTTGTTTGTGGTATTCTTTGTTTCTTTTTCTCTCGCCTTCCGTTTTTAATCAGCCGACAAGGAGTGTTCCCTCCTTAAATAGAATTAAACATCGGCATAAACAACATGTTATTTTACCGGAATCAGCTTTGTAAAAATCATCTGTTTTTAGAAAGCCTGACTTTCCGGGAACTTCTATAAGATAAGATTTATATAAACAAATATCTGATTCGAAGGTGGAGTTTTTCTGAAAATCCGTCTTTTTCTCGTTTTTTCCTTTGTGCTGTTTGTGGTTGGTGTAACCGGAGCTATCTTTTTCAGACCGCAGGCAGAAGTCCGCTATGTCAGGTTTCCCGTTGACAATGGAAAAACATGCATTGGAGCTGTCTATAAACCCACAGGAATCATACCCGGGAAAAAATATCCCGCAGTTTTTCTCATTCCCGGCATTTATACACCCCATACCGCAATGGAAAATATTGCCTTCGAACTGACACGGCGTAATTACTTCGTTTTTTCCATATATGTGCCCGACTGGAACCCATCAGGAAATCTAAAGGTTCTCAAAAAAGGCAGGGAATACTTTTTTAAAAATTTTCCTGAGGCAGATTCGTCCAAAACCGCATATCTTGGACATTCACTCGGTGGAACAACCGCCGTTGACGCCACATATAAAAATAAGAATGCCTGGGCTGCTTCCGCAATAGGCTTTTATATCGGAGGAGAACTTAAAGCCCAGCCACCAAACCTGCTTCTTGGAACCGGAATCTATGATGAACAGAACGGTCCGGAAAAAATGAAACTTTCCATCGGGTCCGTAACCTATGGCAAACTCAATGGGGAAGGGCGGATCGGCGATTTCAGAAAGAAAAATGTCCGGGAATTATTCTTCTCACCTTATTCAGGCCATGCCTCGGAATTATCGGATCCCTTCATCGCAAGAAAACTCGCTGAGTTTCTCTCTCTTTCATTCTTTGGAGTTACGGAAAAGAACAAGTTTATATCTTTTCCGTTTTATAAAATCTCCATAATGATGCTCCTTCTCGGAGGGTTTCTTACCGCAGTGCCTCTGATGATGCTGTTTCTGGAAAAATACGAATATCATTACAGGTTTATCTATCTGCTTCTCATACCTGCTGCAGGCATAATGCTTGTATTTGTTCCCATCAACCCTGTAGCTGTGGTGCGGATATTCGGAATACTATTTCTGGCATTTCTGTTTTCCAATTATTATATGAAAAAATATGAAAATCAGTTTCTTCAGGCATACAAAGGCTTTCTCGTATTTTTTGTAAGAGTTGCTGCTGTCGGGGTCCTGTTCGTCTTCTCGTTTATTTTCACTCAGCTTCTTTTCAGCCTCAAGCTTCTTTTCTCTTCCGGAAAATTGTTTTCTGCCTTTCCCGCATATCTGGTTGTTACTTTTCCCCTTTGCGCCTGCACTTTTATGGTGTCTTTCATCCTGCTCATCAAACAGGCTGCCTCTTGGATCTGGATTTTCCCCATTCTCCTCTGCGGCTTTCTCTATTTTCTCGAAACTATTTCCCCCGGCTGGACTATTCGCACAGTTTTCAGAAATGGTGAGGAAATCAGACGCTTTTTCAAATTCAGGAAATCAAAAACAGTTACCCCCAAAAGCATCGCCGTACTTGTGGTATGCATCGCCGCCGCAGTATTCGCCTGGGTCTGGCTAATAAAATCAGGAATGGCAAACCCGCAGATTATGACTGATTATGTGTTATTTATTTTGAGATATTTATTGATACCTTTAAGCCTGACTTTATTTATTCGTTATAAAATTAAAACCGCAAAGACTAAAAAAGTCAGAAAGCTTATTGCTTAATCCTATTCCTCCTTAAAATGCCGGAATACCTCATTAATATTGGCTTTGTTCTCATTTGTAAAATCAAATTTTCTGTATTTTTCCGGCTTGTCCGGACAAACAGGATGCAAGTCGGCAATTTTCAAAATACCGGCAAAACCTTACTGTTATTGAAATTATCAGGTTTTCTGCCTGAAAGGGTTTGCCCGGAGAGAGTCCGGCAAAGAGGTGAGAAAATCTTTTTTTTTGTGGGCTGCCCCGCTATTTTATTGAGTTTCCTCCTTTTACATGATTCATATATCATGTAATAAAGAGGATAAACAGAAAAAAAGTTGAATAGAATGCTACTATACAGCCATACGGATCAGAAATGAATTGTGACTTTTTGATTGACGAAAAACAAAGGGAGGTCTTTGATGACGCAAAAAATTCGGGTGGGAGCAGTTCTTGTGATACTGCTGGTTGCAGCAATTACAGGATACGCTTACGCCGAGTCCATGCTCACGTCCCCCCCTGCAGGAAAGACTGATGGCTTAATATTTGTAGGTGACGAGAACAAAACGGACAACGAACCCCAAATGGGAAAGGACAGCCAGACTGATGTGCTGTGCGTACCCATGAATAAAAATACCGGCAGAAATTCCGATGTAACGACTGACGACGGCAGCGGTGTGCAGGTGGTCAACCCCACAGCATCACCGGAAGCGAAGAAATATCCTTCCATTTTTGTCCGCTGCAAGACTTATGTTCCGGTTGCCAAATCTGCTAACAGCTCAAAGGGTAAATACGGAAAGAAATTCTCTTCCCGTGGTGTATCATACAAAGCTGCTTATCAGAATCTCGACATAACCCCGATTATCGTAAGGGAAGCTAAGAAAAACGGCATTTCCCCCGTTCTTCTCAAAGCAGTGATTCAGACAGAATCAAACTTCAACCCCTATGCAGTGAGCTGCCACGGTGCTCAGGGCCTCTGCCAGTTGATACCCTCAACCGCCAGAATGGTCGGCGTCAATGACGCTTTTGATCCCGAACAGAACATTGCCGGCGGAGCCAAATACCTGGGAATGCTCTCAAAAATGAATAAAAGTCTGGACCTGGTGCTTGCAAGCTACAACGCCGGACCCGGAGCAGTTAAGAGAGCCGGCGGCATCCCCAATAACTGGGAAACCAGAGGTTATGTAATCAAGGTAAAAAGGAACATGTACTGGTAATTCACAATTCAGATAAAACCGTATGTAAAGAGGCTGTCCCAAAAGTAAAAAATGACGGAATGTCATCCTGAATAAACTTCAGGAATAAGAAATGACAAGGGTTTCGTGCATAAAACAGATATGGCGGGAAGAAATCCTGACTTTTGGGGCAGCCTCTTTCTGTGTACAAAACTGCAGGATTATAGCTTTTGTGGAAGTATTATGAAACAGGTGTTTTACACAGGTTTATATATCCGCAGAAAATCACCCGGTCATTGCGGGTACAATAGAATGCCACTGAATTAGTAAAATCCACTCAAACCTCCAACCTCATACTCCTGTTTTTCAGGGAGGGAGGTTCGGAGGGAAACTCGCTTTTCCAAAAAAACGTGGTTCCCTCTGACGGTCCCCAAACCCCACGGTCTCTGATCGGTCCCCCAATTCAAAAGTTTTGGGATGGCGGGTGCCTGCCCGCAGGGTGGGCGCGAGGAAACTTTTTTCAAAAAGTTTTCTCTGGGAACTGGGCATGTGGTTACAATTCTCGTGAGCGATCAGGCAAATCCATACCTTAATTCATAGGCATTACAGTTACAATAAGAACAGATATGATGGCATTGCTTGAATGCAGTGTATAAATAAATCAAAATCCGGAAGGGAGAGTTCAGGATGAATCTTACCAGCGAAACTGAAAAAACAATACTCGACAGTCTGCTCAGACCGTCGTCGGTTGCTGTGGCAGGGGCTTCCGCAAGACCGGGAAGCCTTGGAAATATGGTGATGAGCAAAATAATAAATTTTGGTTTCAAAGGAGAGGTCTATCCTGTCAACCCCAAATCAGAAGAGATACTTGGCAAAAAATGCCACAGGAATATCTCCGACATCCCTGCACCTGTGGATGTTGCCGTTATCTGCGTCCCCGGTGAGGCAGTCATCGATGTGGTTAAAGACTGCAACAAAAAAGGTGTAAAAGCCTGCATCATTATTTCTGCCGGTTTCAAGGAAATAGGCGGAGAAGGCATAGAACGGGAAAAGCAGCTCAACGATATCCGCTCGGAATACGGAATGAAAATTATCGGACCAAACTGCTTCGGCATAATAAACGGCGCTCCCGATATTTCATTCGACTGCACTTTCGCCCGCAGCCTCCCATCAAAAGGACATATCGGATTTGTTTCCCAGAGTGGCGCACTTGGCGCATGCGTTCTGGAAGATCTGCGGAAAACAACTATGGGTTTCTCCCTTTTTGTAAGCCTCGGCAACCGCAGCGATATGGATGAAAACGAGGCAATGCAGTATCTTGCACAGGATCCCAACACCAGAGTGATTTTCCTCTATCTGGAAAACTTTGCCAATCCCTCAAAATTTATCGAAATTGCAAAAAAAATCACCCCCCACAAACCAATAATCGCCCTGAAGGCTGGCAAAAGCGCCCACGGAGCCGCTGCTGCCGCTTCCCACACCGGTATGCTTGCCCAATCCGATAAAATGGTGGAAGCAATAATGGAAAAAGCCGGAGTTATAAGGGTTGACACAGTGGCGGAAATGATAAATACCGCCAAATCCCTCTACAGCGGTATTATTCCCGAAAAAGAAGACCTTGCCATTATCACAAATGCCGGAGGCTTCGGAGTTCTTGCCATTGATAAAGCTGAATCTCTGGGAGTAAAACTGGCTGAAATTTCTCCCGAAACAACAAAATTTCTGGAAGAAAACCTCCCCCGTGAAGCATCCTGTCACAATCCCGTGGACCTTCTGGGAACCGCAGTTAAGGAACATTATGCCATTGCCCTCGAAGGACTGCTGAGTGATCCCAATATCGGCGGAGTCGTCTGCAACTTTGGTCCCCCCGTAATGCAGAGTGCTGAGGAAATTGCAGAAGCAGTGGAGGAAAAAGCCAACAAATACCCCCACAAACCCGTTCTTTCGGTTTATATGAACCGCTACCGCATTATGAAAGCCCACCAGGAAGCAAATGGAGTCTATGTGCCACAGTTCGATTATCCTGAAGAAGCAGTGGAAGCATACGCCCAGATGCTAAGATATAAGCATATCAAAAACCGGGCAGCAGGCAAGCACATAACTTTCAAAGTTGATAAAGATAAAGTTGAAAGAATAATCGATCGCGTAATAGCCGACGGCAGGGATCGAATGGATTTTGATGAGGGCGAGGAAGCCCTCAGAGCCTATGGCATACCTCTTGCCCCTTCATCCATCATAAAAGATGTGGATAATCTTGAAGTTGATCTGTCGAAGATAACATTCCCCGTTGCTATCAAACCCGTATGGGGCGGAGTTACCCACAAAACAGAAATGAACGCAGTAAGACTCAACCTTATGTCCTTCGAAGATGTGGAAAATGCTTTTGAGGATATAAGGAAAAAAATTGAGGAACACACCGGAAAACCTTACACAAAAGGATTTGTCGTGCAGGAAATGCTCACAAACTGCCGTGAGGTTATCCTCGGCGCATCAAAGCAGGATTCCGGCATTCATCTCATTATGTTCGGTCTTGGCGGCATTTTTGTTGAACTCCTCAAAGATGTAGCCTTCGCAGTCCCGCCCCTTACCAATAAAGATGCAGGCAGGCTTATGGAAAAAGTCAGGGGATACCCGCTGCTCAAAGGATTCAGGGGAAAACCCGGCGTCACCCTCGGCGAACTTCAAGATGTGCTTTTACGCTTTTCAAGCCTGATAAACGACCATCCCCGGATTAAGGAACTCGACATAAACCCATTCATGGCTTCCAGTGAACCCGGAAAATCCGGAGCAGTGGATATAAGAATAATTGTATAATTAAAGGAAATGCTGCAAAACAGGTTTACATAAAGCCGGTTTTGCAGCATATTATTATATGGACCCAGAAATAGTAAAAGATAATTCCGGAGCAGCAAATGTGTGAATTCTGTCTGAAGCACGGAGAAGGAAAAAAATGGTACCTCCGGGCGGAAAACTTTGCAACAGATATGATGACCGATCTCAGGGTCAAGGATACAGCCGTAAAATTCGGCACAAATTTTAATAACCTGATGAACAAAAGCCTCAAGGCGGCGGATTTTGTCAACAGAATGCCCTGGTTTCTGAAAGAATTTGCTTTCGAAATACACGAAATGTGGCAGAAACAGATGCATTACGGACAGGTTCTACCCATTGAGGATGTTGATAGGATTATGAAAATGATGGGTAGCATAGTCAGGCTTCCCTGCCTGTGCCGCCGCTACACAACCGGTTCAGAGGGCAGATACTGCTTTGGCATTACTCTTGATCCCCTGAAAACAGATTATGCGGAATCCATGGACAAAACCTTTTATGGCGGACCCGACCTCCATGGCCTGGAATACATGAAATATGACGAAGTCATGCCTCTTTTCGCAGGTTTCGAAAAAGAAGGGCTTGTCCATACTGTGTGGACTCTTAAAACTCCCTTCGTTGTTGGAATATGCAATTGTGATCTCCCCACCTGCACCGCATTTCAGTTCAAAAGCCGGAATCTCAGGGTAATGTTCAGAGCCGAATATGTGGCGGTTCTCGACAGCCACAAATGCGTAGGCTGCAAAGCCTGCCTTCCCAAATGCCATTTCGACGCCCTTCAGTTTAATGAACTGAATAAAAAAGTTGTTCTGGACCCTGTAAAGTGCTACGGATGCGGAATCTGCAGACCCGTATGCCCCAAAGGAGCCATTGAACTGATTGACAGACGCGACCATATAGATGCAAAGGATTTGTGGTATTAATATGTTCTTGTCTTACAGGGCTATATTATATGCCGGAGTGGGGATCCTCTTCATTCTGGTATTCAGCCGGCTGCTTACTCCCGTGGGAGCAGCCCTTGTTTTTAATGCCGCTTTGCTTGTTATAGCCCTGATTGACTATATGCTTACCCCTTCCCTCAAAAACCTGCGCTTCACAAGAATAATGGAAGATAAACTATCTCTGGGCACTGATAACAGAGTTGCCGTGGAAATCTCCAACCTGTCAGGATTCAGGGTGAAAATTCAGGTAAAAGACGATTATCCCGACAGTTTCGAAGTTGATAAAAAGATGCTTGAACTGAGCCTGAAAGGGCAATCCGGTTCAGAAGTCCATTACAGTGTAAAACCTCCCCGGAGAGGCGCTTATACATTCGGACATCTCCATGTAAGGGTTAATAGTATTCTTGGTCTTCTCGGCAGACAGTTTAAGGTGGATCTGACCAGAATGATCAAGGTTTATCCCAATATAAAGGAAATTTCCCGGTATAAAATAATAGCCCGCAAGGGAAGACTCATTGAAGCAGGCCTGAAACCTGTCAGAGCCTATGGAATGGGAACAGAATTCGAATCTCTCCGGGAATACCTCCCAGATGATGAATTTCGAAAAATTAGCTGGAAAGCAACCGCAAGAAAAGGTAAAATAGTTGCATCCCAGTATCAGAACGAACGGAGTCAGAATATTTTTATAGCTATCGACTCGGGAAGAATGATGACTTCCAGAGTCAACGGCATTTCCAAACTGGATTACGCGATGAATGCAGCCCTCCTCCTCGGATATGTGGCAATGGAAAAAGGAGATAATGTAGGAATGATGGTCTTTTCCGATGACATTAAAACCTTTGTCCCCTGCAAAAGAGGAAAAAAACAGCTTCATCTGCTGATAGAATCATTATATAATCAGGAACCAACCCTTGTGGAACCCGATTATGGAAGAGCAATAAGATATCTTTCCACAAAAAACAGGAAAAGAAGCCTTGTTGTAATATTTACCGATTTGATCGATACTGATGTCTCCAGAGCGATTGTTACATATTCGAGATCTCTTTATCCCACACATCTGCCCCTGGTGGTGGCAATAAACGACCCCGCTCTTTATGCGGAAGCTGATAAACCCGCCGCCGATGTTACTGAAGTTTATCACAGGGCAGTGGCTGAAGATCTCATCGCTCAGAGGGAACAGGTAAAAGCAGCCCTTCATAAGGGCGGAGTAATGACTCTTGATGTGCCGCCGTCGAAGCTGACACCTTCGCTGGTGGAAAAATATCTGTCGGTTAAAGCCCGGGCAAGACTGTAATTCTATACAGAAGCACGGGATTAGAATTCTTTAAAAAATATAGTATCGTATGCAGGGAGAGAATATGCGTAAGTGTGTGGTTCTTCTTTCAGGAGGAATCGATTCCTCAGTAATGCTGGCAATGGTAAAGGAAAGAGGGTATGACGAAATTTACGCCCTTAGTTTTGATTACGGCCAGAGACATAAAAGCGAACTGAATGCAGCCATTTTTCAGGCTATCAAATACGAATGTAAGGATCATCTTGTTGTAACCATTGATATGGGTAGAATCGGCGGTTCTTCCCTTACCGACAGACAGATGGATGTGCCTAAAGACCGCCATAATCTTGGATTTAACTGGGAAATACCCTCAACTTATGTGCCCGCCAGAAACACCGTCTTTCTGTCCTTTGCCCTCGCCTATGCCGAGGTAACAGGGGTGGAGGAAATATTTATCGGCGCCAACTCTCTGGATTTTGCCGGTTACCCCGACTGCAGGCCGGAATATTTCAAAGCATTTGAAAAAATGGCAAACTTTGCCACCCGCAAAGGCGTTGAAAGCAGTTTTAATATTAAAATTCAGACTCCATTGATTACCTTGTCAAAAGAAGAGATTATCAACGAAGGCTTCAGACTGAATGTGGATTTCTCAAAAACCATGAGCTGTTACGATCCCGATTACAGAAGCAGAGCATGCGGAAGATGCGACGCTTGCAAACTGAGACTCGAAGGCTTCGGAAAAGCCGGTGTTTCGGATCCCGTTCAGTATGTGGATGTGGAAAGAGACCTCCTCCTGTCAGCAGACACCACACTGCTTGATGAATAATCTACCGGCATATACCGACCTGTGTGATGGATAATCTACCGGCTGACACCACCCTAATGCCACTGAATCAGCAAAATTCACTTAAAACCTTAACCTCATACTCCTGTTTTTCAAGGGAGGAGGTTCGGAGGAGACCTCGCTTTTCCAAAAAAGCGTGGCCTCCTCTGACGGTCCCCAAATCCCAATGCCACTGAATTAGTAAAAATTACTCCAATTTCCAGCCAATACTCTTGTTTTTCAAGGAGGGAGGTTCGGAGGGCAACCTCGCTTTTTTAAAAAAGCGTGGTTCCCTCTGACGGTCCAAAATCCCCCCGGTCCCCCGTCGGTCCCCACCCCCCGGTCGGTCCCCCAATTCAAAAGTTTTGGGAAGGAGGTCCGGAGGAAACTTTTTTCAAAAAGTTTTCTCCGGGAGCTTGGCGAACCACTCCGATACTCGTGATCGATAAAACCAATCCATGCCTTAATTCATGGGCATCCCCACCTACTCCCCCGGTCCCAAAACCAAGGCAACCCGCCAGCAACCTCTACAACCACAACCCCCGCCAACACCTGCCGGATCGCAGGCGTCCTGCCTGTCCCCCGGTCCCAAAACCAACCTCAAACCGCCAGCAACCCCAATGTCACTGAATTAGCAAAAACCACTCGAATCCCAATCCCCAATACTCTTGTTTTTCAAGGGAGGAGGTTCGGAGGAGACCTCGCTTTTCCAAAAAAGCGTGGCCTCCTCTGACGGTCCTTTACTCCCCGGTCGGGTCCCCCAATTCCCCCGGTCCCCGGTCGGTCCCCCAATTCAAAAGTTTTGGGAAGGAGGTCCGGAGGAAACTTTTTTCAAAAAGTTTTCTCCGGGAGCTTGGCGAACCACTCCGATACTCGTGAGCGATAATACCAATCCATGCCTTAATTCATGGGCATCCCCACCTGCTCCCCCGGTCCCAAAACCAAGGCAACCCGCCAGCAACCTCCACAACCACAACCCCCGCCAACACCTGCCGGATCGCAGGCGTCCCGCCTGTCCCCCGGTCCCAAAACCAACCTCCAACCGCCAGCAACCCCAATGCCACTGAATTAGTAAAAACCACTCCAATCCCAATCCCCAAAGTTTAGGTTGTCGGATGGCCTGTCCCCATCCCGGAACTTTTAATCACTTCACAGGATTAACCAATAAAAAGGAAGATCCGAACTTTTTTATAATATAAACATGTGAAAGGTTGACTTTCAGGTTTAATTATCTTCGGTTTAGTCCCTCTGGAGGAAGGAATGATTATAAGTCTGGATCCCGAAGTTCCGGAAATATGGTATCTGATAGATGCAGTGCAGACACTGCGTGAAGGCGGCGTCATAGCTTATCCCACAGATACGGTTTATGGACTGGGATGCGATATATTTAATAAAGACGGCATTGAGCGCATTTACCGGATAAGGAATATCCCCCGGAAAAAGCAGCTTAGTTTTATTTGCTCCGATTTAAAGCATATTGCGGAATATGCTCAGGTTTCCAATATGGCATACAGGCTCATGAAAAGGCTTCTGCCTGGACCATACACCTTTATTCTTCCGGCAACCCACAAAGTGCCACGCCTGATGCTTACCAACAGAAGAACTGTGGGTATCAGAGTGCCCGATAACAAAATCTGCTACGAACTGGTGAGCCAGCTCGGCAACCCTATCATCAGCGCCAGCGTTGTGCCCGATGAAGACGATCCCGTAAGCGATCCTTTCAGGATTTATGATACTTATAAAAAACAACTCGATATGGTTATCGACGGCGGAGTTCTTGAACACGCATTTTCAACGGTAATTGATCTTTCCGGCGGCGCACCTGAGATAGTCAGGGTCGGCAAGGGAGATATCAGCGACTTATAGATAATAAACAAAACGGCGAAAAATTAATATTCTTATGGACAGGATGACTACCCGATGGAAGACATAGAATTTATCTGGATATTTGAAGGCATAAAACGGATGATCAAGGAACCGGTAAAGTTCTTTGGTGAAATTGCCCACAGGGATATCAATCTCATTATTCCTTCTGTTGTGCTGTTTTTTACAGGCATAATGATGGGACTTACCGTTTACACAAGAATGCTGGCAAAAAAAGCATCACTCGAAGCCAACCACGCCGATATTACTCACAATATTGAAAGAAACCTCAGTATTGACAGACTCGAATCAATATTATACCCGCTTTGGGTGCTTTTATTCTGGGTTGGATTTACAATTGTATTTGCCATTGTCATCGGAGCACTTACCGGATGGGGCGATTTCAAAGGAATTTTCAACTGTACAGCTTTCATAATCTATCCCCACTGTGTTTCAGCCTTTGTGATTCTTATACTCTCACTGACTCCCCTCAAATCATTTATCGTGGTGATTCAGCTTCTGATGACGATATGGACTCTTTTCCTCCTTGTAAGAATAGCTGAAAGCGCCGGAAAACTACCGCCCATGAATGCCTGGCTCGCAGCCCTTATCCCGTCATTTTTCTTCTTCCTTATATGGTACTGCTACGAAGGCGGATTTCTCACAGGCTTGCTCCTATTCAGGTAGAAAAAAATAAACGGAAAATGAAAAAATGAATGATTATTGGAAAAAGCATATAAAAAAGGGACTTTTCGAAGCCCCTTTTTTGTTTATATGAAGTTTGATGTAAATCCCGGTTATTTAATCGAGCTGAATCCCTCTTTGAAGCCTGCCATAAAACCTTTGCCGGCTCCGATAGCGCCTTTTACTGTGGTAGCCATTCCGCCAGCCACTGCTGCTCCGGCTAAACCGCCTTCGATTAAGCCGCCGCCTTCTACAAGACCATCCAGATAGGGTATTACTGTTGCTCCGATTTTTGCAACATTGGAGAGTTTCTCTTTGCCATCCTGTGCCTGTGGGTTGACTCCGATTGTGTTGAATGCGAATTTCAATGATTCTGCTGCTGTGTTAACAAGAGCGAGAACGGGAGTTGTTACCAGCCCTGTGGCAACCGTTGTTGCCAGTTTGGCTGCTTTTCCTGCGAGGCCACCCAGCTTGCCTGCTACTGCAGCTTCAGCTTTGTTTCCGGCGTTTCTAGCTACATTTATACCGGTTTTTGCGCCTTCAACGGCTCCCTTGCCTGCCTGAATCATTCCGCCAACCATACCCGGTCCTGCAACCACTCCGACAAGAAGTCCCGGAAATCCCAGAGGTGCGCAAGCTGCGATTCCTGCAAAGCTTCCGAGATATACGAGGGCTTTCTGCACTGCCTGACCTTTTGTCTGAGCGGGACCTTCAAGCCCCATGCTCTTTAATGCTGAATTATGAGCTTCTTTAACTCCGTTTGCAATTCCTATGCCTGTGCCCATTCCCAACCCCATAATGGTGGCTCCGGTGAGCTTTATTGCATTTTTAAAAGCTCCGCCAATGTTGACGCTGTCGCCCTGAGGCGGAGGAGCCTGCGGTGCTGTTTCAATTCTGTTTGAAGGAGCCGGTAATGCCGGTGTGGTGTTTACTGAATTAAATCTTATCGAATCCATACAGATCTTTTCCCCTCTATATATTCTATCTATTATATTGTAACTTATATCACAAAATAATCAATCAAAAAAATGTAAACAATATGTTACCATGTAAATAAAAATACTTTTCTATTTCTTTATATAAAAATTCCATAACAGTTCATTATTTTATGCCATTTTTCCCAAATATCTGCATTATGCCAATGCGGGCGAGTCGCCTATAATTCAGGTTGTTGATCGATTAGCTTTGCCAGCGTGCGGCAATTATATTGGAAAGATGGTATTATACACTATTTTGTCTGAAAATATGCTATAACAACAGAATTGCATTGCTCTGCCAACCCCCAAACCAACCACCAACCGCCAGCACCCCCCACAACCCACATCAACACTTGCCGTATCGCAGGCGTCCCGCCAGCCCCCAATGCCCCTGAATTAGCAAAAAAACTCAAATCCCCAAGCCCAATAATCCTGTTTTTCAAGGGAGGAGGTTCGGAGGAGACCTCGCTTTTCCAAAAAAGCGTGGTCTCCTCTGACGGTCCCAAATCCCACGGTCCCCGGTCGGTCCCCCGATTCAAAAGTTTTGGGAAGGAGGTCCGGAGGAAACTTTTTTCAAAAAGTTTTCTCTGGGAGCTGGGCAAACGGTTACAATTCTCGTGAACGATCAGATAAATCCATGCCTTAATTCGCAGGCGTCCCCGCTTGTCCCCCGGTTGCCCTAATCCTATCTTGACAAAAAACAAACAAAGTAATAAAATGTTAGTAAATAAACAAACATAATAAGGTGATGTTGTATGAATTCCGAAATATTCTGGAACGCCTCCCTCAGTGAAATGAAACAGGGGTTTGTTGAAAATGATGAATCCTATGTCTGCCTTCTGTGCGGAAAAATTGTCGAAAAGGGAATCATCTATACTTCAGGCGGAGTCCTTTACGAAGCCTGCAGGTTTATCAAAATCCATATTTCAGACGAACATGGCTCCGTTTTTAAATACCTCTCGAACCTTGATAAGAAGTTTACAGGTATAACCGACCATCAGAGCAAGCTCATCCAGCTTTTTTATCAGGGAAAGGATGACGAATCGGTCCGCCTGGAGATGGAAATAGGCAGCGCAGCCACTATCCGGCATCATAGATTCGTCCTTCGCGAAAAGGAACGGCAGGCAAAGGTGTTTCTTGCAATGATGGAACTCCTCCGCGAACGGGATGTCCATGCCCCTGCAATGGTTGAAATACCTGCCACCGCCAAAATGGTTGATGACAGATATAACATCACGATAGAAGAACAGAAAAAGGTTCTTGAAAAATTGTTTCCCCATGGACCTGAAGGCAGACTTGAGCGGTTTCCCATAAAGGAAAAGCAGAAAATCATAGTCCTCAGGGAAATCGTAAAACGCTTCGACCCCGAACGAAGCTATTGTGAAAGGGAAATAAATGAACTACTGAAGCCTGTTTTTGACGATTTTGCCACAATCAGACGATACCTCATAGAATATGGATTTATGACCAGAAATGCCGACGGAAGCATCTACCGCACCACCTCAGGGTTCAAAGAGTAGCAAAGAAAGGAACGAAAAATGGATCGCAAACGAGAACTGAAAAGGGAATATAAGGAAACCAAAGTTACAGCCGGCATCTTTCAGATAAAAAATCTGAAAAACGGTAAGGTGTATATCGAAACAACCCCAAACCTTAAAACCATAAACGGCCAGATTTTTATGCTGGGTATGAAAAGCCATCCCAATAAGGAACTTCAGAAAGAGTGGAACGAAATGGGCGAAACCACCTTTGTAATTGAACCCCTTGAAACAGTGGACGAGGAGAAAAACCACGACACAAAAACAGCTCTGAAAAAACTCCTTGATAAATGGATGGATGAACTAAAACCCTACGGAGACAGAGGCTATCACAAACAACAACCGGAAAACGCCTGAAATTAAACTACTCAGGGGGTAAATTCACTGAATTAGTAAAACCTACTCCAATTTCCAGCCCAATACTCATGTTTTTCAAGGAGGGATGTTCGGAGGGAACCCCGCTTTTCCAAAAAAGCGTGGCTCCCTCTGACGGTCCTAAAACCCCGTCGGTCCAAATCCCCCCCGTCCCCAATTTTTAAATTCCCTCCAGTTATCTACTCCCGCCAGATGCCAGTAAACCCAATAACCACTGGCACTGCAAACAACCTGACTCCACATTTTAAATATAAATAAAGGGAAATTAAAATACGATCAAAAAATAAAATTATTAATAAGAAGCAGAATCGGGAAGGGAAAAATGAAATTACCTTGTTTCGCCAAAAAAGCAATAATTTGTTTCTTCCTTGTTTATTTTACAGCAATAAGCGCTTCCTACGCTTTCTCAAATGAAGATTGCCATTGGGCTGATTGGATTATTAAGCTTAATACATCCGTTTTTTATGTAAAAAATGATGATCTTATTGATATATATGGGCTTTGTAATGGCAAGATTATAAAAAAATGTAATTACAAAATCAAAAATAGCTCCGATTTGCTCGGAATTCAGCTGGATTCCGGATTAAACTGTTACAGAATTACAAAAAAACCGGATTGCCTCAGAATCAGCATAATTGAGCTTTTGTCAGGTAATGTCATAGATGAAAAAGTGATTTCCGGTGTTCGTGATGTATCGGCTGCAGATTCCGTAATTATTAGCCCCGATGGCAGAAAACTGGCAACCTTTAAAATGTCCCGGATAGAACCGCTGGTCGGCAATGTATCCATTTATCAAATCTCAGACTTATTATCCCGAAATAATAAAAATGACAGCTTCATTGCAGGGAATCCTCAAATGCTGATTAGCGGCTGGCTTCCGGGAGCCTCTGTTTCACCGGACTTCTGTAATGCAGCTTTGATTAATACAGAATCCAATGTAAGAAAAGCAATTGTAAACTCTGGCAAAGGAAAATACATATCAGTAAAGGGAAAAATATCATTTTGCCACTCATGGAATTCTTCCGGTACTGAATTTATTTATACCCGCTTAAATAAAAAAAACGGAAAATATAAAATGAAAAAAACCAGTTTTATTACCGGTAAAGAGTCAGATACTGCTTTCCCGGAGTTTTCCACCGAGCCGAAGTCTGTTGAAGCTGACAATTCCCGTATTGTTGTCTTGCTTGATAAACGAAGCCTATATTTTGAGCAGGATGGTAAATGCCGCTGTATGAAACTCCCCTTTGATACCTTTTCCTTACGGTTATATCCCGAAAAACCACAGATACTGGCATTGTGTAAAACAGGTAATGAACTCCGTCCTGTTATTTTTGATGTTTCTTCAACAATACCGGTGGAGATACTCAAACTTCCTGCTGTGGAAAATAATCCTAAAAACAATGATGAACGGATTTGGGAACTTAAACTCACAACCTCCCTCTTATCCATAGGCTGGATTCCCCATAGCAAACTGGTATATGTACGGAATAACGAAAAATATTTTTTCAGCCCTTAATAAATTATTGATTTTGTCCGATATAGTAATTGAGTATTGTTGTGTTTATTTTCGTATATGATTGAGAAAATATTCACTAACAGGTTGGGTTCTCTATAAAAAAATATGGCAAGTTGATTCAGTTAAATACAGATAAGAATTATTAATTTCAGCATTTTCCATGCAGCATTCCATCATATTAGCAGCTTTTTTACGGAATTGACTGAATACCCGCTGCTGCATTGTACAAAAACCGGATTTTGCAGTGCAGCCGCTGTCGGCTCCTTTTAAATCGGTTTTCCCGAATGATTGCAATCCCTTTGGCTTATAGCAGACATTTATTTCTTCTGATTAGTAAACCATTAAACCACGGATCGAAGCTTCTGAATTTAATTTTCCACCATAGGAAAAATGAATATATACAGAAGGAGGACCGGAAATGAAGAAGTCATTTCTGAGATGGGAGTCGGAGAAGGTTTCAGTTATTATGCCGGCTATCATGCTGGTTGTTATGATGATCTTTTCATCAGTCTTTACCGGATGCTCAAGTTCGTCGGATAATTCAGGTGATGATGCCGGATATCTGATTGACGGCAGAGTAACCAATGCAGCAGCCAATCTCTACGTTCAGGGGGCTACCTGCGAACTGCAGACATATACGGATGGAACAGTTCTCCAGACCACAACAACAGATGAAGACGGTTATTTCTATTTCAGCAGGGTTCAGGCAGGCAGATATCAGGTTACGGTTTCGAAAACAGATTATGTAACCGTAAACACTGTCTTTTACCTTGAATCGGACTACACCGACGATATAGTTCTCACCGCGAAAAACGAATGGAGCGATGTTTACGGTTCAGCCCATCCTTATAGCGCTTCAGACCATTATGTTGCGGTAAAGGTTATTCCCCAAGATAAATCAAAAGCTGCAGGATTCAGCTCTGTAGCTGTAGATATTACCGAAAACAAAGCCGGTAAAGCGGCAAAAGCATACGGAGATCAGGGATTCCTTCAGGAAAGCGGCGTCGTTGACTGGGATGCCACAGTTACATACAGCAACGGCCATGCGTTTTTCCACGATGTGGACGGCTCAACCACATATACCATCAAACTTTCAAAATCCCACCATACCTTTGAAAATATTGCCGATGTCCGCACTTCAGCAGGCGAAATTTCCACTTATATTGTAAGAGGTGAGGATCAGGGCGGATCCGATATGCAGGTTCCCGCAAACTCACCGTTTACCTACAATATCGGGATCAATTATGAAAGCTGGACTGTCGGAAGAAACAATCGCGATATCAATAAAGATATGCAGCAGATATCCACATATTTTAAACTTGTCAGAACCTACCATTCAACGGCAGTGGGAACATCAGATCCCACCAATCCCACAATTGAACCTACACAACAAACCGTAATCACCTATGTTGTCCAGAATAATATGGAAATGGTTATGGGCACAAATATGAACGAAATTGTTCAGGGCGGCTACGGAACCCCCTGGAGCGCAGGGCTTATGTGCGATTCAAACTATACCGACCTCTGGGTTCAGATGCTCATCAGTTCATTTGGTAGTGCGAGTGCAGTTCAACAACACCTTAAAGCTATTGCAATCGGAAATGAACTGGATGACAACGGACCTCCCACTACAGACGGTTCATTTGACACCTACTGCAATACATGGATTCCCACATCATACAAAAACCTGAAAGCTTCCATGAGCAAGTACGGTCTGGGAAGCATTCCCATTACAACCACCATCGCCAACTACCCCTCAGATGGAGTTTCAAACAAAGTTGCGGTGGCAACCACCAAGCTGATTAACGACAACTGGAGCTCATCCTGGAACAACGGCTCTCCGTTTGTGATGTATAACCAGTACACTCCCAATAATGGCGTGAGCACAGACTTTAATTCCGTAATAAACTATTTCACCAACCTCCAGACTCAGCTTCAGGGTGCAAGCCTTAATGTTGAGGTTTTTGTGGGTGAAACAGGTTATTCAGCGGAAAACGGAGCTTCAAACCAGCAGACCGTTGTCAATGCAATGTTCAGCTGGCTTACCGGACAATATCAGAATGGCGGCACAACGGTACCCCTGTTTGTGTTCGAAGCTTTCGATTTGCCTGCAGCTACTGCAGGACAACAGCAATTCGGTATATTTCAGGATGATTCAAACAATGTTCCCACAGGCGTGAAGACCGGTATCAATATACCTTCATGGACGACAACGCCCAGATAAAAAACTTTCGCAGGGACTCATTCCAACTTTCCGGCATAATTGCCGCACAATGTAATAGCGAACCCTTCGCATAAATGTGAAGCAATCCCGACGGTATGGAAGACATTTTTGCAAAATGGTATCAGTGTTAATAAAACTGTGTCCTGATACACAATGGTTACACCCCTCGTTTCTCTGTAACAAGCTGCAGAAGAAACGGGTTATCAGTCCCGGGGAGCCGAAAGGCTCCATTTTTTTTACAATAAACAAACTGCAAGGGTAGTGCCAATGTACCCCACCGAAACCCAACCATCCCTGTCTACCCCACCAACCCCCGGGTCCCACAATCCCCCGTCGGTCCAAATCTTCTGGTCGGTCCCCCGATTCAAAAGTTTTGGGATGGAGGTCCGGAGGAAACTTTTTTCAAAAAGTTTTCTCTGGAAGCTGGGCACATGGTTATAATTCTCGTGAGTGATCTGATAAATCCATGCCATAATTTATGGGCATTGCCCCAACCCCTGCCGGATCGCAGGCGTCCCGCCTGTCCCCCGGGTCCCAAAACCCACGGCCAACCGCCAGCAATCCCATAACCACAATCCCCGGCCAACCCCTGCCGGATCGCAGGCGTCCCGCCTGTCCCCCGGGTCCCCAAACCAACCGACAACCGCCAGCAACCTTAATAAC
>JAJTBE010000001.1 GCA_021287065.1 Bacillota bacterium
GCCCAAAAAATATATGGCTGGGCCTCAAATATTTAAACTTCCTGGTCCAGGGCTTACTATTAGTGCTGGAAATACCGCAAGTATTGAGGCTTAGAGATGTCATGTAAGATGAGTTTTGAAAAAAGTTTCCTCCGGACCTCCTTCCCAAAAACTTTTGGAATTGGGGACCGACTGGGGGATTGGAGACCGTCAGAGGAGACCACGCTTTTTTGGAAAAGCGAGGTCTCCTCCGAACCTCCTCCCTTGAAAAACAGGAGTATTTATTCATCCGTTTTCAAATTAATAAATGAAAAAGAATATCAGGAAGCCCTTGATATTCTTCACAAACTCTTTCATTGGGTAAGCCAGTGTCTGAGTAATATGGACAACGATTCTATTTGATCGTTATTGTTTTTAGCATATCCACTATGACTTTTTCATATTCTGCCTGTGTTTTTTCATCGCCGAAGAAGTCGATATCATAGCAGAAATTTTTGCTGTATATGGTTACTTTATACAGTATGGAGCCTGATTTTTTCAGATCCGGAGTTAACAGATACGAAGCATCGGCGCCTTTAATTTTTACGGGAGTTGCTTTTACGAACATTCTGCCCGGAGCGATACTTTTCAAGCTTGCTTTTCCGATTTCGGCAGGGGTTGATACTTTGGGAGTCTGAACGGCGCTGATCATAAAACGCCAGTTTCTGCTGCCTTTCATTGGTCCGTTAAAATCCACTGCACAGGATACGGGAGTCTGGGTAATATCGCCCTGTTTAAAACCTGCCGGAGGATTAAGGGACATGCCGCATTTGCTGATATTCACTGTCTCGGCATGGGCTGCTGTGCACAATACAACAAGCATCAAAAGCGAAACAAGAATTTTCTTCATAACATTATCTCCTTTACTTCGTTTTTTATCTCATATTTATGCTTTTAAGCATATTCACAATCACTTTTTCAAATGCTGCGGAATCTTCGGGAGTGCTGCCGCATTCGATACCTATATAGTGCAGTTTGGTATAGATTGAAATCTGAAAAAGCATTGGTGCCGCTTTTTTGGGGTTATAGGTGTAAAATGTGGCTGCACCGGCTCCATTTATTTTTATAGGGGTGATTTTCTGAAAGAGAGGATCTTTCTTACGGTTTTCTATGTCCATTTTTGCCACTTCGGCGGGATCAGAATAACGGCGGTTGTATCCGGTTATGGTGATGCTTCTTCCGCCTCCGCCAAGGCCCCCAACGCTGAACATCAGTTGTGCGGTATTATTGTTGGCAACTTCCCGGACTTTTTTGAAACCAGACGGAAGCTGAAATGTCATATCCATCTGTTTGAAATCCACGGTTTCCGCCCTTGCTGCGGTAATCATGAAAACAATAAGAGCTGCAAAAATCATTAGTTTTTTCATATTAGTTTTTTACACTTCCTTTCGCCAATTGCTTCTTTACCATAGTAAAAAAGCCTGCCTCGTTGAAAGGGGCAGGCTTTGAATAAGCTTGGTTATTTCGATCTCAACTGATCCAGCGGATAGAGATCCATAGCCTTGTACCAGGTTACGAGTTTGTCCACTCTGGCGCTGTTGTCTTCGGGTATTACCAGAGGCCGTCCTCTGGCATCTATGATTACGCCTACCACGCCTCCGTAAACATCAGCTTCGATTTCCTTATTTTTGCCCTGACCAAGATCAAGGCCCTTATAAGGTCTTGCAACCATTTTGGCTTTTTCGCCCACCATAAGGGGAATGACTTTAATGTCGCCGAAGTTGACTTCGAAATCGACTTTGGAGCCGTTCTGCATTGTGATGGTGCCGTCAATGGCTTTTGTTCCTTCTTTTGATGTGCCGATAGGGGCGATACAGGTTCCGAGATAGATAATACAGTCTTTTTCAAACACCTGAGTTGCAGCTTCAGGGTGAACTTTTGAAAGAACGCCGAGCTGCGGCATCATAAAGATGGAGTCCACGGTGAGTCTGGTAACGCCTTCGGGTACGAATGCGTCCATCATCATCATTGCGGACTGCTGTCTTCTGGGAGCGTGTGAGAGTACGCCGCCTGAACCGATAAGCATATCGAGGGTAAGCACATTAACCAGTGTTTCCGCTCCGCCTGTCTGGCTGAATGCGTCGGCGATGGAGCGATCCTTCTGAACGCCTTTCAGACCTGTTGCAAGGGCTTTATGCTGTTCGAACGAAAGGGTAAGGGCTTCTCTTGAAGCTGCCTGCTCGATGATAAGCTCTTCGAGGGTCTGGGGAATGGTTGTCGGGCGGATCATTTTATTCTTAATACGGTTGCGCAGGTCTTTTTCATCAATTGAGAAAGGCACCCAGCGGAGAATTCTTTCCAGACCGGCATCTGCAAACACATTGGAAATTGAGTAGCTCATTCCATAGTTAGCGGATACCGAGCGGTTGAAAACTCCTTCGAACACGGAGAACACATCGGTGGTGGCGCCTCCGATATCAACTCCGACTACGGTTATGTCGTGCTGTTTGGCGATTCTCTGCATAATTACGCCTACTGCTGCGGGAGTGGGCATAATCTCTTCATCTACAAGACCCATCAGGCGGGGATAACCGGGAGCCTGAGACATAACATGTTCGAGGAAGAGTTTCTGAATCTTCTGCCTTGAGGGCATAAGATTTTCTTTTTCCATCGAAGGACGGAGATTGTCTGTAATATCAAGGGCCGTTTTGCCCCCGAGAATTTCTTCAACTTCTTTTCTGCAATCTTTGTTACCGGCAAAAATAACCGGCAGCTGATAATCGGCGCCCAGTCTCGGTTTAGGATCCGCTGCGGCGATGATTTCGGCAAGAGAGATAACCTTTTTGGTATCTCCGCCGTCTGTTCCGCCTGCGAGAAGCACCATATCAGGACGCAGTGTTCTGATACGTGCGATTTTTTCGTGGTCCATTCTGCCGTCGTTGGTGGCCAGAGAATCCATAACGATAGCTCCTGCGCCAAGAGCAGCTCTTGCCGCTGATTCAGCGGTCATCTGTTTGACAAGCCCTGCCACCATCATCTGCAAGCCTCCGCCTGCTGACGAAGTGGAAAGGTAAATATCAACGCCCTCATTACCTTTTTTAGGTTTACGGATATTTTCTCCATCAGGCGTAAGGATGGGTCTGCCCGCCAATTCCTGAACCTCAGTGGCTGCATTGAGCACACCGCGGGTAACATCTTCAACAGGAGCTTCCACAGTGGTTGGAGCTTCGCCGCGGACAATAAGACGATACTCGTTATCGCGTTTTTCGATAAGAATAGCTTTGGTCGTGGTCGAACCGCAGTCTGTTGCAAGAATTGACTGGATTTCGTCTTTTTGCATCTATGACTTCCCCTTCTTTGCGCTAATTTTTTCTTCCTCATACCGCTCAATGGCACAAATCAGCTTTTCAACATTTTCCCTGTCCTCAAGAAGGACCGAATACTTGTCATAATCTTTAACCATGATAAACAGGTTGATTATGGGCTGGAAGAATACCATAGTCTGATTTCCGATAAACGACAGGGGTTTTGATGATTCCAGAAGCACTATGGCAGGAGCGGTAAGGTGCCTGTCCACAATTTCTCTGGCAAGTTTATTCAAAAAATCTTCGATTTCATTGGGTTCCACCGAGTTTCTCCTTCAGCAGGGGTTCAAGTTTATCCCTGCAAGCCCTGTCCATTACCATAAACACTCCCCTGAAGCGGTCAAACCTTTCGGGGTTTGATGAAGGACTGATAAACACTCCGTTGCGTTCCACCGCATAGGAGCGAAATCGCGTCCAGGGGAATGATTTTCGGAATACTATTCTGTCAATTACAAAATTTTCCTTCGTAAATATATACCTTGAAGGCATAAAGAAAGAAGCCATTGACATGATGAAAAACAGAAAAGTTAAAACCGGCATAAGGGGATTCTGAATCACATAATAGGATATGGCTGATGTCAGAACCACCACTCCCACAACCACAGCCGATATAGCTCTGGACTTCATAAGAGGGTGGTAACGCAGTTCGAGAAGAACTGGGTTCTCCCCGGCAGAATTATCAAAACTGCCGCCGCTGCTGCTGTTTTGATTCAATAATAGTCTCCTTGGACAGGAATATGATAAGAAGGGGCAGTTAATTCCGGATTTTCACGAAACCAACCGGGAAGAAATTCCCGACTGCCCCTCCGGTTAAGCTTATTTATGCTTCAGGTGCTTCAAGGGCAACAATACGGCACTGTGATGATTCGAATTCCATTCCTTTAAGCGGGAACAGTCCGATCCATACTCTCTTGTTGTTTACCTTGTCGATATCTCCGCCGAGGTTCTCTGCGTGAACGAGTCCTTTGGGGAAGAGCTTCAGATGCATGACCTGATAATATTCGTCCTGAGGGAAGTTTTCGTCCCAGAGTTTTCCTGTTTTTTCCTTCAGTTTAGTTTCAGCTTCCTGGAAGGATTTGGGATGCCAGTTGCGGATGATTGTGTTCATGGGATGGTCTGCACTTCCACAGTCAACGCCTATCCATTTGAGCTTCATATCGAGAGCCCATTTGTGGAATTCGGGGTTGGGTCCGGGGTGTTTTACGAAATAGCGGACTTCGTCGGCTTCCGGCTCGTACCAGGCATAACGATGGTATCCGGTGTTGATGATGAGAATGTCGCCTTCTCTGATGTCTGCTTTTTTCATGAGCATTTCGGGTGAATAGAGGTCATAATCGCCCACTTCGTCAGAAATGTCAACAACAACGCCGGGGCCTACCCATTCGCTCATAGGAACCTGTCCTATTGATCTGCCATGTCCGTAGAAATGTATTTCGCCGTCAATATGAGTTCCAACATGGTGGCTCATAGTAATAATCTGGCCATTGGCGCCCTGTCCCATATGTGCGCCTGCAATGCGTTTGAAATACTGTACGCTCAGGGGAACATAGCTGGGCCACGGGGGTGTATGTACGCTGAGGGGCTGGGTCAGGTCGTACATTTTGACTTCTCCCATAAAGTTGAGGAATTCCTGTGTGTTCATTTTTGCCTCCTGTGTTTATTAATAAACGGATAACCCTGTTTTATTTCCAAAGTATCATTCATAGGTTTCCCGGATATTCCTGCCATATAAGAACAGGGAACAAACACGAAAAATTCCATGTTAATAACATAGAGGGCAACAGGTTTTAAGAAAGCCCGAAATGCAGGATTTCAAAACATTCATATTGAAAAACAGGCTTTGTAAATTATCTGCGGATCCCTTTCAGGGGACGAATCCGACAACTGGAAATAACTTTAGAAAGGGACGGAGCCTATGGAAGCGACAAGAAAAATCATCGGAATTCTATTCTGGATAGTTGTTGTCATCGGAGGCATCGGGCTGACTATTGCACTGGTCGGCGGCGCTTTTCCCATCAACTGGGGGACCGGAGAACAGACCGTTAAATTTGATCTAACCTACAACGGCTGGGAAAGCTCAGATCCTATGAATGGAATCATGACTATTGTTCATGACGAGAAAAAAGAAGGCTGGGGAGCCATGCAGTTTGACTACAAATACGGTGACGGCAAAGAACCCGGATTCAGAAGCACTGTATATGATATAGAAGGGGCAATCATCACAAAATTCTGGATGAAAGCTAAAAAGCCCTGTAAATGGCAGCTTCAGTACAAACGCAAAAGCGACGGTCTGGTTTTGAAAAGAACTTTCAATGTGGGTACTAACTGGAAACAGTACACAGTTAACACTTATGATATGAAAAACGAAATCCGCTATACAGGCAAGTTCTCAGCCAACGAGCTGGCTAAATGGATTAATTTCGTTGATATTTCATCCAGAAAAGAAGGCGAAAGTAATACCGTATGGATTGACCATGTGGTAATTACAAAATAAGTATGGCAGAATCCGGAAAACCTGTAAAAATTGAAAAAGTAAGAATAGATCAGCTGGTAACGGACCTGGGCATTGCGCCTTCAAAAAGCGTAGCCCAGGCTCTTATTATGTCCGGCAAGATTAAATGCGACGGGCAGTTAACCACAAAATGCGGAACAAAAGTAAGCGCAGCTTCATCAGTGGAACTGATTGCACCACCCATCCCCTATGTAAGCAGAGGGGGTCTCAAGCTGGAAAAAGCCCTCAATGAATTTCCGGTTGCGGTGGAAAACACGGTATGCATAGATGCGGGAGCTTCCACAGGAGGCTTCACCGACTGCCTTCTTCAGCGGGGAGCGGCAAAGGTTTATGCGGTGGATGTGGGCTATGGACAGATAAGCCTGAAGCTGAGAAATGATCCGAGGGTTGTTGTAATAGAAAAGTGTAATGTGAGATATCTTGCTGAGGATCAGGTTCCTGAAAAAGCTGATATTATCACCGCAGACCTCTCTTTTATTTCCCTGGACAAGGTGGCACAAAGGCTGAAAGGATTTCTGAAGCCCGGGGGATATGTGATTCCTCTGGTAAAACCCCAGTTTGAAACAGAGAGAAAGCATCTGAAAAAAGGTGTGGTAAAAGACGACGGTATAAGACAAAAAGCTGTTGAAAAAGTGGAAAACCATTTTAAAGAGATAGGCTTTGAACATGTGGGAACCACCCGCTCCCCTATTGAGGGACCTGACGGGAATGTGGAATTCCTCTGCTGTTTCAGGCTTCCTTCCTGAGTTCACGCCTCCAGTTGTTTACGGTTCTCCTTGTAGCTTTGACCCGGTATCTGTTGAAGAGGAGTCTTGTAACAGTAGCGTCGGAATAAGGATGGGAAAGCCTTCCTGCTTTAATATCCGCAGCTTCCTCATCGAGGAGTTTTTCCATAAATACTTTGGCATTCTGCTTGGCAAGTTCCCTTTTTGATATGAAAAGATCCCTTAAAGAAAGCAGTCTTCCCCTTACTTTGATAAATTTTGATTTAATCAGCCTTGAAACCCACGAAGGATGAATTCTTAAATCTTCTGCGATTTTTTTTGCTTCGAGAATAATCAGTTTTGATTTGTCACCGGTTCTTATAAATGCCGCCTGCCGGGAAACCACATCATCAACGATTCTGTTAAGAAGATTGAAGCGGCGGTTTACCTGTTCAATCTGAATTTTAAGGCTTCTTGCCTGGCTTATTTCCCGGGCTGAAAAACCTCCCTCTTCCATAAGTTTTTCAAACTTACGCTCATCAAGGTGGTAACGCTGCCTGTCCCTCGAATATGAAATCTGAATATTCTTGTCGGTAACATAAAGTTCCGCAACGATTTCAGCATCTTCAAGGGGAGAAGATGATTTCGCCTTTATATGAACGGAAAATGCATCGGCTATATGAACTTTATCTATGACAGACTGTCTGAATTCGGCGACTTTTTCCACAGGAACACCCAGAATATCGGCAATTTCCGCATCAGTGCCTTCGCCTTCCATAAAATAGTATCTGAAATTATCAGGACCCATTTTCCTGATTTTGTTTAGAAAATCTTCTCTGCCTTCGAGGAGTGATTCCACTTCACTAATGGTTTCCGCCACAGCCATGGAGTTTTCTTCCATTGGTATAAACTTTTTGATGGGCTGAATGCGGATAACCCTGCTGTCGCCTGAGATACTATGGAGTTTACGGAATATGCCGCTGTTTTCGATTTTTTTAATGGACTCCCAGAAATTATCCCCTGTTCTTTCTATGAAAAGGGAAAACTGCATTCCCATATGCATTTTCTGAACCTGCGACAGATTTTGTTCCTGATGGAACGATAAATCCATAGTGCTAACCTCTGAAGTTAGATTTGTCCAGATTGTAATGTTTCATTTTTTCATAAACGGAACGCATGGATATTCCCATAATATCAGCGGTTTTGGACACACTGCCCCTTGTTTCGGTAAGAGCCTGATTGATGAATTTTCTCTCATATTCCTGAAGAACGGCATCCTTGCCGTTTTTATACGACAACCTACTATCAATCTGAATGAGAAAAACTTCTTCTGATTCGGAATATCTTGAAGCTGCGGCACTTTCGGGGGTGGCAAATCTTTTCAGGAGCTTTTCGCTGTCCTGATGTTTTTTATATGCGCCGTCAAGATGAGATACTTCAATGGTTGAACCGCTGCAGGTAATAACGGCTCTTTCGATGATATTTTCCAGTTCCCTCACATTTCCGGGCCAGTTATAAACCATCAGTTCATCGAGAACTTCCCTTGAAATGGTATCAACATCACGGTTAAACTTTTTGCTGTATGTTTTGAGGAAATGCATTGCAAGAAGCGGCACATCCCCCATTCTTTCACGCAAGGGCGGCACATGAATGGGAAACACATTAAGTCTGTAGTAAAGGTCCCGCCGGAACAGACCTGCCTCCATAGCTTTTTCAAGATTGGCATTGGTGGCGGCAATAATTCTCACATCCACTTTGATGGTATCGACGCCGCCGACTCTCTCAAATTCCCTTTCCTGAAGAACTCTGAGGAGTTTGGACTGAATACGGGGGGGTATATCTCCGATTTCGTCAAGGAAAATTGTTCCGCCGTCGGCAATTTCAAATTTTCCGGGTTTCTTTTTGATTGCAGAAGTAAAAGCGCCTTTTTCGTGGCCGAATAATTCGGATTCAAGGAGAGGTTCGGAAAGGGCTGCGCAGTTAATTTTAATCAGCGGTTTTTCCTTCCGAACGCTGCAATGGTGAAGAGCTTCAGCCACCAGTTCCTTGCCGGTGCCTGTTTCACCGAGAATAAGCACTGTTGTGTCGGTATCTGCCAGATTGCGTATCTGGTCGAAAATTTTCTTCATCTGGGGGCTTTTTGCCACCATCTGATGTTCTGGGGATTCTTCAAGCCTCTGCCGGAGGTCTCTTACTTCTTCCTTGAGAAATCTGTTTTCAATGGCTTTTTCGATGGAATGGAAAAGCAGTGCTTTCTCTATGGGTTTTGTAAGATAGTCCGACGCTCCCCTTTTCATGGCATCCACAACAAGGGGTACATCATCAAATCCGGAAAGCATGAGAATAGGAATATCCTGCATTGTTTCCTTGATTTTATCTATCAGTTCCATTCCGTTTATTTCCGGAAGAACCATATCAGTGATTACGAGATCGAAATTTTTATGATTGAGGGCTTCAAGTCCTTTTTCACCGGTGTCGCAAAGGGTAACATTATACTTAGCCTCATCTTTGAACATGTAATATATCATTTCAAGGATGGTTTCATCATCATCAATAAAAAGAATATCAACAGCTTCCTTATCCATATTGTCCACCACATTTATTCAGGAATTTCGTTAATAAAAAGAACTTCCTCTTCAAGCTCAATTGCAAACTCTTGTTTTACAAGGGTTTTGAGAGTCTCAGCCAGTTTCAGGATTTCTTCGCAAGTGGCATTTCCGGGGTTGGTAAGAAAATTGGCATGCTTTGGAAAAACCATAGCATTGCCTTCTTTCATACTTTTAGCCCCCACCTTTTCGAGGAGCATTCCTGCGGGTATGCGCCTCTCTCCGGGGTTTTGGGGATCGATGTTCTTAAAATAGCTGCCTGCACAGCCCCATTTTTCATCCGGATGTTTTGAAGCTCTCTCGGCTTTAATCTGATCGATCTCCCTGCCGATTGCTTCCGGGCTGCCCTGTGCAAGTTCGATAGTAACGGAAATAAGGACATCACGGGTATCCCTGAGTCTGCTTCTTCTGTATGTAAAACCGAAATAGTCAGGGGTAACCTCAAAAACTTCAGAGCCGTCACTTTTCATAAGAACTGCCGATTTGACCAAATCTCCGATAGCTTTGCCATATGCTCCCGCGTTTCCGAAAACCGCTCCGCCTGCAGAACCCGGGATACCTGCCATAAATTCTATGCCTGCCATACCATTTTTCCTGGCAAAATCCACCAGACCTGAGACTTTCTCTCCCGAACGGACGGTAAGCTGATTCCCTTTATATTTTATTCCCTTTAATTCATTTTTTACCACCATTCCCCTTATGCCGCGATCATTTATCAGCAGATTGCTGCCTCCACCGATAACCAGAACGGGCAAGTTTTCAGAAGCGGCGTGCTGCAGGGCATTTCTGAGAGTTTTTACGGATCTTGCTCTCACAAAATAATCAGCAGGTCCACCGATTCTGAAAGTGGTGAACTGGGAAAGTGGTATATTTCTATGAAATTGCTGTTCAATATCCATCTCTGAGTATTATCCGACCTAACCTGGAATCATGCTTAAAGCAAATTTTCCATACCTGCGCCTGCCAGCTCAATCCATAATCCTGTGCCTGCAATGGAATTTTTCTGGGCTTCCAGAATTTCATAATGTGCTTTTTCCATTTCAGCAAGAGTTAAAAACATGGATTCAGCTTCCACACTCTGAGCTTTTTCTGCCAGATCCAGATATAACTCCCGGGATCTGGATTCAAATTTCAGAGCCATTTCGAGGGCATGGAACTGATTAGTACCGTCTCCGCCTTTTCTATAGTTATCTATATCCTTCAAATCAGGGAGTATTGCAGATGAAAATCCCTTACCGATATTCAGGCCCACAAGAGTGCTTTTACCTGAATATTCCTCTATGACTTTTTCTATTATAGTCATATGCTCAAATTCATCTCTGGCAAGAATAATAAACATATCTTTTCCGCTTTTATCTTCAGTATAGCCTGCATATTCCAGATATGTTTTAAGCCCGTTTTTTTCAAGCTGAAGCGCTTTTGCCAATATTTCGGTTATTTCACTGTCTGATGATTTCAAGCAGAAACCTCCGGATTCAAAGGATTAATTATATCAGATTTATTTACCCGAGATCCGCATTTCTACTTAATTTTTTTTAATCCTCCACTATTTTTTTTATTGTAATTTTATTTGTTAAAAATTTCACAAAAGGTTTTATCTGATATAAAAAGAATAACTCCGATATACCATTCATCCGGAGGGATAAATGTTTGCAAAGGTGCACAGCGCTGCAGTCATAGGCATTGACGCATTTCCCCTGGAAATAGAAGTGGATGTTTCAGGGGGAAATCCCAATTTTATAATAGTCGGGCTTCCTGATACTTCTGTTTCGGAATCAAAAGAAAGAGTCCGAACGGCACTCATCAATTCAAAACTGACTTTTCCTTTCAGAAAAATAGTCGTAAATATGGCTCCGGCAGACATAAGAAAAGAAGGCGCTTCGTTTGATCTGCCCATCGCCCTGGGTATTCTGGCGGCAACAGAACAAATCAGCAGCGAAAAGCTCGAAACATTTCTTATTATCGGAGAATTAGCCCTCGACGGTGCTTTAAGGCGCACCAACGGAGTGCTGCCCGTAGCTGCCATGCTTAAAGAATCGGGAATAAAAAAGGTTATCGTTCCCAAAGAAAACGCCAATGAAGCTTCCCTGGTGGAAGGTATTGATGTTTATCCCGCAGGCACACTATCAGAAGCTGTTAACATCGTAAGAGCGGAAGAACTGTTTGAACCCTACAGGGGAAACGGAGAAGCCGGCTATTCGCCTGTTTATCAGGTTGACTTTTCGGATGTAAAGGGGCAGGAAGGTGCGAAAAGAGCACTGGAAGTGGCAGCAGCGGGAGGACACAACCTCATTATGATAGGACCTCCCGGTTCCGGAAAAACAATGCTCGCCAAGAGAGTCCCCACAATACTGCCGCCCATGAGCAGAGAAGAAGCTCTGGAAGTAACAAGAATTTTTTCTATTTCAGGCTTATTATCCCCTGAAAAAGCACTTATAATGGAAAGATCCTTCCGGTCGCCCCACCATTCGGCATCAAAGGCAGGACTTGTAGGCGGAGGAGCAGTTCCCCGCCCCGGTGAGGTTTCGCTGGCACACAGGGGAGTTCTCTTTCTGGATGAAATTCCGGAATTCGACCGTAATGTGCTTGAAGTTCTGCGCCAGCCTATGGAAGACGGCATCGTAACAATTTCACGGGCAACCCTTTCACTGACATTTCCTGCACAGTTTATGCTGATTGCATCTATGAACCCATGTCCCTGCGGTTTTGCCACAGATCCTTCAAAAGAATGCACCTGCCCGCAGATAGCAGTTAGAAAATATCTAATGAAAATTTCCGGTCCCCTTATGGACAGAATTGATATTCATATTGAAGTTCCAAGACTGAAATTTGACGAATTAACCAGATACCGCCCCGGAGAGCCTTCGGAAGACATCAGAAAAAGAGTTATCGAAGCAAGGGGGATTCAGAAGAAACGCTTCGAAAATATGAAAGTGTACGCCAATGCGGATATGCTTCCCAAACATATTAAGAAATACTGTATTCTTCCCACCGACGCCAAAGGTCTGCTCAAACAGGCAAACGAACAGATGGGGCTTTCAGCAAGGGCTTACGACAGAATTCTTAAACTTTCCAGAACAATCGCTGATCTTGCAGGTTCGGAAAAAATAGCTACGGAGCATGTGGCAGAAGCTATACAGTACAGAAGTCTGGACAGAGCCGGGATGATGGGTTAGCAGCGACAATTTTTATCTTTTTTATCTAAAAGGGAAAAGAGCCACCTGCACATAATTTTAAGATTGACCAAACGGATAATAAAGATTATTTAATATAGACTGGAGATGATTACTTGGATCACGACCTGATATTTGTGGCAGTTATTATCTTTGCTGCTCTGGCTTTTGACTATACCAACGGCTTCCATGATGCAGCCAATTCCATAGCCACAATCGTATCCACAAGAGTTCTTACCCCCAAACAGGCAGTTATCTGGGCGGCATTTTTCAACTTTGCCGCTTTTTTTCTTTTTAAACATGAAGTTGCAAAAACCGTAGGCGTTGGAATGATTGACATTCATTTTATCGATAATACGGTGATTTTTGCAGGATTGCTTGGCACAATTGCCTGGAACCTGACCACCTGGTATCTGGGACTGCCAACCTCGTCATCACACGCCCTTATAGGCGGTTATGCGGGAGCAGCTATTGCAAAAGCAGGCATACAGGTCATTATTGCGAAGGGATGGACCAAAACCATACTGTTCATCGTCCTCGCCCCTACAATGGGAATGATTCTGGGCCTGATTTTTATATCACTCACAACCTGGCTGGTCTATAAAAACCCTCCCTCTCAGATTAACAAATGGTTCAGAGGTCTGCAACTTGTATCGGCTGCTTTGTATAGTCTGGGGCACGGCGGTAATGACGCACAGAAAACAATGGGTATTATCACCGGCGTAATTATTATCTATATGAAATCAAAAGGACAGATTTCAGCCGATTTCGACCCTAAATCCTTTGATATCCCTGTATGGGTGGCAATATCAGCTTATGCGGCAATTTCACTGGGAACCCTCAGCGGAGGATGGAAAATCGTTGAAACAATGGGACAAAAGATTACCAAGCTCCGCCCTATCGAAGGTTTCTGCGCTGAAACAGCTTCAGCAGTTTCGATTTTCTTTGCAACCCACCTTGGTGTGCCGGTCAGCACAACCCATGTCATCACCGGTGCCATTTCAGGCGTAGGCGCAGCAAAAAGACTCTCGGCAGTACGCTGGGGTGTTACACTCCGCATAGTATGGGCATGGTTTCTCACCATACCACTCGCCGGAATCTTTGCATTTGCTTCTTACAAGATTATGCTGCTTGTATCACCATTCTTACACCCATAATTCCAGGAGGTTAATATATGCTTTTTCCCAAATCTTTTGACTTTTTCGATCTCTTTGAAGAGCAGACAGCTCAGCTGATCAGAGCAGTTGAATGCCTCAGAGACCTTAAGGAAGACGGCGATCTGAAAAAACACTCAAGAAAAATCAAGGAAATAGAACACGATGCTGACGGAATCGCCCATAAAATCCTCAGTTCACTGAATAAAACATTCATTACACCCATCGACCGGGAAGACATTAATCTTCTGGCACACAATATCGATGACGTGATTGACGAAATCGAAAGAACAGTCAACAGAATGAATATCTACAAAATAGACCCCATCCCCTCAGAGATATTCCAGATTATGGAACTCATCTACAAAGCAAGCCAGGAAGTGGCAAAGGGTATTAAAGAACTCAGAGATCCCAAAAAACGGGATCAGGTTCTCAAATACTGCGAAATCATCAACTTTATCGAAAACGAAGCTGATGACATTCTGCGCTACATCATAAGCAAACTCTTTGACGAAGAAAAAGACCCCATAATGATCATCAAACTCAAAGAGATTTACGAATCACTGGAGAGCGTTACAGACAGATGCGAAGATGTCGCTAATGTTCTTGAAACCATCGTGGTGAAAAACTATTGATCAGCAACCTGCTTGCCGGACTTCTCGGCTACCCTCTGGGGCACACCGTTTCACCGGTTCTCCACAGAGCAGCTGCAGCTCAGTTCAATATGGATCTGAACTATTTTCCCTTTGAGGTCGAAAAACATAACCTGAAAGACGCCCTCAAAGGGATGCAGGTGTTGGGATTCTCAGGCTGCAATGTTACTATTCCCTACAAAGAACACATCCTTGAATTTGTAACGGAACAAAGCGATGTTGTGAAATTTCTCGGCGCTGCCAACACCCTGACCTTCCGGGGGAATATGATTTTTGCCGATAACACCGACTGGGAAGGTTTTCTGAGATCATGGGATGAATCCGGACTTGGCTCCATCGAAGGCAAATCAGCGGTTATCCTCGGAGCAGGAGGCGCTGCGGATGCGGTCTTTTACGCCCTTGTCCGGAGAGGGATAAAAGAAACTTACATATTCAACAGAGATAAAGAGAGAGGGGAAAAACTGGCGGAAAAATTTGCCGGAAGCTACCCCAATCTCCAGTGCAAAGCCTACGCACTCTCATACAAAAGCGGTCTTTCCTCGATTCTGAAAACAGCAGACATTCTTATTAACACTACACCTTCAGGCATGCATCCGGCTCCGGAAAACATGCCCGTCAGCATTCCTTCCACCATCAACGAATCCCTTGTTTATTATGATCTGATTTATAACCCCGTAAAAACAAAGCTCGCTCAGGAACTGGAAAAAAGGGGAATAAAAACAGCCTGCGGACTTGGTATGCTCGTCCATCAGGCTGCACTCGCATTCAAAAGATGGTTTGGAATGGAACCAAACCCAGCTCCGATGTTTGAAAAAGCAATGGAGATCCTTGGAAAGTAAAACTGACCGGAATAAAAAACAGATCGCAACCCTTCCCGCCTGTTCCCCGGGTAAATAGCCCCCAATGCCCATGAATTAAAGCAGGGATTTATTTATTCGCTCACGGGAATTTTAAACGCATGCCCAGCTCCAACTGCAGAGGCGGCGCCAATATGCCCGCCGAAAATCAAACCTGTCTCCACTACAAATCGAATTATGGGAATTTGGTGCTATTTTGGGGGATTTCGGCACAATCGGAGGGTTTTCGGGTGTAGGCTTGCGTCGTGGGCGGACCTGCGGGTCCGCGTCGGGGTTGCAAACCCCTCCTACTATCGTTGTCGAAGCTTGTGGTTATTGGGTTTACTGGCGGTTGGCGGTTGGTTTTGGGGACCGGGGGACAGGCGCAATGTCAATGAATTAGTATAATCCACTCAAATCATCAGTTTACTTTCACCAGTTAGCCCTCACAAGTTCACCCTC
>JAJTBE010000040.1 GCA_021287065.1 Bacillota bacterium
TCTTGTGTAGTATATAGAAACTACACAGCTTATTTTTCTTTACAATTACGACTTTTATTGAAGAGTCTCCATCCTGAAACTGTTTGGCAAGGTACCAAAATTTATCTCCATAGCTTTTCCCTTTGGGGGTTATCTCTTTCCAGTTGGGATCAATTCCACTACCTTTGTGAAAGTTAATAAATCTATCTGTAATTTTTCCCTTCTCTAAATAAATATCCACAGAAATGATTGAAATAGGAGGAGCTTTATCTGTATTACCATATTTTTTTACATAATAATCGTCCTCAGAATTAGAGCGGGTTGACCAGGTTTCCTGATGAATTGACTCTCCATAAGCTGAATCTGTATGATTGGTATTTAAATAATATCCATCCGGCAGATCCGCCTTTGTCAGTATCAGTTTCGGTTTTGAATTTTCTGCAAATGAATTTAAAAGAAGAAACATTGCTAATATGGGAATTATTAAGAATAAATATTGTTTTTTCATGCTCACACTCCTTTTAGAAATCATTCTTTTGTATTCTCAAACTGCCGGAAATGTTTTCATTGATATTATTACAACTTAATTGATTAATTCCCCCTTAAAGCCAATGCCCATGAATTAAGACATGGATTTGTCTAATCGCTCACGAGGGTTGTATCGGTTTGCCAAGCTCCCGGAAAAAGTTTTTTTAAAAAAAGTTTCCCCGCTCCCACCCTACGGGCAGGCACCCGCCTTCCCAAAACTTTTGAATCGAGGGACAGTCAGAGGAGACCGCGCTTTTTTGGAAAAGCGGTTTTCCCTCCGAACCTCCCTCCTTGAAAAACATGAGTATTTAGCTGGAAATTGGAGCAAATTTTACTAATTCAGTGGCATTGGTTCCAGAGGCATCGGATTTAATGAAAAACTACCAAATCCGAGGTTTGAATAGGTTTAGGGTTGTAGTATGGGTTGTTTTTACACAATCTCTTTTTGTCTGCCGAATCAGGACTATAGTTTCAATCAAAAAAATCATCGTCAATTTTTAACCACAAACCATTGATATATATGTTTTTATCCGTTATAATACCGAACTATGAATTACAAAAGAAGCAACATCAGAAATTTCTCAATTATAGCACATATTGACCATGGCAAATCCACCCTTGCAGACAGACTGCTGGAGATGACCCATTCGGTTGAAGACAGACTCATGAAGGATCAGATGCTCGACAGCATGGATCTGGAAAGAGAAAGAGGCATTACGATTAAAGCCTCTGCAGTAACAATCAAATACAAAGCCAGAGACGGGCAGGACTATATTTTTAATCTTATCGACACTCCTGGTCATGTGGACTTCACATATGAGGTTTCCAGATCTCTTGCAGCAGGAGAAGGAGCACTGCTGGTAGTTGACGCCGCACAGGGAGTTCAGGCACAGACCCTTGCCAATTTCTATCTTGCCCTCGACAATAATCTGGAAATAGTTCCGGTTATCAATAAAATCGATCTTCTCTCGGCAAATGTGGACAAGACCAAACACGAAATCGAAGAAATTCTCTGCCTGCCTGCGGAAAACGCCGTCGCTGTTTCAGCAAAGAACGGACTGAACTGCGAAGAAGTGCCTGAAGCTATAGTGAAGCTTATCCCCCCGCCTCCCGGAGATCCCGACGCCCAGATGCGTGCCCTGATTTTTGACTCCCATTATGACACATACAGGGGTGTAATTCCCTTTATCAGAATGATGGATGGAAGCGTCAAAAAAGGCGATATGATTCAGATGTGCTCTTCCGGCGCAAAATTTGAAGTTACCGAAGTGGGTATATTCTCACCTGAGCTGACCCCTGTTGATGAACTTCTTGCCGGCGATGTGGGATACCTCACCGCCCAGATTAAAGAACTCAGCAGCGCCAAAGTCGGCGACACCATCACACAGGCTGCGGATCCCACAACTGATCCCCTCCCCGGTTATAAGGAAATCAAACCAATGGTTTACGCAGGCCTTTATCCTGTGGAACCCATGGATTTCATAACCCTCAGGGAGAGCCTTGAGAAATTCAAACTTAATGATGCTGCCCTTACTTTTGAACCGGAAACCAGCGCCGCTCTCGGAGTGGGCTTCAGATGCGGTTTCCTCGGACTTCTCCATATGGAAATCGTTCAGGAAAGACTCGAAAGAGAATACAACCTCAATCTTATAGCCACTACTCCCAGCGTTATTTATAAAGTTATCAACACCAGAGGCGAAACCATCTGGATCGACAACCCCACCCTCCTTCCCGATCCTACACAAATCGAATATATGGAAGAGCCTTTTACCAAAACCGTAATCATCACACCTGAAGAATTCACCGGTGCAGTGATGGAAATTGCCCAGGAAAGACGGGGAGAGTTTATCAATCTTGAATATCCATACCACGGTATAGCTCTTCTCACCTATACAATTCCTCTGGCGGAAATCATCACCGATTTCTTCGATGTGCTCAAATCCCGCACAAAAGGTTACGCTTCCCTTGATTATGAAATTACAGACTATCAGAAATCAGATCTGGTAAAGATGGAGATTCTCGTAAACAAAGATAAAATCGACGCCCTTTCCATTATTGTTTTCCGGGGCTTTGCGGAAATCAGAGGCAGGGATCTGGTTGAAAGACTCAGGGACACCATTCCGAGACACCAGTTCTCTATTCCCATTCAGGCTGCCATAGGAGCAAGAATCGTAGCCCGTTCCGATGTTAAGGCATTCAGAAAGGATGTTACGGCAAAACTCTACGGCGGTGATGTCACCCGTAAACGCAAACTCCTCGAAAAGCAGAAAAAAGGTAAAAAGCGCATGAGAATGTTCGGCTCCGTCAACATTCCCCAGGAAGCTTTCCTTGCCGCTCTCAGAAGAGGAGAGGAATAAACCGGATCCATCTTGCAAAATCCGACATAAATTGTCATAATAGATTAGTGATGCCATGAAAAACCGCGCCTTTTCAAAGGAAAAATCAGGCGCGGTGAAGTATTTACCATGTAGGGTATAATATGGGTGTGAGCAAAGTACAAAAGGAATAAACGACAAAATCACACGTCCAATAAAATCAAGGAAGTGATCGCATGAGCGAGGAAAAAATCAGGATCAGTAAAGATGATCTCAAATCGAACCATGTAGAAGAAATCCTTGAACAGCAGGCAGCATTGTCGGGTGATGTGGATTACCTGCACAGGAAGGATCCACCTAAAACCAAACTTTTATTATCAAGCTGGTTTTATTTGCTTATTGCCGGATTTGTGGGTGCTCTTCTTGCATGGATGATCATTGAGCCACATTTTGACGATGTATTCAGAGTAACAGGGGTTATCGGGGAAGTAAAAGCCGGTGAAACAATTCCCGGTTTAAATGTAAAAGCTTACCTCATTACAATAAACGGCGTAAATGTCTATGCTACCGATGAAAATACAATAGTAAAAGGCACAGATCAGGAAAAGCACGAAATCAAGACAATTTCAGACCTGAAACCGGGACAATATGCCTATGCCGCCATACAGGACGGAGTAGGTGATAATAGCGGTCTTGCAGTGGGAATTCAGGTAAGCCCAACCCCCTTTGCGGCATTCTCGGACAAATCTCTGAAAGATCAGTCTAACGAAAAGAATTTATGGTCATTGTTTATATTCCCCCTCCTCGGTGCACTTATCGGATTATTTATAGGATGCGCCGACGGGCTTCTTTCCAGAACCTGGATGAAAGCTGTTAAAGCAGGCTTAATAGGCATGCTTATCGGTGCTGTGGGCGGAGTTATTTCTATGCTTATCGCAGGGTTCTTCTATGGTATCGTAGGTTTCTTCACAGAAGGCGCCGGAATGGATCCTTTCAAAAATACCGGAGCTTTCCTTATTCAGGTTGTCAGAAGAACAGTTGCATGGGCGCTTCTGGGTATGACAATGGGCCTCGGACAGGGCGTTGCACTCAAATCGAAAAAACTTCTGCTCAACGGCTTCATCGGCGGTGTTATCGGAGCACTCCTCGGCGGACTTCTCTTTGACCCTATCGATGTTCTTATACTTTCGAAAGGCGTAATGGATCCCTTCAGATCAGCAGATGTCAGCAGAATGGTGGGTTTCACCCTCACAGGAGCTTTTGTGGGGCTTATGATCGGTATTGTTGAACAGATAAGCAAAGACGCCTGGCTTATCATGACTCAGGGACCCATCACCGGAAAACAGTTCATCATCTACAAGGAGATTACGATTCTGGGCAGCAGCCCCAACTGTGAAATATACCTCTTCAAGGATCCTGAAATCGATCCCGAACACGCTATGATCGTAAAGATCCATGACGGATATGTAATAAAGGACAACAATTCGTCCACAGGACTTTACGTAAACAATAAAAAAGTCAGGGAAAGCAAGCTGCGCAACGGGGATAAAGTTCAGCTCGGAAAAACCGTTTTCAGCTTCTCTGAAAAAGAAAGATCAAAATAAAACATTCAGGTGAAATTTACAAAAAAAACCAAAGGGGGAGCTTTTTGCCATGAACTGTAACAACTGCGGATACGAATTTGCGGATAATCTCAGTGATTGTCCCTGGTGCGGCGCAAAAGCCGACACCATAGTTCAGGCTCCGCCGTCTTTTGCGGAATATGCATCACAACCCCAGCAGCCTGCGGCACAGGCGCAGGTACAGGCGCCACCCCCCGCACAGGGACCTTCCATTGATTTTGATGTTCCCGGAGTCCAGCATGCACCCTCGGTCCCCCCGCTCACACCCGAAGGGCTTCCTCTCGAAGTAGCTCCGCATACGGCTCCTTATCAGATGAAAGCCAACAAAAAGTATATGAACAGAGGCTGCCCCGTTTGTCTGAAAAACATATTTTTCGGCGATGAGATAACAGTCTGCGGAACCTGTGATTCAGCTTATCATACCGATTGTTTCCCCAAAAACGGATGCCAGTCCGAGAGATGCAGGGTTCAGCGCTCTGATCAGCGTCTGCCTCAAATGCAGGGACGCCCCGGCAATGCAGGATACGCTACGGCGCCTCAGCCCGGAGGATGGCAGAATTCAGCGCCTCCGCCCCAATACGCAACCCAACCCCAAAAACCCGACGGCTCACAACAGGGAGCATTTCCTCCCCCACCCCCGGTAAGACCGGGAGGAGTTATCCCCCAGGGACAGCCCGTGCAGCAGGGTCAGGGATTTGCACCTCCGGCAGGAGGTCCCCCTCCCCAGCTTCTTGCTGATGAAAAGTATTGTGTAAACTGCGGAAGACCCATTAAAAGAGTCGCCGCAAAATGTAAATATTGCAACGCCATAGTTGATCAAAGATTAAAGAACGAAAGAGGTTTTTCAGCACCTGGAGGATATGTTGATCCCAACATGGGCAAAAACGCCGTTACGATGGCAATTATAGGATGCATACTGTTTTTTGTCCCCGTAGCTGCTATCGTCCTTGGGATTCTTGCCATAAAAAAGGGAAAAGATGCACTACTGATTGAAAGCCAGGCTCCTCAGGGAAAAACAGCTTACAATCTCGGCATAGTGGCAGTAGTCCTCGGAGCCTGTATGTTTGTAATCAGCATATTAATACAAATTGCAGCCAGTTTGAATTAATCAGGAGTATTATAATGGAAAACACCGGTAAAAGCCGGAATCATATAATTTGCCAGATTTGTTACACGCCAATTCAGGAATCTGATCAGAAAAACATCTGTCCGAAATGCCAGATCCCATTCCATCAGGACTGCTGGGAGGAATACGGCGGGTGTTCGATTTATGGTTGTGATTATGCACCTGAATACAAAAAAAGCGAAATAGACGAAAATCTTCAGAAAGCCCACTGGGGTATCGAAAATAAAACCTGCCCCTATTGCGGAGAATCCACACCCATGGATGCGCTGGAATGCCCTCACTGTAAGGAAAATCTCAAATCAGCCACTCCGATGAGCAGAAAGAGTATTTACAAAGCACCTCCAAAACAGGCTGATCCTGAAGAAGGCAAAGTTAAAGTTGCCTCAATCGTGTTTTTCCTTGTCAGTATAATCGGTGTTCTTTCTCCGGTTATTCTGCTTGTCTGCCCTATATGGTATTTCTCTAACAGAAAAATGGTGGACAGGTTCACCCCCATATACAGGCTGCTCCTTGCAGCTTCAATGTTTTTTTCATGTTTTTATGTTTTTATATTTATCTTAGCAAAAACAAGGATGTGATCATTTTTGAGCGTACGACTCAGGAGGCTTTACGCTGACTATCAACTGCTTTCAAACCTTTTTACAGACAGCAGCTATATAAATATTCAGGAATACAACGGCAATCCGCCGGAAAGATATATTGTCGAATACAGAGTTAAAGGTATTGTGGAGGACGAAGGCAAAATCAGGGAAAAAGACATGCATCTGGTTGAAATGATTCTTCCCAAGGGCTATCCGAGGGAAGCACCGTTCTGCCGTATGCTTTCCCCTCTTTATCATCCCAATATTTCACCCCAGCAGATTTGCATCGGGGACCACTGGGCTGCAGGCGAATCCCTTGCCCATCTACTTATTCGTATTGCAGAAATGATCTGCTATCAGAGTTACAACCTGAAAAGCCCCCTGAACGGCGAAGCTGCAATGTGGACAGATCTTAATATAACATCGGTTCCACTGGACAAAACAGATTTCTATTCAGCCTATGCTGACCGGGAAGCTGAAATCCTTGCGGATCCCACAATTCCTCCAAAAGTAATCGAACAGCCTGCTCCACCTGTAGCTGCTCCCAAATTCCATACAGAATATGGGCAGATGCCCGGTTTTGTTCGGGAAATACCTGAAGATGAAAGATTCGTATGTGTCAGCAGACCCGGAGATATAAGCCCCCATGCCCTTCTCCAGAAAAATTTCGCCCCTGTCCCGGAAGCAGATGCAAGAGGATTCAATACCTGTGAGAATTGCGGTAAAGCAGTGCCTCCGGGAAAAATCTACTGCAACGACTGCTATTCGCAAAATCAGGCTCCAGTTGCTTCAGGCATGGCGAATTCCTCTTCGGTGCCGGAAATGGGACTTTTCGCCCCCAAACGAAAAACACACTGCGAAAATTGCAATGCTTCGTTTCAAAACCACAAAACCATAATCTGCAGCTTCGGACACAGTGTATGCCCCGACTGCGCCTTTACATGCAGCAGATGCGGACGATATTTCTGTGCATTATGCGGAAAAGATAAATACAGGTTTGCTGACAACGGGGTAATCTGTTTCCGCTGCCAGGGAGTAAACCGCTAATCCGGCAGCCTGCCAACGGTCTTTCCGGGAAAACACCGCAACCGGTTTTCACCCCAATGCCACTGAATTAGTGAAATTTACTCAAATCCCCCAGCCCAATACTCCTGTTTTTCAAGGAGGGAGGTTCGGAGGGTAACCTCGCTTTTCCAAAAAAGCGTGGTTCCCTCTGACGGTCCCCAAATCCCCACAGTCCCCAATTCCAAAAGGTTTGGGAAGGCGGGTGCCTGCCCGCAGGGTGGGCGCGAGGAAACTTTTTTCAAAAAAGTTTTCTCTGGGAGCTGGGCAAACCGACACAAGTCTCGTAAACGATTAGATAAATCCATGCCTTAACTCATGGGCATTGGTTTTCACCCGGATCTGACGGATAAAGAATAACCCCCATATAAGGTTTTCCCCCGGAACAGGATTAGTCCGCAAAGCTTGGAAAACTGCCTTTTATTTAAGTCTGCCGGCAAATTAATTTTATGATTTTTTATGATATGATTTTTATGTTAAATTTCATGTTGTTTTTTTTGTAAAATAATTGAAATGTAATTGTTTTTCCGATAGAATAGAATTAGATAAAAAGGCATAAGCAACCAGAGAAAAAGAAAAAGCAGACTGAAATCTTGGGAGGAGTTTTTGTGATATTCGGCAGAAATATAGCCCGAAAAAACGGCGTAGCACTATTCCTGACACTGGCAATCCTAACAATTCTTTCTATATTCGGTTTCGGTCTGGTTGCCGTTTCAACCAGTTACAGCAGGAATGTGAATAACAATCTTGATGCGGACAGAGCCTACTATATGGCACGTTACGGATTGTCCAAAGCTATAGATGAACTCGAAAACGACTATTACTGGGGCACAACAGGTTCAACCACTTTTACAATCGGAAATGATTCCTGCGTGGTTACTGTCTGGGTCCCCACTTCCAACGCCACATCCACAAATAAAAAGTGGAAAGTTACATGCGTGGGCCTCAGCAACGGCGCCAGACGGGAACTGACCACCTGGCTCCAGCTTCAGTCATTTGCGGAATACGCCTACTTTACAGATGCGGAAAAGAACGGCAACAGTACCATCTGGTTCACCGACAGGGACCAGCTTGACGGAAAGGTTCACACCAACGGCTATTTCAGCATATACAAAAACCCTAAGTTTTCTAACCCCGTAACAAGCCACAACAATAATGATCCATACTATAAAACCAATTCAAGACTCTATGTGGTAAACGGGACAACATATTCTGATCCCGCTAAGTATTACAATGTCTATGACAATTACACTCAGGATTATCCCATAGCCCTCAATAACAGCCCTGATTTCAAGTTTTCCGGCGGACAACCTGAAGTTCCCCTTCCTGTGGATACAGGAGACATTGCGGACAAGTCGAGCCAGAAAATCTACCAGAATACGGAACTTACATTTGAAGATACGGGAAGAGTAAAAGCCACTACCCAGCAGACAAGCTCATATCAGGTCAGGGTCAGAAAAAACGGCGTCTGGGTTTATGAAACAAGAACCAAAACAACCACGGAAACCACATACTATGCAACCGACAATCTTACGCTTTACATCGGCGGAGATGTTACAATAACAGGTGGAACGGTAAAAGGAAAAGTAACCATAGGCTCAGAAGGAGATATGTATATCGAAGACAGCATCCTTTACAAGGACAAAACAAAGGATGTTCTGGGTCTGGTATCCGAAAAAGACATTGTACTGACCACCAGCAGCAATACGCAAAAAAACATCGAACTTGATGCGGTCTTAATGACCCTCTACGGCTCATTCTATGTTGACAATTACAATCAGGGATCAGCCAGAGGGACTTTAACAATATACGGCGGACTCATACAGGAACAGAGAGGACCGGTTGGAACATTCAATTCGTCAACTTCCTCAACAGTAACGGGATATAATAAAAATTATATCTACGACAAAAAGCTGCTCAGTTACCCGCCGCCCAATTATCCCTTAACCGGAAAACTCTCCATACTGTCTGTCAAAGACAATATGGCCCTTGGCAACTAAATTTTCAGAAAAAGCCGGAGGCTTTGTTAATTGGAAAGAATTAAATACAGATCCATACGGGGACTTTCACTAATAGAAATTCTCATAGCCATTGGCGTTCTTTCAGTAGGAGTGCTGGCTGTAATAGGCATGTTCCCAAGCTTTTTCAAATTGAATGCAAATTCCTGGACAACAACCCAGGTTATGCTTCTTACTCAGGAAAAAATGGATGAAATTCTTTCGTCCAATGCTTATATCAGCACAACACCCTCAACGGATTATCCGGGCATTATTCCCAGAGACGGCTCAGGCAACCCCCTCGGATACAGAAGATGGTGGGGAGAATCGGATCCCGGAGGAAACACAAACATACAGATCATAAAAGTTGAAGTGGTATGGACTGAAAGAAGCAGGGTCAAGAGATATACCCTCACAGGAGCAGTCGCTCCCTGATCTGATGAAATTTTCCATGCTTAAGCTTGTTTTGAGGTGATTTTTTTTTGATAAAACGAAGATCTGAAATACAAAAAGGTTTTACTCTGCCGGAAGTTATTATAACCGCCGGTGTGTTTCTTCTTTTTGTTTTGTCCCTTCTCGGCTTACTGATTATCGGACTGAGATATTTCAGAATGGCGGATGCCGATGTGGCAGCACAGCAGAACTGCAGGGAAATCCTTGATGTAATCGGCAATGAACTAAGACAGTCAGCACCCTGCCCCGACCCCGGACAGGGAACAAACGCCGCCAGAGGTTATCTGGGAATCACCCCCACAGTTGGATCAACATCTGTGCTTTATCCCAACAAGAACAATACAACCAGTAATTACATAGAATTCACAGAACCCAACTATGCCAATTTTGACCCCACAGCCACTGATTTTGACAGAACAAACCCTGCCAACTATCAGAAAGTGAAGTATTATGTAAGCGGAAAGATTCTCAAAAGAGAACTCACCACATACACCACAGCGGGAGCAGTTTCCGCAACAAGAACAGATGATGTGGCAGTCAGCAGAGACGGTTCAATAACTCTCAGCTTCACCTGGTCTTCAAACAAGGTATTCAATGTTACTGTTACAACAGTAGAAGGAAAAAAACAGTACACCGGTAGCATGAAAGTTTTCGTGCTGGTAGAATAATTGGAGCGGCAATTAATGATAAATAGACAAGGCAGAACACACAGGGGGAAAAACGGATACGCACTCTATTTTTCCATAATCCTCCTGGCATTGTGCATTGTAGCGGCGGCAGGACTCAATAAAATTGCGGAAAAAAACAGAAAGTCCGCAGAACAAGCCAAAAAAGATGAAAACGCCTATTATATGGCGCGAACAGGACTTCAGAACGCAGTGGCCGGATTATCCCGGGACCACTGGTGGGGAGTTTCCGCACCGGAAAAAGCCAGCTTTGAAAATGGAAAATGCAGCTATACCGTTTCGGTTTGGGCACCAGTTTCAAACATCCATGCTTCCAGAAAGTTATGGAAGGTTATTGCCACCGGCAGATGCGAGGAAAGCTCCCACACCATCACAGCATGGCTTATCAGAAAGCCCTTTACCGACTATGTTTATTTCAGTGATGCTGAAAATTCAGGCGATACCTGCCTGTGGATTACAGACAGGGACAAAATGGAAGGCGATGTCCACACAAACGGATTTTTCTCAATATCCGGCAGACCTCAGTTTTCAGGCAAAGTTACAAGCTTCAACAATAATGATACCCTTATGACTGAAGACAGAAAAAAATATGTCAGCAATGGCAAAGTTTTTAAGGACCCATCCAGATTTTACCACTTCAGCACAGGCTACAACCTTGATGAACCAGTGGCAATACCGGGAGCCGAGAAGAATTTTTCATTCAGAGGCGGCACCCTCGATGTTCCTATGCCTGATGATATCGAATACATAAGTCAGGCTGCGGACAAAACCTACAACAAAGACATATACATAAAGTTTTTTGATTCAGGCAAAGCAAGAATCCGCTGGGCAAAAAGCTCAGGAGATACGGTAAACTCAGGGGACTCCGGCGACAGTCAGGAATGGGAAAACGAGGAAGTTGACACCCTGAACCTTACCCTGTTTTCAGAAGGAAAAGTGATAATTGAAGGCGGCGTATTCAGAGGAAGCTGCACTGTAGCCTCTGCGGGAGATATGGAAATAAGAGGAACCATTTCATACCTCAACCCCAAAAAAGATCTCCTTGGCCTTATCAGCAACAGTGATGTTGTCCTCAACACGGAGCCATATACAAAGCAGGATTTGAATATAGATGCGGCAATAATGGTAATTAACGGTTCGTTATACCTGAAAAACTATCTTGACGGCTATCCCAGAGGGGTTTTCAGCCTCTACGGATGCCTTACCCAGAAGTGTAGGGGACCTGTGGGTACAATGAAAAAAGGAGAGCCATACTCCGGTTATGTCAGAAACTTCCGTTACGACCCAAGGCTTCTCCACAAAGCACCGCCCAACTTCCCTTCATCGGGATATATCGAAGTAATATCGGTAAAATAAGATAATTCGTATTTTCAGATACAGGATGTGAACACTTTGAGCAAAAACGACAAGAAGCTGAAAAAACTAATAGAAGCTGCTGAGAAAAGTCTGCAGGAAAACAAACAGGCAAGATTTGATTCCAAACAGGAACCCGTAGCGGAAAAGCAGCCTGAGTCCATAGAGGAATACTCCAAAGGCGAATGGGAAAAATGGGGTGCAAAACACCTTATTGATAAAGATGCCAAAAAGCCCGGATCTCTGGCAGGCACTCTGATTGTTATTGCAGTTATCCTCGCCGCAGCAGTATTTGCAGTTTTCCACTTTCAGCTTTACAAACAGGATCAGGAAACAACCACAAGCAAAACCGGAACTCTCCTGAAACAGCTCAACCAGTCAAAACCTGTTATGAATCCAGGCTCAGGTCCCGCAGGATTCAGCGGCGAAAACGGAGTTATTACCCACAAAGGCATACCTTCCGCCACAAGACCCTCGAGCTACAAACAGCCGAGACAAAGAGTCAGAAGCACAGGTACACCACTGCCTGAACCAACACCACGCTGGATGAAGGAAAATCCCCCACCCGCCAGCCCGGGTCCCGGAGAAGATCCTATTTTCCTGCAGTAATACTGAAAGGGAATTAATTCCAGCTACCTGATCCGAATAGAAATTCATTTCATAAATCCGAACCGGCAAGCGGAATCTTTATTTGTTTATTTACAGGAGATAATTATGATGGAATATTTTGATATTCACCCTGAAATCAAAGACGCAATGCAGCAACTGCTGCCTGTGGTTGTTATAGAATCAACGGTATGGGTCCATGGCCTTCCTGAAGAATATTCGATACCTGCTCTGGTGGAATGCCAGAAAATCATCAGGCAGGAAGGGGCAATACCCGCCATTGTAGGAATTTCAGACGGAAGAATAAAGATTGGCCTCGGTGCGGAAGACATATCCGCTATGATAGACAGAAAACGGGCAAGGAAAGTAAACCTTCGTGATATCCCCCAGTGCATACAAAAAAGAGAAGACGGCGCAACCACTGTTTCCGCCACACTTTTTATGGCGCACCGTATGGGCCTTCCCCTTGTTGTTACAGGCGGAATGGGCGGAGTTCACAGACAGGCTGAAAAAACATTTGATATTTCTGCAGATCTCACAACCCTTGCAACCACACCCGTAGCCCTTGTTACATCAGGCATCAAATCGATTCTTAACATTCCCGCAACCCTCGAATATATGGAAACCGCAGCCATTCCGGTGATAGGTTACAGAACAGACAGCTTCCCCACTTTCTACTGCAGTTCTTCAAACCTCCCGGTGCCGGAAAGAATGGACGAAGTGGACGAAATTGCAGGAATACTGCGCATCAGACAGAAAATAGGAATGAAACAGGGAGTTTTAATCGCAAATCCTGTTCCCCAGGAATACTCCCTTGGAGAAACTTTCCTTGAGGAAGTTGTTGAAAAATCACTTTTCGAAGCTCAGGAAATGGAAATTTCAGGTAAAGATGTCACGCCTTTCCTACTCGAAAGACTCCACACGCTTACCAGTGGAAAAACCATTCAGGCAAACATAGCCCTGCTGAAGGAAAATGCAGCTCTCGGCGCCAGACTGGCTAAATATCTCTATTATTAAAGGAGAACCTATAAATGAAAAAAGTTATTATGGCAGTAGTCCTGTTAATGTTGGTATTTCTGCCCGCCGGAGGAGTTTTTGCACAGGAAAAAGCAGCGGCATCCACACCGGAAAGTGTTGTTAAAACTTTTTACACCTGCCTTCAGAATGGCGATATTATGTCAATAAAGCCACTGGTTTCAGAATCCATTATCAAACAGGTTACAGACAACGCAGATCCCAAAACCATCGGCGGACACCTCGGCGTATATCTCCTTGTTACAGCAGCAATCAAAGAAGGCAAACTGACCCTCGAAATGACCGATCAGAATTTTAAAATAGAGGAATCCACAGAAAAATCAGTCACCATAGTTACTACTTACAACGCAAAAGTAACCATGGACGGCAAAACCGAAAGCGATAAAGGCAGCGACAAGGTTAAACTGGTTAAGGAAAATGATAAATGGGTCATCCTCGAACTGCAGGATCTTACAAGGAAATAATTCCCACATAAATGTTAAAATTCATATTCAAAAGGATTCTTTTTTCAATACCGATTCTTTTTGCCGTTTCCGTAATTACTTTTTTTATACTGCATGCCGCCCCCGGGGATCCTGCGGATATGCTTATGAATCCACGGACAAAACCGGAAGACAGGGCAAGAATCAGACACAACCTCGGACTGGACAGACCCGTCTATGTTCAGTATGGAATATGGATTAAGAACATCACAACAAAAGGCGATCTGGGATATTCACTGGTTGACGGAAGACCGGTGGCAGATGTTATTATGGAAAGACTGCCCATAACACTTACGCTTATGGGCATTTCGTATATCCTCAGCTTTCTTGCGGCGGTTCCCCTTGGAGTTTATTGCGCCGTCCACAGAAATTCACCTTTCGACCATATTCTGACGCTGTTTTCCTTTTCGGGGTTATCCGTACCGTCTTTCTGGCTTGCACTGCTTGCCATATATATGTTTGTGGTTCAGTCCCGGCTGATTCCGTTCAGCACCATCGGACTGCCTGTTATGGACGGAATGACTTTATGGGAACAGGCAGGAGCCTGGTTTCTTGCACTTTTTCTCCCCGTTCTGGTGCTAACGGTCAGAAATATTGCAGGCTGGAGCAGATATATAAGGGCATCTATGGTGGAAACCCTTCAGGAGGACTACATCAGAACAGCCCGGGCTCTTGGTATAAGCGAAAATACAATAATTTACAAATATGCCCTTAAACCTGCAATGCTGCCCATGATAACTCTCATAGGCCTCTCTCTGCCAGATATAGCAGCAGGCTCATTTGTAATCGAATATATATTTGCAGTGCCGGGAATCGGCAGACTTGGCATTCAGGCAATGGAACAGAGAAACTATTCAGTAATGATGGGGGATATTCTCATAGCATCAGCAATGATAATCCTCGCCAACCTCATAACCGACATAGCCTACGGCTGGGCGGATCCAAGAATCAGAACATCATAAGAACGGATTAATCCCAATACCACTGAATTAGAATAATCCACTTAAATCCCCGACCCCATACTTATGTTTTTCAGGGAGGGAGGTTCGGAGGGTAACTTTGCTTTTCCAAAAAAGCGTGGTTCCCTCTGACGATTCCTAAACCCCACGGTCGGTCCTGAAACCCCGGTCGGTTCTACCCCCCAATGCCACTGAATTAGCAAAATCCACTTAAAACCTCAACCCCATACTCTTGTTTTTAAAGGAGGGAGGTTCGGAGGGTAACCTCGCTTTTCCAAAAAAGCGTGGTTCCCTCTGAGGATCCCCAAACCCCACGGTCCCTGGTCGGTCCCCCAATTCAAAAGTTTTGGGAAGGCGGGTGCCTGCCCGCAGGGTGGGCGCGAGGAAACTTTTTTCAAAAAAGTTTTCTCCGGGAGCTGGGCAAACCAACCCAACCCTCGTGAGCGATCAGATAAATCCACGCCTTTATTCATGGGCATTGCCCCTCAACCTCCCTCCGAAATAAAACAACCGCCGAAGCGGTCATATAAGTCAACCTTTTTGTGTCAGGTAACTTTCCTGGCTTCCATAGCTTTCCGCCATTCCTCCTGAAGCTTCTCAGCTTCCTCCCTGCTGTGAACGGGAATCGGTCTCCATTTGCCATCATTATTTATACTGAAGTCAGAAGTATATCCACCATTAAAGCAGGGAGAATAAGAAGAAAAGAAATAATACAAAGCAAAAGAAAATTTTTCATCTGAAATATGGGCTTTCTGCCAGCCAAAAACACAGTAATCGATTTCCTTCTTACCATCTTTTTCAAGCATTTCCTTTAAAAAGTCAATAATGTGATCATCTTCACCTTCAAGTTTATACTCATTACCCTCAACAGTAAGAATGGCAGCAAGTTTATAAAATACATCCTCATCAATAAATACACCATCGAAACTGGAAGGCATATCTTCGCCTATGTATTTATAAATTCTATGTTCCATCTTATTCACCAAACAGCCTTCTGAAAAAATTATAACTATCTCCAAAATTTATGCCGGTATCTCTTGTTTTACTTCTGAATTCTGCCCAATCCTGTTGTTTGTATGCCCTGAACAGATTGGCAAAAACCTCTTCCTTCACTATTTCAGCAGAAGACATTCTGTCTTCAGTCTTACTGAGATTGTCTTCTATTATACCATATTTCTCCGGTGTTTTTCACAACTCCAAACCCATTTTGACATGGAATTTGGTAGTTTCCCGCTAAACCGGATGCTCATTAAACCAAACCCCGACCTTAATCAGGGGGGGGAAGCCGGAGTCCCAATTCAACAATATCATGTAAAATACAATCTCACCAAAAGAATACAATCTGCTGATATCTCGATCAAAATATGATAAGTACAAAAAGATATTGAAGGAAATATCAGGAAACAAGCGAATAACACCAAACCAATACATTCGGAGGCAGTAAATCGGATGATTTCCAGCAATGATTTCAAAAACGGTATGACAATCGAACTGGATGGCGTGCTTTACACCATAGTTGAATTCCAGCACGTTAAGCCCGGAAAAGGCCAGGCTTTTGTAAGAACAAAGATCAAAAATCTTATAAACGGCAACTCACTTGAAAAAACTTTCAAGGCAGGCGAGAAAGTACCAAGAGCCCATATTGACAAAAAACCCATGCAGTATCTCTACAACACCGGAGATGCTTATGTATTTATGGATACTGAAACATACGATCAGATCAATGTCTCACCCGATTCAATGGGCGACGCAATTAAATGGCTCAAAGACAGCGCCAACATGGATGTGCTGATGCACGGCGAAAGAATTATCGGTATCGAACCTCCGGCTCACATGGAACTGGAAGTTACTCACACCGAGCCCGGATTCAAAGGCGACACAGCTCAGGGCGGCAACAAACCCGCTACCCTCGAAACAGGCGCAACAGTGAATGTGCCCCTGTTCGTTGAAATCGGCGACAGAATTCTTGTTGACACCCGCTCATCAGAATATCTGAAAAGAGCATAGTAAGAATTATTCGGAATCAGAACTGAGGGAAACTGAAAATTGTTTCCCTCTCTTCATTTTCGGCTGCTTCCGGCATTAAAAAAACTTTTTGAACATCATAATTTTGCATGCTATAACTTAGCACTATTTTCACTCAAAATGTCGATAAAAGGTTGAAAATACAATATTCAGTCCATCTGTTAATAACTTGTTAACATGAGACATATTGCGGGAAAGATACGAATGTGTGATAATATTTTTGATAATAATATCCAAAATGATATGTTAGCAACGGGGTAACCCGATAATTATTGGAGGTGTAGCAGGTGGATGCCATAAACAGAATCAACACAAACGTACCAATGGCGCCAATGAAAGCTGCCGAGAAACCCGCTCCCCAGGCGGAAACAGCTCCGGCAGAGGCAAAAGACAGTTTCGTAAGTACTGTACTTAGCGAAGCAAGGGAATCGGCCGTAAAGGTCGGCAACATTACATCCTCCAGCGTAGGCGGAGCGTTGGGAATCGCAGGACTCACAGCAGGTCTGTATGCAGGCGCAGCAGGTGGCGCATTATTCCTCGGAGCACTGGGAATGGGAGTCGGCCCTGTAATCGCAGCAGTGAGCACAAAAGGACTTCTTTCCTTCCTTGGCACATCATTCGCCACTACGGGCCTTTTGGCAAAAGCCGGCATCGCTATCGGCGGTGTATCAACAGGCCTCGGAGCATTTCAGGTAGCTCGTAAATCAGCGGAACTTATCGGCAAACTTCCGGGTATGCTGATAGGCGGAGCAGTGGGACTGGTGACAGGCACCATCCACGCTATCGAAAATAAGGTGGGAGGTAAGTAATAATGGATTCAATGAGATCAGTAGGAATACACAATTTATCATCATATACGGCAGCTCCCCCGAAACTCGGCAAAAGCAATGATGCAGCTACCGTGGATACAAAAGACAAAGTTACAGTATCATCATCTTCATCAGATGACAATCCGGGCGCAATCAGAAAAGCCTTTAATTCAATGGTCAGCGGCGTAGGCCTCGGCAGCGGCGTAATCGGCGGCGGACTCCTCGGAGCCTCGGTAGCCGGTGCAAAAACCCTCGTAGCAGGTCTTCTCGCCCAGAACCTCACCCTCGCCGGAATCACAGCAGCGGGAATGACCGGCGGCATAGCCGGCGCAGTAGTATTCGGCATAGCCGGAGCTTACGGCGGATGGAAAGTAGCCGAAGGCATAGGCAAGGGAATCAAATGGGTCGGCAACAAGATTATGCAGGGCAAACAGTTCGCAGAACTGCAGAAGAAAGAAGAACTCCTCGGTCAGAAAGAAGGAGAACTCAAACAGCTTTCAGCAGATCTGGCAAAACAGACAGCCGACGCAAAAGTTTATCACGAGAAGAAATCCCAGGATCTGGATGCCAGAGAAGCATCAATGAACGACCGGGATGTCAAACTCAAAGAAAAAGAAACCAATATGGACAAGATCATTCAGGAAAAAGCTGACAAGATGTACACCGATAAATCAGCAGACCTCCGTGAATGGGAAGCCAAACTTGATAAAAAAGAAGGCGAACTCAAAGCCTGGGAAGCCAGACTCAACGAAAAAGAGCAGAAAGTGGACCAGCACATCGAAGCCGGCGCACAGAAACTCTACAACGAGAGAAAAGGCGTCCTCGAAGGAGAGTATCAGGATCGTCAGAGCAAACTCGACAGACGGGAAAGCGATCTTAACAACAAGGAAAGAAATATCGACGGAATCATCGCTGACAGAGTCGAGAGAGAAGTCACACCTCTTAAGAGAGAATGGCAGACCAAACTTGACGACGCCAGAAGATACGAAGATCAGGCAGCAGGCAAACTCCGCCAGGCAGATCAGGAACTTCGCAGAGCTGAAGATTTAAGAAATCAGGCTAACAGCGAAAAACAGAATGCCACAGCGGAATATCAGAAATATTCAAGAGCCAATGCCGAACTCGAAGGCGAGAGAAGCAGAATCGAATCAGACAAACGCAGACTTATGCAGAAAGAAGCTGATCTCAACCGTTGGGAACAGCAGCTCCGTGATAAGGAAGCACAGCTTCACAAATAAGGAAAGGAGGGGAAACTCTCGATGGATTCCATTAGAAATATGGCCGGCTCAGTCGGTAACTGGGTAAAATCCAACATTACCGGCGACGAAGGCGTTTCAAGAGATTACAAGCCCAATGATTCAGGTCTTAAAGACATTACCGACAGCTACGATCGCATTGAAGATCGTGTTGACAAAGTTGGTAAAGATCTTGACAAGATCGGTGAAAAAGCAGAGCTTCGTCCCCCCAGACTTTCCGATTTTTCCGATAAGGATCTGGTTGTTGTAGGTGCCGCAGGCGGCGCAGCGATCGGCGGAGCGCTTGGAATGGCAGACGGCGTGCTTCAGACCGCTCTTGATGAAGCCAAAATCAATGTCACCGAGACAAAACATGACATTCAGAAACCCGTATTAAAGGGATTTGACGGCAAACTTGCGGAAGACAAGGATTCAGCCGGCTCCCTTCAGGGTTATAACCATACATTCTCCCCCAGAATCGAATACCAGAAAGTCGGTACTTTTGAGACCAAAGAAGCTCAGGTGACACATTCTGTGAACGCAGAATCACCGGTTTCCGAAGGCATCAAAAATATGGTTGCAGGCGCAGCCATTGGCGGCGGACTGGGTGTAGCCCTTGCAGTGGGCAGAAAGATCATGAAAAAGGGACAGTTCGAAGGCAGACAGGACAGACCCATCGAAGGCGAAGGCAAAGTTATAGCAGCCGGTGCCGGACTTGGAGCCGCTGGCGGCGCTGTTCTCGGCGGACTTGGAGCCATGATCGAAGCTGGACACGGCGAAGGTAAGGAAATAAGCTGGAAACAGCCTATTATGGAGAAAATGACTCTCGGACAGATGCCTCAGGATCACTACCATTCAGTATTTGAAGTAGTGAAAGAAACCAATGTCCCCAACAGAGATGTCGTTCTCGAAGGTCCAAAAATGGAAAAAGGCCTCCTCGGAATCGGCGAAAGCCCGGCAATGGAGAAAATCACCAAAACGGTGGAAGTTGCTCCCCGCTATGGTATCATGAGTCAGGTTCTCGGAGGAACAATCCTCGGAGCAGTGGGCGGAGCACTCGCAGGGGTAGTCGTCAATGTTCTGAGAAAAATAGTCTGATTGGTATCAGATATTCAGATATGATATAATTGTAACCGGAGGGAACTATGTTCTCTCCGGTTATAGAGCATAAAGGAGGTAGTAATATGGAAAAGTTCGATTATGAAAAATCCAGTTATCCCCTCCTGATGTGCAGGCTGATAAAAGCAGCTTCAAAACTGCCTGAATCATCTCTCCATAAAGTGGTAGATCTTGCCGAGGATTTGAAATCTCTTTCAACAGGTACGCCGGGTAAGGATTTTATAAAAATCCGCGGGCTTCTGTCAAAAGAGGAAGCCAGAGAACTTAACAGGATAATCAAAGATGGTTGCGGTTCAAAGATGGCTTTCACTCTTAGGAGCAGCAGGTTTTAATCTGGGACAGAAGCGACATCCCCTCTAAACCATTTCAGTTTCAGAAAAACTTACCTCATTAACGAAGTTATGGATTTTTCTAAAATCAAAACAAATGATGGTCATGAGAAGGATTAGATAAAAATTCTGGAAGAAATCACTATTAAATAGAAAGTAATCTCATAGAAATTTAAGAAACAGGGTGGAAAAATATGGAAATTCGTTCATTCGGAAATGCCATTACTGATATACCGAGAAAATTGGTGGAATACGCCCAGCCCCGTCCTGAGACGGCAGGGGATTCCTATCAGTCCTCCCCTATTTCCGGAGCACTTGGCGGCGGACTCGAAGGTTATATCACAGGCGGTCCCGTAGCTGGAGCAGCAGGAGCGCTTGGTGGTTATATCGGCGTAAAAGCCGGCGAAGCGACAGGTTCCATGTCAAAAGCTCTTCTTGCAGGCGCAGGTGTCGGAACTGCCATTGGCGTTGCCACAGTAGCAGCGGCGGCGGCAATTCTCGGCGGAGCCATTGCTGTACCCACCCTTGCAGCAGGCGGAATACTTGGCGGTCTGGCAGGAGCCACAGGCACATTGTCAGGCAGCAGAAAATCATCCACAAGAGACGGAATTTACGGCGGATTCATAGCCGGCATGACAGCAGCGGCTATGGGCGCAAACTCAGCTATCCCCCTTGCAGCGGCAGCAGCAGGCGGAATCGGCGGTAAAGCGGTTAAACCCGCAGGCAGAGTGGTAATGGGCGCACTCAGCGGTGCAGCCACAGGCGCTCTCACCGGCACGCTGGGCGGACCTGCGGCAATGGCGGCAGGCGCAACGGCAGGAGCTATTGCAGGCGGAATCGGCGCTGTAATTGGTCCTCCTATCCGTCAGATTATCAGAAACGGCGTTGAAGATATTTCAAATAAAGTCGTCAGCAAAATCGAGCCTTTCCTCGACAAACACCCTCTCGGCAAGAAAGGCAAAATCACCCTCGGCGCAATAGCGGGAGCGATAAGCCTTGCTCCTCTGGGCTTGATATTCGGCCTTCCTGCAGTGGCAGGAGCGGCAGTTGTGGGAGCAGCCCTGGGCGGCGCCAGCACTCTCAAAACACTGCTGGCAAGGGAAAAAGCTGCAAACCAGCCCCAACAGCAGGTTCAGCAGCAACCTCAACCTCCGCAGCAGGAACAGCAACAGCCCCAGCTTCAGCCTCAGGGATAAGCAAACAGATTTTAGAAAAAAAAGCGTCAAACAGGCGCTTTTTTTATTTGTACGAAACCAATTTCAAAATGTGCCCCTTTGCAGGTTTAAACGGATTCCGCAGCGAATCAGAAGAAAGTTAAATTGTCAAAGAGGTTAGTTATGTCTATTTTAGTTCAGGAAGATATTTTAAGAGAAATCAAACAGGGAAACATAGTAATTGATCCTTTTACCGAGGATATGGTAAGCCCGGGATCAGTGGATCTTTCACTGGGTAATATGTTCCGCACATTCAGAAAACTCCATGAAATATATGATGTAAGGGACGATTCCGACTTCCACCAGATTACCGACGAGGTGGAGATAAAGGATGACGAACACTTTGTTCTGATGCCTCAGGAAACTGTTCTCGGCGTTACAAGAGAAAAGATAAAACTTTCTTCAAATATCTGCGGATGGCTTGAAGGACGAAGCCGTTTTGCCCGCCTCGGTCTTATGGTTCATATAACCGCAGGTTTTATGCAGCCGGGTATTGATAATCATCAGGTTCTTGAAATTGCCAATGTGTCTTCTGTTCCCCTGGCTCTCCATCCGGGAACCAGAATCTGCCAGTTTATATTTCAATATACTGTGGGACAGGCTGTTTACAGCGGCCGTTTCTCAGATCAAACGAAGCCGTGAGGAATTAAAAGATGGATGTAATCGTTTTTCGGGCTTTTGCCTCCGAGCTGGAGGAAAAACTGGTGAACTCCAGACTTCAGAAGATTTTTCAGCCATCGGAGATGGATTTTGTATTCAGGTTCCGCCTTACAGGCGAAAATTATTTGCTATACATATCTCTTGAAGCTGGAAAACAAAGAATCCATCCCATACCACAGAAGTTTTCCAGAAGCGTTGAGCCTTCAGCTTTTTGCATGATGCTCCGCAAACATCTGGAAAACAGCAGAATTATGTATGTCAATCAGACAGGAACCGACAGGATTCTTTCACTGACTGCCGATTCGCACATGGAACCGGAAGGCTTTGTGGAAAGAACCCTCCATATAGAACTGACAGGAAAAACTTCTAATATTATTCTTTGCGACGGTAAGGATAAAATTATCGGCGCTTTCAACAGAAAAGACCACCGCAGGGATCTCACCACGGGACAGCCTTACGAAGCGCCTCCCCTGCCCCAGGGTATCAACCCGCACCTGATGGAAAAGAAAGATTTCATGAATCTTCTCGATTCCCTTAAAAATGCGGAAAAAGCAGTAAAAGACCTCGTATTTGGCATGTTCACAGGGATGACCGGAGATTATATCCGGGAGATTCTGTTCCACTCCGGAATCGGCGCAGGAACATCAGTTAAAAATCTCAGCGTTCGTCAGAAGGAAACCCTCTGGCAGTCCTTCTTCCGGTTTTTCGAAAGAATCAGGGAACAGGAATTCCAGCCTGTGGTATATTACAAAAAAGAAGATCTGAATATGGAAGAGGACCCCGACAGAATGACTCTGTGGGATTTTGATATATATTCGGACAGACCCAAGGAATTTCTTCCCTCTGTGGGAGAAGCCCTTCAGGCTCTCTATTTTCCTGAAACAGCCAACCGGAAAATAGACGATATTCAGAAAGAACTGCTTGTTTCACTTCAGAAAAGAATTGTCAAAGTTCAGAAGCGCATAGAAAAACAGGAAGAAGATCTGGAAACGGCACGGAATCAGGAAAAACTAAAAAAATGGGGCGAACTGATTCTTGCTAATATTGATAAGATTCCGGAAAAAATAACAGGAATTGAACTGGAAGATTATTATCAGGATCCACCGGGTAAAATCCTGATAAGGCTCGATCCTTCCCTTTCCCCTGCAGAAAATGCCCAGGAATACTTCAAACAGTATAAAAAGTCAAAACGGGGCGTTACAGCTCTTGAAGAGAGAATCAAAATCTCTCAGGATGAACTTAACCAACTCGAAGGCTATAAAAATGACATTGACCGCCTCGGCACACTGCATGATGCCGAATATCTTGCAGAAATGTTTGAAATGGAAGGAATAATCAATATTCAGGCGCTGCCGGGTAAAAAAGGCGCTGCTGCTCCATCGGAACCACGCAAGTTTGATCTTGCCCCCGGATATGTGGCCCTTGTAGGAAGAAACTCAAAACAGAATGATGAAATCGTAGTTTCCATCGGTGCAAAAGAAGACCTTTGGTTCCATGCAAGAGGAATGCCCGGAAGCCATGTTCTTGTAAAAATTCAGAAACCATCAAAACCGGTTCCCGATCAGGTTATCAACAGAGCCGCTTCACTTGCCGCTTATTACAGCAAAGGCAGAAACTCAGGGAAAGTGCCGGTTAGTTTCACAAGGCTCAAAAATGTCCGCAAAGTCAAAGGCTTAGCCTCCGGTCAGGTTTTTATTACCGATGAAAAGACGATTATGGTAAAACCTGAAGCTTGATTTTTTTTCATGACCCCTTCATAAACGGCAAAAATTACGCTATGTTTACAACAGAGCTTTAATTGATTTTGAAGCTGAATTTGAACCGGGATGGTGATAAGGGGTTTGAGCCTGTATTTACCTCGACCGACACATTTTCTGCTGCCGCCTCGCAAAAGCGCTAAGTGGAATTCGCTATGCAATGCCTTTCTGGTATTCTTCTTTGTGCATATAGCGATTCTTATCGCAGCGGGAAAGTTATTACCCGGCGCTGCAGAAAGCACGCTGGCGATTTTTGATGTCAGCCTTGTGAAAACACCTGTAATCAAACCAGATATGAAAACTCTGCCAAAATCCGGCGCAAATTCTCAGGGAATCAACTATTATTCAAAAAAAAGCTCCAAAAACCCACCAGGTCCCCTGAGACACAACAATCTTCCTCCGGGACCCAAAAAACCCAATACACCATCAGACGCAAAACCTCCGGGAGGGGATAATGCTGCGCCGAACCTCCCTCTTACCGTTAATCTTCCCAAAAGCAGCATCAATAAATTCAACAATGATTCAAACTACCCCGTATATAAAAAAGCTGACAACTCCATCAAAGACGGCGCTCCTTCAGGCCAGCCCGACGGTATAAAGGGAAGTCAGGGAACCGACGGCGATATCTATGGCAAAGGCGGAGGAGACGGAATTAAAGCCGGCGGCGGCGGTGGAGGAGGCGGCGGAGGCGGAAGCACCAATTTCCGCACATCCACCCTACAGCTTTGCTGGGAAACAATGGAAGCAATACCTTTCAGATATACCGGTGAAGAAGCCAGAAGAGCTTATTTCGCAAGCACTTCCATTCCCGCATACCTCGTAACCGGACCCGGACCTTCAAACCAGCAGGATCAGGAAAAAGCAGGAACAGGGTATATGCTGTTTGAACTTACCGTTCCCGCATCAGAAAATGTGCCGGAAGCAGGCTTGCCACCGTCAAAAATAGTCTTCATCGAAGGCAAAGCCGATGCTCAGGAGCAATTCGACCTCATGAAGCGCCTTGCTATGGAATGCATGCAAAACTCAAGATGGTACCCATCAAAAAGAAACGGAAAACCTATAGAAAACCCGTTTAAGTTAAAACTGCATTTTATGGGCGTGGTTGAAAATAAATATACGGAAATCAAACAGTACACAAGATAAAGTATTCTGATTTTACAATGGATTTTTCATATTTCGGAAAATAACAAGATAAACTTCAGACAAATGTAAATCATACTTTATACATTACACATTTCAAACAATTATCTGGCAGGATGCATTTATGACCAACAAACTCGAAGATGTTCAGAACACCCCTGATTTCAGGCAAATTCCCATAGATATGGTGGGAGTAACCGATTTACGCTATCCCGTTTATGTGCTGGACAGATCCCAAAACCGACAGCAGACAGTGGCGGTTATTGCCGTTTCCGTCAATCTTCCCCATGATCTCAAGGGAACACATATGAGCCGGTTTGTGGAGATTCTCAACGACCACAGGGGTGAAATGACAATGAACACCCTTCCGGCTATTCTCAGGGAGATGAAGGAGCGTTATCAGGCGCAGAGTGCAAGGATGGAAATGTCCTTCCCCTATTTTATGGAAAGAACCGCTCCCGTAAGCGGCTTATCCGCGCTGATGGATTATGAATGCAGATTTACCGGAGAAATGACGGAAAATGACGACGATTTTGTAATGTGCGTGAAAGTTCCGATTTCAAGCCTGTGCCCATGCAGTAAAGCTATCAGTGATTACGGCGCCCACAACCAGAGGGGATATGTAACTATGGATGTGCGGACGGGCAAAAATGAAGACGGCACATACAAATTCATCTGGATAGAAGAACTGATAGAACTGGCTGAAAAATGCGGCTCGTCCCCTGTTTATCCCCTTCTGAAAAGACCCGACGAGAGACATGTTACCATGCAAGCTTATGATAACCCTGTGTTTGTTGAAGACATCGTGCGAAATGTTGCCGGAATGTTAATGAGTGATGACAGAGTATCATGGTTTAAAGTTCATGCAGTAAATTTCGAGAGTATCCATAACCACAGCGCTTTTGCCCAGTTGGAATGGAGAAGAACCGGTGAATAAGTCAGGTGAAATTTCAGACAATATTTTTTACATGTCTTGCCAAGATAATTGGCCTGTGTTATAATAGGCAAGCTTTAAGGGTTTCTTTTTTTTGTTAAAAACCGTGGAGGTGCATATAAATGCTTTTCGATCTGCAGCTATTCGCTCACAAGAAGGGACTCGGTTCCTCCAAGAACGGTAGAGACAGCAATCCCAAGATGCTTGGCGTAAAACGCTACGGCGGACAGGTGGTAAGCGCGGGCAACATCATCGTTCGTCAGAGAGGTATGAATTTCGTACCCGGACCCGGCACAGGGATGGGCAAAGACTTCACAGTCTTCGCAATGTCTGATGGAACCGTAGAATTCACAGAGCGCAACAACAAGAAGATGGTAATGGTAGTACCTGCTTCCTAAGACCAAAATCTTGACTGAATGAAAAAGAATACAGCCCGCTGGCTGTATTTTTTTTAAGGAAAACCCCAATGTTTATTGATGAAGTCCGAATTAATGTAAAAGGCGGAGACGGCGGCAATGGCTGCGTCAGTCTGCACCATGAAAAATTTCATCCCAAGGGAGGCCCTGACGGCGGAAACGGCGGCAGGGGCGGCAGCGTAATCCTTGAGGGAACATCTTCCATGAATACCCTGACGGTATTCGGGAAACGCATCCATTTCACCGGCCAGAGAGGAAGCCATGGAAAAGGCAAGGATCAGTTCGGTAGAGATGGCAAGGATACCATTGTAAAAGTTCCTCTGGGTACAGTGGTGCACGACAACGAAACCGGCAAGGTCCTCGGGGACATTGTCAGGGAAGGACAGCAACTGGTTGTGGCTCCCGGCGGTAGAGGCGGAAAAGGCAATGCCTTTTTTGCTACTGCATTTTACAGAGTACCAAGATTCTGCGAAAAGGGAGAACAGGTAGAAGCCCGCTGGCTCAGACTTGAGCTGAAACTCCTTGCGGATGTGGGTATAATCGGACTTCCCAATGCGGGGAAATCAACATTTCTTTCCGCAATATCGGCAGCAAAGCCGAAAATTGCCGATTATCCTTTCACTACCCTCGCCCCCAATCTTGGTGCCGTCAGCAAAACGGAAACAATCCGTTATATCTTTGCGGATATTCCGGGACTGATTGAAGGCGCCCATGAAGGCAGAGGGATCGGAGATAAATTTCTGAGGCACATTTCCAGAACCCGTATGATGGTCCATCTTATCGACCTTCTCAATGTGGATCCGGCAAATCCCCTCAAAAATTATGAGATAATAAGGAAAGAAATTGAACTTTTCGATCCGGCGATGGCTGCCCGCAAACAGGTAGTAGCAGCCAACAAAACCGACATTCCCGGCACTGAGGAAGCTTTCTTCAACCTTCAGGAAGAACTGGGCAAGCAAGGTATTGCCTGTCTGCCCATTTCTGCCGCTTCAGGAGAAGGCATACCTGAACTTCTGGAAGAGGTTTTCAAATGTCTGGATGAAATCCCACAGGTGGTTCTCGCCACCGAAGAGGAAAGCGTCGTCGTTATTGACGCCGAATCGGAAGGGCTTGAACAGAAGCACTTCACCATCGAACCTGTTGACGACTACTTCGTAGTCAGAGGAAAAGGTCCCGAAAGAATGGTGCAGATGCTGGATCTTGACAATGACGAAGCAGTCATTCATCTGCAGCAGCGGCTCAGAAGAATGGGCGTGGAAGACAAACTCAAAAAAATGGGTATCAAAAACGGAGACTTCGTTGTTATCGGCAATTACGAATTCAATTATTATGATGAATCACATGATGGCATGCACTTGCCAACATAAACCGCAGGTGCTATAATACAAAAACGATTATTGCAAAGGAGGGAAACGGATGCCGCTCTATGAAACCACATATATTCTCAATCCATCATTGGAAGAGGAACAGCTGACCCGTCTTCAGGAGAAGTACACTGAGTACGTCACCAAAAACGGCGGAGAAATCATCAATGTGGAAAACTGGGGTAAAAGAAAGCTCGCTTATGAAGTCAACGGAAACACCGAAGGCGTTTATATAGTGATGAAATTCAGTTCAAAAACCCAGGTTGCCGAGGAGCTCAGAAGAGACATGAGACTCAGCGATGATGTAGTAAAAGCAATGGTCATCAGACTTAACTAAGAAAGCGGGTGGAATATGGCTGATTTTAACAAAGTCATACTCGTCGGCAGACTTACAAGAGATCCGGAATTAAGATACACTCCTTCCGGACTACAGGTTGCGAAATTCGGACTTGCAGTGGGCAGACGCTCCTTTAAAAAGGACGACACACGCAAGGAAGAAACCGATTTTATCGAGATAGTAGCCTGGCAGAAGCTGGCCGAGATTATCGGACAGTATGTAAAAAAAGGAAGACTGATCCTCATTGAGGGCAGAATCCAGACCAGAAGGTATGAAACCCAGGATGGTCAGAAAAGAACTTCTTTCGAAGTAGTTGCAGAAAACATGCAGATGCTCGAAAGCAAGAGAGCAGCAGCAGAAGGCGGCGGCGGCGGATATTCATCGGCACCACCCGCAAGAAGCGGCGGTTCATCTTATCCGCCGGATCTGGAAGAACTTACACCGGACGATCTTGGAGTTGACGAGTTTGATGCAGCGGATATGCCCTTCTAAGCACTGAGCTGCAAAGGGAAATCAGCGGAAATATTCAAAGTCAAGCCATATTCAGGTAGCTTTTGAATATATGCCATATTTGCTCCAATACCGAGGTTCCATTGAAAAGGAGATAATCAGGAATGATAAAGAAACAGCGTGGAAGACGCCCCAAACGCAGAGTTTGCCACTTTTGCGCAAACAAAGTAGCTGCCATTGATTATAAGGACATCAGCATCCTTAAAAAATACACAAGCGAACGCGGAAAGATCCTGCCTCGCAGAATTTCCGGAAACTGCGCCAAACACCAGAGAGAACTTACTGCTGCAGTAAAACGCGCAAGATCAATCGTTCTGCTTCCTTATATTGCCTAATTCGAATTAGATAATTTCCTGTCCCGGTATTACATCTGATTGGATGATATATTCGAATTATCAGAGTTTTTCCATCATTGAAAAACTACAAGCAGGGCAGTGCTGACGGCAAAGGTTTTTGAAAAGTTTAATCAATAAACCCGATTGGAAGCGTAACCGGTCGGGTTTTTGTTGTTTCGGTTTTTTATTTATTCAAAATAATTACTATCGGGCAGTCCGGGATTGTCGTCAAAAGGCCTGAAAAGCTCCCACGGTCCTGCAAACAGGCATTCCCTGCGGGCATATTCCTTAAATCCGAGGGATTTTGCAAGCCTCACAGATGGTATATTTGAAGAATCCAGAGCATAAACAGGTGTTCTGCCCTGAATAAAGAGTTCGTTACAAACCGCCGAAACAAGGGCTTTGGCGTATCCCCTGCCTCTGTATGGAGCTTCTGTGCTCACAAATATATAAGAACAGTTGCACGATTTTATCTGTGTTCCAGCTATCGCCGCCCACTGCCCTCCTTCCTTTATGGCAAAATACACACCGTTTCGTATTTCTTCCCGCAATCTGTAAACGCCGTAACCAAACCATTCTTCCATTTCTTCAAAACCGGAATCAGGGGTCAGTCTTACAATCTGTGCATCAGCATTTTCGTATTTATCCGTAAAGTTATCATTAAAATCTTCCATCAGAAGGCTCATCATCGAATAATCATATGTATGTTTAAAAAACAACCTGCCTGATATGATAGATTTTTCTTTTACGCCTGTCTGAATATGCAGTTTGTTCACCTTAGGCAGAATTTTAACTGCATTATTAAGAAATGATTCATCTGAGGGTGAATGAAGAAACACCGACCAGGTCATATCTTCGTTGTACTGGGTAAGCATAAAAGCTCCGATATTGTCGGTCCTGTCCACATAAACTTTAATATCAGGGTAGCGGCACATATTTTCGATCACTGCAATTTCCTCAACAAACAACATTTCATTACCATAGAGGAAGTTGAGGAGCTTTGTGTATTCTCTTAGCTGTTTCATAAGGGTATAATTCTTCAAACTTTTACCAGTGCCTTCATAAAGTTGCCTGACAACGAACAGCTCTTATAAGGTCGGTTACAATTCTCCCACCCAATGCCACTGAATTAGCAAAATTAACTCTAATCCCCGAGCCAAATACTCCTGTTTTTCAAGGAGGGAGGTTCGGAGGGTAACCTCGCTTTTTCTAAAAAAGCGTGGTTCCCTCTGACGGTCCCCAACCTCCACGTCCCCGGTCGGTCCCCCAATTCGAAAGTTTTGGGAAGGAGGTCCGGAGGAAACTTTTTTCAAAAAAGTTTTCTCCGGGAGCTGGGCAACTGGTTATAATCCTCGTGAAGGATCAGATAAATTCAGACATTAATTCGTAGGCATTGATCCCCACCCAATACCACTGAATTAATAAAAACCACTCCAATTCCAATCCCCAATACTCTTGTTTTTCAAGGAAAGAGGTTCGGAGGAAACCTCGCTTTTCCAAAAAAGCGTGGTTTCCTCTGAGGGTCCCAAACCTCCCGTCGATCCAAATCCCCCCGGTCGGTCCAATGCCACTGAATTAGCAAAATTAACTCTAATCCCCGAGCCAAATACTCCTGTTTTTCAAGGAGGGAGGTTCGGAGGGTAACCTCGCTTTTTCTAAAAAAGCGTGGTTCCCTCTGACGGTCCCCAACCCCCACGTCCCCGGTCGGTCCCCAAATTCAAAAGTTTTGGGAAGGAGGTCCGGAGGAAACTTTTTTCAAAAAAGTTTTCTCCGGGAGCTGGGCAAATGGTTATAATCCTTGTGAACGATCAGATAAATTCAGACATTAATTCGTAGGCATTGATCCCCACCCAATGCCGCTGAATTAGCAAAAACCACTCCAATTTCCAGCCCAATACTCTTGTTTTTCAGTGTATTATTTGGTTCTTCGCTGTTTACTATGGATAACCTCTGTATAACCTGGCAGGAAACTTTGTTGTTTTGTGTCATATTACCTTCATGAACGAACAAACATTATTTGCTATGGCTTTAGGGTTATCTGAACCCTGGACTATCGAA
>JAJTBE010000088.1 GCA_021287065.1 Bacillota bacterium
TTCAAAAAAGTATGAGTTAAGAAAAGCAATAAAAATCGATATGCAAAAAGCAGAATTAAAGAGAACAGAAAAATGATGCACTGAAAGTTTTTGCCGGAAGGGTTTGGGAAACGAGCTTTTTTCAAAAAGCGGGTTTCCCAAAAAAGAATCGTAGATGATACCCCTCGTTGAAAAACACAATTAAACCGAATAAAGGCATGGATTTGTCTGAACGCTCACAAGGCTTGTATCGGTTTGCCCAGCTCCCGGAGAAAACTTTTTTGAAAAAAGTTTCCTCCGGACCTCCATCCCAAAACTTTTGGAATCAGGGACCGACCAGGGACCGTGGGGATTTGGAGACCGTCAGAGGGAACCACGCTTTTTTGGAAAAGCGAGGTTGCCCTCCGAACCTCCCTCCTTGAAAAACAGGCGTATTGGGCTGGAAATTGGAGTAAGTTTCACTAATTCAGTGGCATTGGACCGACGGGGGATTTGGACCGAAGGGATTTAAGAGACCTTGGGACCGGGGGAATTGGGGGATAGATAGGGGATCGGGGGGATTTGGGACAGTCAGAGCGAGGTTTCCTCCGAACCTCCTTCCTTGAAAAAACAAGAGTATTGAGCTTAGGAATCAGGGTAAATTGTAATAATTCAGTGGCATTGCTCCACCCGGGAAACCCATTTTTTGAAAACAGTCGGTTTCCCGCGCCCAAAAAGAGTTCAGCCCCCCCAATCCGGCAAAAACTTCCGTTACTATTTACCACCCCGTTAGATTTGCAAATTCATCAATCCCTGTATTCAAAATCCGCAATACAACTTTTTCCTCTGTAAACATGCCTTTTCCCTAATGTTTTTGCAGGAATAATGGATTTGTAAATGAATATGCCCCCCTATGAAAACTGAACAGATCACCATTGATTTCAAAATTGGAATTCATTCCAGACCAGCAGCACTTCTTGTAAAGAAGGTGCGTTCCTATCCCGACAGCAAAATCACTTTCGGGCATAATGGAAAAAACAGCCGGGGAGACAGTCTTATCGGACTTCTTCAGCTTGGTATAACAGAAGGCGCACAGATGAGCGTCAATGTTGACGGCGGAGATGAAGAAACGGTTCTCGCCGACATAGTTGCATTTATTAAAAATGATGTAGCCCGGGAGGGTTGATAATATGTTATCAGGAGCAGTTTCCTCTACAGGTGTGGCTGCGGGCAGAGTAGTCATCCCGTTCAGCAATACTCCATCCACTGTTTCCGTTCGTACCGGAGATATCAACAGGGATGAGGAGCTTGAGCGGTTTCGTACCGCTATAGAAAACAGCACAACTGAACTCGAAAATCTCAGAAAAGAAGTAAGGGAGAAAATCGGTGAGAAGGAAGAGATGATTTTCGAAGCCCAGATGCTGATTCTTGAGGATCCTGCTTTTGTTGACGAAGTGGAAGACAGAATCCGGGCAGGCGGCACAAGGGCGGAAGAGGCGGTTAAACTGGCAGTGGAAGAACTGGAAAGCCAGTTTATGATGATTGACGACCTAACCCTCCGGCAGCGGGTCGCCGATGTAAAAGATGCAGGCTCAAGGGTAATGAGAAACCTTACCCTTGAAAAAGGCAGCTTTCTTGATGGAATTACCGAACCTGTGATTATAGCAGCAGACGAAATACTGCCTTCTCAGGCGGCACAGCTTGACAGGGAGCGGGTTCTTGCCATAATTACGGAAAAGGGAGGCGTCAACAGTCATGCCTCCATTATCGCCAGATCCCTTGAGATTCCCGCAATTGTGGGAATAAAGGGGCTTCTTGCAAACATCGTCAATGTTAAAACAGCTATTGTGGATGGAAACACAGGAAATCTGTATTTTGATCCATCTCCGGAACTTATGGAAAAGTATTCGAAATACAAAAACAAACCGGCAAAAAGTAAAACCGGAAAATGTTTTAACGACGGCGGAATTATAAAAACCACAGACGGTGTGGAAATTCAGCTATATGCCAATGTCAGCAGGCTTTCGGAACTCAACAGGCTTAAAGCCTACGGAGCAGAAGGCATAGGGGTTCTCAGAACCGAATTTCTCCTTATGGATCGACAGGCAGCGCCGGTTCTCGAAGATTTTATCGAGCAGTTCAGAACAGTTCTCGAATCGGTAAATCCCAAACCAGTCGTTATCCGCCTTTTTGATCTTGGAGGAGATAAAACATTCCCGTTTCTTATGCATCCCAAAGAAGCAAATCCGGGACTCGGAAACAGAGGCATACGCTTTCTTTTCTCCAACCCCGGACTTCTCAAAATGCAGATACAGGCTATTCTCGAAACTTCCCGTTACGGCAACGCAAAAATTCTGATTCCAATGGTTTCCGGTATCGAAGAGGTCCATCAGGTAACTTCGATAATCAGAAAGATGGAACAGGAGCTTACAGCAGCGGGAAAACAGATTAAAACCCATATCCCCATCGGCTCTATGGTCGAAACACCTGCCAGCGCAATTCTGGCTGATGCATTTGCAGGGTGTTCCGATTTTATGAGTGTTGGCAGCAATGACCTGACTCAGTATGTTCTTGCAGCCGACAGGGAAAACGAATATGTGCAGGACATTTACAATCCTCTCAACCCTGCAGTCCTGAGAATGCTTAAAATGAGCCTCGATGCGGCAGTTAAATCCGGTATCGACATTTCAGTCTGCGGCGAAATGGCATCCCAGATTTCCGCCATACCCATCCTTCTCGGAATGGGTTACAGAAGGCTCAGCGTGGGCGTCAACCTGATACCTGAAGTTAAAGAGATTATCGCAAGGGTCGATCTGGCAAAAGCGAAGATTCTTGCGGCAAAAGCTCTTAAAATGTCAGACACCGCCAGCGTCGAAAAGATGACAAACAGGTTCACCCGCAAAATGGAAAGGCTTCACAAGGAAAAAATGATGAACTCGGGACTTGATCTATAAAATAAGACATGTTATAATAACCCGACAATAAAGAGGATTCGATTTTACCTATAGAATCACGGTCGAGGAGGTGCACACTTGGCAAACGTAAAATCGGCTAAAAAGCGGATACTGGTGAGCGCGAGAAGGAAACTCCGCAACAAAAATATCGTATCTGCCGTCAGAACAGCCTGGAAGAAAGCAAACACAGCTGTTATTGAAGTTAAAGCAGCCGGCAAAGCTGATGAAGTAGTTCGTAACGCAGTAAGCGTACTGGATAAAGCTGTAACAAAAGGCATTATTCACAAGAACACAGCAGCCCGCAAAAAATCACGTCTTATGCTTAAACTTAATAATCTGAAGGCGGAAGCGGCGAAGTAAACTACCCCGTTTCCGATACTCCGCAAAATCCGGTAAGATTCCATCTTATTGGATTTTTTATTTTTCGGCTATTTCTATCCTTGCATTCAGCTTTGTAATAAAATCGTCCGCTGTAAGAGCTTCATCAGGATATGTAACCGACGGAAATTCAAAACTGACACTTACCGGAATTGATGAAGTGTTCACATAGGAAAGAACCTTCACAAGGCGGTTCTTGATTAACTGAACCTGTTCAAAATCCGCTTTGCCTACTACGATTATATGCTCATTGTCATAATGCCTGAGAACCACATCATCCTGTTCCCTCATAGCAGGCTTAACGATTTTTTCTATATCACGCATCAACTCTCTGAACTGAGTTTCACCTATGGAATTTTTTACCAGTCTTTTCTGGGAAATAGCTATAGCTATGGCGGAAATGCAGTAAAGACTCTGCTTTGCCTGATAAAGCCGCTCGTCTATGATGTTCCTGAGTGTAGCCCAGTCTTTTCCATACTGGGGAATATTAAAGGAAACCCTGGTTCCCGCTCCCTCCCTGCTGGAAAGCCAGATGAAACCGTGGTGGGATTCCACAAGTTTTTTAATGCGGGGAAGCCCCATTTTAAGCCTGCCTGTACCGCTGCTAAGTTTTTCAGGAGCTTCTGCAGGGGTTTTAAAGACAATCTTCTGTTTTTCCGCAGAAATACCGGAACCTGAATCTGTAACACTGAAGAGAAGCTGGTTTACATCGAGATCCATATTTTCAAGAATATGCTTCGGAAAGAAGTCCCCGGCTTTTTCCTTCAGCCACTTTGTTGGAAATACATTTGCCTTTACAGTTACAGTTCCACCTGACGGAGTATGTTTAAGAGCGTTTCCGGTTATCTCACGGATGATTGTAACAAGTTTTTCACTGTCTGCGGTAACTTCAGGCATACCTTTTGCAAATTCCCATTTCAGGTTGATTCCCTTTTCTTTTGCATCATCGCTGCATTCCCACATAACTTCTTTCAGAGCTTCATAAATATAAAAATCCGCAGGGAAAAAGTCTATTCTGCCGGCTTCCGCCCTCGAATAATCCAGAACATCCTCTATGGATTTATATAACGCAAGAGTATGCATTGAAACAACCTGAAACGCTTCCTTAACCTGATCGGGAGTGAGGCCGCTACCCTTTTCCCTTACGGTATGGGATATGCGGTGAAGCAAGTTCAGGGGGTTTCGCAGTTCATGAGCCAGCATATTAAAGAATTTTTCGTGTTCACATCCGGTTTTTTGAGATTTTTCATCTGTTTTGCAGGCTGCATCCCTCAGAAAAGCAGTCTGAACAACAGCTCCCACCACAGGAGTTACGCTTTCGAGGTTGATTACATATTCCTCATCAAAAGAACTTTTTGCCTGAGATGACGCAGCCATGGCCCCGATAAGCGAACCTTCGAAATATATTGGAACCACCACACGGGAAACAAGCTTGTCTTTCAGATACATACTATCTTCCGTAAAAGGTTTCATCAGGCTGAGATCTTCTTCCATCCAGGATTTGTGATTTTTCTCAACCCATTCCACAGCGGAATCAGAATACGGAATAACAGTCAGTTTCGGTTCTGCAAGGGGATCTTTCAGCGACAGGGCGGTGAATTTGACATACTCCCTTTTTCTGTCGTAGTAATAAACAGCTCCCCAGTCCATGGGGAAAATCTGGCTTACTGTGCGGACAATTTCGCCGCAGGCTTCCTCAAAATTCTTTGTTTTGTAAAATGCGGAATAAATGGAATTCTCCGCCTCCACAGCAGAATACAAACCCATGCTCTCATTCAGGCGCATTTCCTCCCGGAAGAAATTGCCGATAATATCAGCAACAAGATGGAGAAGAATCGACTGTCCTCTTTCAAACTCCCGGGTTTCAGGCATTGCAAGCATAACAACCCCAAAGGGCACATCACCTGAGTGAATAGGTATGCAATAAAGATTGATGATTTTATTCTTTTCTGCCCAGTCTCTGATATGGGCTGGCAGGTTTTCGTTGGAGGGAAGATTCAGTATATATTCGGGAATCGAACTGTTGAGTATTCTTGCAAACAATCTGTATTGGTTTTCAGCAGGTATGAAATAATCAAAAGTCCCCGCTTCATCGTCATAATAGTTTTTTCTTACAAAGCTGCTTCCATTTTCATCCCTGAAGAAAATATAGCAGGCTTCGATATTGCAATAATCCAGAGTCGTCCGCAGAATATCCCCTATCTTCACATTCAGCTCCCTGTTGTCAAAGGCAGCTTCCGTTACTTCCCTGATAACCTGAAGATCATACTTGCTTTCATCGGCAAGGATTTCTTTCTGTTCGTTTACATCTGTGATAATATTTTTTACACTGCCTGAAAGAGTGCGGAGTTTTTCATTCATAGCAGTAAATTCAGCAGGCGCATCTTTCAGCTCAGGCACAGTTTTCTTCGGATTTCCTGTGAGAATGCCAATATGTTTGTCCAGTGTTTCGATAGGTTTTTCAATCTGTTTTCTGAAACCCTGCAAAAAACCGAACACAACAGGAGCGGCAATAAGAGCAAACAAAAGGGGAAATACAAAAGCAGCTTTTGGAAACACAAAGGAAAGCAAAGCAAATATAAGTCCTGTAAGAAGAATAATCACAGCACAGAGTTTGGCTGATTTTGTAATTTCGTCTGTATATCTCATTTATTATTCCGAAGAATGGAATTACAATAAACTTCGATTAACAAACATTTTACCCTGCAAAATATAAGTAACTCTCACTTAAAAAACTGTTCTTTGCGGAGGGATATGCTTAGCAGCAGCCCTATAGCCATCATATTGGTTATAATTGCACTTCCGCCGTAGCTCAGAAATGGCAGCGGAATACCGGTAACGGGCATAATGCCCATAGTCATTCCGATATTAATAAACACATGAAAAAACAGCATTGCCCCTACTCCTGTGGCTATGAGCGTGCCAAAGAAGTCTCTTGCTTCCTGTGCGATTTTGAGAATTTTGAGAAGCAGAAAGAAATAGAGTGCAATCAGTGAAGCTCCGCCCATAAAGCCGAGTTCCTCACCAAGAACGGTAAAGATAAAGTCTCTGGAGTGTTCCGGTACAAACTGAAGCTGGGTCTGGGTTCCGAAAAGAAGCCCCTTTCCCCATAGTTTTCCGGAGCCTATACCTATCATAGACTGGCGGATATTCCAGCCGGACCCTGTGGGGTCAACATCGGGGTTGAGGAACACAAGAAGTCTGGTTTTCTGGTATTCTTTGAGTACAAAGGGGGAAATGCCCATTCCGGCGGCAACGGAGGCGAGAATCCAGGCTGGATTAAGGCCTCGTACAAAAAGCATTGCAAAAAGAATCGCTATAAGAACCAATGCGGTTCCAAGGTCAGGCTGCTTCATAATCAAAGCCATGGGTATGCCGAGGTAGATCAGGGTGCCGACAAGCTTTTCCGTCTGAAGGGCGTCTTCGTCGGAAAGTCTGATTGCAAGGCAGAGAATCATAAGTATCTTGGCAAATTCGGAAGGCTGGAATGTAAACCCTCCGATACTAATCCAACGCTGCGCTCCCAGAGCTTCCTTACCGGCAACAAGAACCGCACCGAGTATCAGCAGATTCAGCAGATAAAGATAAGGCTCCATCCTCACCCAGAATTGATAATCGATGGAAGCAAACAAAATCAGAAACACAAGCCCGATGACAAAATATCTGATTTGCCGGATGAATTCGGATCCCGCTCCCATGTCTTTGTTATTGGCGCTGTATATAATAATCAGACCATAAACAACAAGGACGACCATAAGCAGGATCAAAACATAATCGAGCTTGAGTATCCAGGATTTATACATTTTTATCTAACCCGCTAAGAACGGCGTCTTGAGGAAGATGTTCTTCTTCCGCTGTTAGACGTTGATGTTCTTGCCAGATAACGGCGGCCTCCCTTTTTGCCCTTGCGGGAGCGGGAAGCATCATCATCGCCTTCGTCTTCGTCCGAATCCTGTTCCATAGCCGGGGGTGCAGGTTCGTTTTTGACCGGTACGGTCTGTTTGAAGGCAGGTTTTTCCTCTTCTTCTTCAATCTCTTCCACAACCGGTTTTACCACAGGGGGTTTCGCCGGTTTTTCCGCTTTTGGTACGGGTTTTACTGTTTCCTGTTTTGCAGCAGGCTTCGCCGGTTCCGGTTTGGAAGCTATAGGCGGAGCGCCTTCCATAGATTCTTTACGGTTATTTCTTTTCATGCCAATTACAGGAATATTGGCAGCAAGGGCAACTTCCTTACCCTTTCTCTCAAGCCCCATTTCCATCATCGAAGTGTCGATGGTCATATAGCGCGAAATCACCTGAATCAACTCTTCCTTGAGTGATTCCATAACATGGGGGGCTACTGTGGCTCTGTCGGAAATCAGAACCAGCTTCAGGCGTTCTTTTGCTTCTTCGCCTGAACCGCCATTGTTGCCATTCTTTTTAAATATGCGGTTCAAAAATTCCATTATATCAAACATTATTGATCCTCCCGATTAGTGAAAGACGGTTAATTTGAGAATACGCAGACGACCGTATCGGTAGTTACTGCGCTTTAAAACCGAATACTCCGTTTCCTCCGGCAAAGATTCTCTTCAGCTTTGCCCATAAGCCGTTTTCTTCAATTTGAAGTTCGATGGTGGCATTGGGATCAATCAGTCTTCTGACCACTGATCTGTATGCCTTTCCGGCTCTGGATGAATCATCCATAACAAGAGGCTCTCCCTTGTTGGAAGAGAACAGAACTTTCTCATCTTCCGGGATGATACCGATAATATCGATTCCAAGAATCTCAGTAACAGCATCAACACCAAGCATCTGTTTCTTTTTAACCAGATTTTCGCGCATTCTGTTGATAAGAAGTCTGGGGTTTGTTTTATCTTCAGCTTCGAGAAGTCCGATGACTCTGTCGGCATCTCTTACTGACGAAACTTCGGGATTTGTCACGATTATAGCTTCATCAGCTCCTGCGATGGCATTCTGGAATCCCAGCTCAATACCGGCGGGGCAGTCGATGATGACAAAATCAAAATTATCTCTGAGCGTATCACAAAGTTTTTTCATCTGATCAGGCTGAACCGCATTTTTATCTCTGCTCTGTGCGGCGGGCAGAAGGAAAAGGTTGGCAAAACGCTTGTCTTTTATAAGCGCCTGTCTGAAGCTTCTGCACTTCTTTTCAACCACATCCACAAGGTCGAAAACGATTCTGTTTTCAAGACCCATAACCAGATCAAGATTTCTCAGGCCGATATCGGCGTCAATCAGGACTACTTTTTTTCCTTCACGTGCAAGTCCTGCTCCGATATTTGCAGAGGCGGTGGTCTTTCCCACTCCGCCTTTGCCGGAGGTTATGACTATTACTTTACCCAAAATGAATCCCTCCAGGACGAACCAAATAGCTGATTCCGGTTGATCAAAGGTTCGCGTGTGTTAAATTCCGGAATCGTAATATACTAAAAGTGTATTTTATATTCAATCTTTCCATTTGAAAGAGTAGCAGTCACAGGCATGTTCTGTTTTGTGATCTTGCGATCAAAATTCTCTTCGATTTTGTCTTTTATGCGTATCTGCGTAGGCAAAAATCTTGTTGCAGTAATGCTTGCAGGGTCGCCGTTGTCTTTTCTGCCTGCCTGGGCAATACCCCTGAGGGTGCCGATCACAATAATATCACCGCCGGCTTTAAGTTCAGCCCCGGGATTAACATCGCCGTATATCACGAGGTTTCCGTGATGCTCGATGGATTGGCCCGACCTGATTGTCTTTTTAATCAGAATCGTCTCTTCCACAGGCGCCTGAACAACAGGTGCAGGGACAGCTACAGCTACGGATGCAGTCGTCCGGGGAGCGGGCGCTTCTGCAGGTGCTGATGCGGCAACGGTCTGAACAGTAGTCTGGGCAGCGGGAACCGGTACGGAAACCGGTCTGACGGAAGGAGGCGCTGCAGCTTCAGAAGCAGCAACTTCCGAAAGCTTTGTCACAGTGGGAGTACGGGTTCTCCCGTGGTGATCGGCAAGACCCAGTCTTCCGATAATAACTTTAAGCCCTCTTGCTTCAGCAATCTGCCTTGTGGCAAGAGACGACGAGATAATTCCCATCAGCTTAAGTTTCTGTTCACTCAGAAATGTCATCAGTTCGTTCAGATCCTGCTCAGTCATTTCCCGCCAGCCCAAATCGAGGCTTAGCGAAGATCCCTGAAAAAACGGCAGATCCTTTTCAACCTTTGCACTGAGTTCTTCCATGACCCTTCCAAAGGGTTCATCTTCAACAATAGACATAAGAATCCCATGACGGGTTCCTTTAAAAGAAATTACCTCCCTGGCTGACACTGCTTTCCCTTCCTTTATAAAAATAACAAAAAATACAGAGGATTCCTCCGCCGATTCTCCCGCGGAAGCATTCCACACATAGGTGAATTACCCTTTGAAATGTCCTTGCGCTTTTGAACCTTGTTTTTCTCTATTTAAAAATAATTTCCTTTGGGGCAATGTTTACCCTTCTGAATAGAAAGAATACATGTTATAAAAGAAAAAATCAATCCCCCGTAAAAATCAGATTTCAGGAATAACTTCCACTTTATCCCGCTTAATGGGCCTAATCTGAAGTGTAATAATCGTCAGTATCGCAGCAAAGAGAAAAATTCCCGCTGCTATGGCATAATCAGTCTGAAAACCGGTTAAAATCTGCCATGAAGGAAAATTTGAATGGTGGAGTGATTTGGAAGTTACAGGGAGATGCTCGGAAAAAATGGTTTCAAAAATACAAATGCCAAAAGCCTGAAATAGAGTGGTCAACATGTTGAAAACCCCGCTGGCTTCACCCTGCATATCCGCAGGAGCCTGTTCCATCACGAGTTTGTTATTCGGAGAAATAAAGCACCCGTAAGAAATTCCCATCCAGACAAGAAAAATTATGACATAGGTAAGTCCGCCAAGATGAAGGGTTGCGGCAAAGAAAAGAACCGCAGCCATACCGGAGAACATAGCGGAAAGACAAAGTATCCGGGGATCAATCTTATCAGCAAGTTTGCCAGCCCTCGGACCCACCATTATATAAACAACCGAGAAGCACATCAGCACAAAACCCACTTTGTCGGGAGTAAGCTGTTTTACCAGTTCGAGATAAAAAGGCATAAGAAAGTTGTTTCCCGACATAATGAGAAAAGCACAGGAACCTGCAATAACCGCATAAAGAAAGCCTTTATCCCTGAAAATCCTGAAGTTGAGCAGCGGATGGGAAGATTTGAGTTCAACAATAACAAAAACAGCGAGAATAATAACTGCTGCTGCAAAACATCCTGTAATGGGAAGAGAAGTCCATCCCATTTCCTTGCCTTTGTTCAGTGCAAAGAGCAGCAGAAAAATCGACAAAAAGCTCGTTACAGCCCCTGTATAATCAAACTTCCGGCTTTTATCCCTGCCGAACCCCGGACAGTTGGGCAAAACCCTGCGTGCGGTTATAATGGCAAGAATCCCAATGGGTATATTGATCAGAAAAACCCAGTGCCAGGAAAAATAAGCGGTGATAATACCTCCCAGAGGCGCTCCGGCGCTGACTCCCAACGCCGCGGCAGTGGAGACGATTCCAAAAGCCCAGCCCATCACCTCTTTGGGAAGAATCCGGGGAATAAGTGCAATAGTGGATATGGAAAGCATCGCTCCGCCGATTCCCTGAATACATCTCGAACCCACCAGCATGAAAATATTGGTGGAAAGCCCGCACAATGCGGATCCTATTGTAAAAACAGCGTATCCCCATATAAAAAGCTTTTTCAGATCAGTTTTATCAGCTATTTTGCCGAAAATCATCATTGTGCTGGTGAGAAACAGCATAAAATAAAGAACTACCTGAGAAACCTGACTGACATCAACATTATAGTCTTTGGCAATAGATGGCAGAGAAATGTTGACGATATAAAAATCAAGTTTTCCCATAAATGCGGCAAAACTGATGGAAAATACGAGCCAGAAATATTGTTTATATTCTTTATCCATAAAAACAAAGTTCTGTGGAAGAAGAATTTCCCCTTTACCATTAAAACTTAAAATGAACCAACCCCGGCAAGCAACTGCCAGATCGCAGGCGTCCCGCCTGTCCCCAATGCCACTGAATTAGCAAAATTCACTCAAATCCCCAAGCCCAATACTCTTGTTTTTCAAGGAAGGAGGTTCGGAGGAGACCTCGCTTTTCCAAAAAAGCGTGGTCTCCTCTGACGGTCCCCAAAACCCCAGTCGGTCCATATCCCCCGGTCGGTCCCCAATTCCAAAAGTTTTGGGAAGGAGGTCCGGAGGAAACTTTTTTCAAAAAAGTTTTCTCCGGGAGCTGGGCAAACCGACATAATGCTCGTGAGCGATTAGATAAATCCATGCCTTAATTCGTGGGCATCCCACCCGCCCCCCGGGTTCCAAAACCACCAGCCACCAGCCACCCGCCAACCGCCAGCAACCCCACAACCACAAACCCCGGCAAGCAACTGCCGGATCGCAGGCGTCCCGCCTGCCCCCGGTCCCAAAACCAACCGCCAACCGCCAGCAAACTCCACAACCACAAGCCCCGGCAAGCAACTGCCGGATCGCAGGCGTCCCGCCTGTCCCCGGTCCCAAAACCAACCGCCAACCGCCAGCAAACTCCACAACCACAAACCCCGGCAAGTAACTGCCGGACCGCAACCATCCCGCCCGCCTCCAATGCTACTGAATTAGCAAAAACCACTCCAATCCCAATCCCCAATACTTTTGTTTTTCAAGGAAGGAGGTTCGGAGGGAAACCCGCTTTTCCAAAAAAGCGTGGTTCCCTCTGACGGTCCCCAAAACCCCGGTCGGTCCATATCCCCCGGTCGGTCCCCAATTCCAAAAGTTTTGGGAAGGAGGTCCGGAGGAAACTTTTTTCAAAAAAGTTTTCTCCGGCAGCTGAGCAAACCGACACAAGCATCGTGAGCGATTATATAAATCCATGCATTAATTCATGGTCGTCCCGCCTGCCCCCGGTCCCAAAACCAACCGCCAACCGCCAGCAAACCCTCATAACCACAAGCTTGGCAAGGATCGTAGGAGGGGTTTGCAACCCCGACGCGGACCCGCAGGTCCGCCCACCCGCAAACCTATACCGGAAAATCCCCAAAAAAACACGGCACCCCTCCGCTAACCCCGCCTAATCTCCATCATCCCCAAAATAGCACCACATTCCCATAACTCAATTTATTGTGGCGACAGGGTTGATTTCGGGCGGCAACATTGGCACCGCCCCTGCAGCTGTCAAGAATTTCCCATTCCGGAGATTGCGGAGAGAAAACGAGTTCGTTTTAGGGGGCAGGCGAGACGCTTGCGATCCGGCAGTCGATGGCGTTTTGTTCCAGCGTATTCGGAAGTTTTTCAGGCATAGGTTTGCACCGATAGCAGTCCCTTTGAGCCCGTTTCGGGCTTGCAGAGATTGTGTAAAAACTATGATTTTCACAACTCCAAATCCATTTTGACATCGTATTTGACTATCTTTCATTAAACCTGAAGCCCCTGGACCCAACACCGGGTTTCAACCCGGTGGCAAGCAAAACCGCATAACCACGGGCTTTAAACCATTTTAATGGTTTCCCTTTTATAGAATTCGCCCCTAAACCGAAATCCTTGATTTTTACAAGATTTGATTTTTTAACCTGAAAATGCCTTTCGAAAAAGGTTTTTACACAATCTCTTCAGATTTATAAAAAGCATTTTATCTAATATATGGCCATTGGGATAGCTCCCCACAGGCTGTTTCAATGCAGGATAAACGAATCATCAGGCGAAATTTCGTAAAGCCGTAACTGTGTTCGGCAATATTGGATTTGTGGAGAAGAATATGTATTGCCCCGACTGCGGATTCAAAAACAGAGATGGAGCTAAGTTCTGCGGAAGCTGCGGAAGAACAATGAAAGATCTTCCAGGATTTAAACCTGCCGGTTCATCAGGAAAAGCGGGAATTGTTCCCGATCCCACAGTCCCCCGTCCTCCTGCAAAAAAGCAACAGGTGGCGGCAAATATTCCTGATCAGACTTATGTAAGCCAACAGGCTGCAAAGCCGGCAAAAAAGGCACAACCTGCTCAGCAGACTCCCCCGCCCCGTCAGGTTCCGACTCCGCCGGTGCAGGCTCCTCCCATTCAGCCTGTAACCTATCCGCCGCCGGATTCCGACGGCACCGATGCGCCTCCGCCGTTTTCCCAGTCAGGGAATCTTATTGACGGAACAATTCTTGACAGAAGATACAAGGTTACCAAACACATCGCCACAGGAGGCATGGGAGCTGTTTACAAAGGCGAGGATGTAAGGCTTAAAACAACAATCGCCATCAAGGAAATGCTTGATTTCTTCACCACACCCGACGAGCGTAACTACGCCGTTCAGAGATTCAGCGAAGAAGCTCTTCTTCTTGCGGATCTGAGGCATCCCAACATCCCCAGGGTTACCGACAACTTTATCGAAAACGGTAGATATTATCTGATAATGGATTTTGTTGAAGGCATAAGTGCGGAAAAAGCTCTGAGAAACAATCAGGGTTTTGGCTTGCCTGAAAAGAAAGTTGTCCATTGGGCTGTCCAGATATGTGATGTGCTCAATTACCTCCATACCCGGACGCCGCCTATTATCTACAGGGATATGAAACCTTCCAACATTATGATTTGCGAAGGTGATAAAGCAATGGTGGTGGATTTCGGTATAGCCCGCCATTTTGCACCACAAAGGCCCGGCACGATGATCGGAACCCACGGTTATGCCCCTCCGGAACAGTATAAAGGCAATACGGAACCAAAATCCGATGTTTATGCCCTCGCTGCAACCATGCACCATCTCCTTTCAGGCAACGACCCCACCAAAGGCGTGCCTTTCAGCTTTCAGCCCATCCGCTACTGGAGGCGCGATGTCAGCGAAGATATGGAGAGAATTCTTATTAAAGCGCTTCAGAACAGGCCTGAAGCAAGATATAACGCGGGAGAATTAAAAGAAGAACTCGAAAAGCTCGAAGAGAAACTTGAGAGAAATCCCTCATCTCCACAGTCCGCCAAACCTGTTCAGGCGGAATTAATGACAGAAATCAGAACCAGGCCCGCAAAACAGGCTTCAGCCCCTCCCCCGCCGCCGCCGGTTTACGCCCAGGCACCTCAACCCGTTCAGCATAATCAGCAGGACGCAGTTCAGAGGGCAAGGGAATTTTTTGTAAGGGGAAAAGACCATATAGAACGGGGCAATCTTCAGGAAGCTAAAATGGATCTGGAAAATGCAGTCCAGCTTTTCCCTGATTTTACAGAAGCCCATACACTCCTTGGTTATGTCTATTACCGGCTCAGCAATCAGAATGAAGCTATGGATCATCTCCAGAAGGCGGTTACTCTCAAACCGGGAAGCGCCACAGCCCATCTTTATCTTGGCAAAGTGTTCGCACGACTCGGCAAAGCTTCAGAATCCCAGAGGGAATATCAGATAGCCGGCAGGCTTGATCCCCGTATTATCAAGGATGGCGGCAATTTTATCGAAAAATTCATTAAATCCATTCTTTCATAACAGAACCGTTTACATTGCCGGAGCAGAAATCATAAGGTCCGGCATAAATAAATCCAGTATCAAGAGGTGCTTTACATGCACTGCCCGCAGTGCAGCAATATAGTTCGCGGCAGCGGCCGTTTCTGTGTAATTTGCGGATATGATCTTGCATCTTCTTCAGTTTTGTCCGGCACCGGGCTTCTTTCCAGCGGTTATGTTCTTGACAGGCGTTACAGAGTTCTGGAGCATATTGCTACCGGTGGAATGGCTCATGTTTACCGTGTTGAAGACCACCGGCTCAAAAACATTTATGCTCTGAAAGAGATGATGGACAACTTCAGGCTTGAAGAGGAAAAACGGGATGCAGTCCATCGTTTTTCCAGAGAAGCTGAACTTCTTGCAAGGCTCAAACATCCGTCTATCCCCCGTATAATCGACCATTTTGTGGAAAATGGAAGATACTATCTTGTTATGGATTTCATCACAGGTGAAAATCTCGAATCCGCCCTCGACAGTTACCCCTTCGGCAAATTTCCTGAACAAACCGTAATGCCCTGGATCCGGCAGATTACCGATGTTCTCGAATACCTTCATTCTCTGAACCCTCCTGTGATTTACCGGGATATGAAGCCTTCCAACATCCTCCTTGGGGAAGATGGGAGAATTTATCTTATAGATTTTGGAATAGCAAGACTTTTTATGCCCCAGAAAAAGGGAACACTAATCGGCACTCCCGGTTATGCACCGCCGGAGCAGTATAAAGGCGAAGCTGATATACGCTCGGATATGTATTCCCTTGCAGCTACAATTCATCACCTTATTACAGGCAGGGATCCCAGAACCGATGTTCCCTTTAATTTTCCACCTGTAAAATCACTGGATCCTGATGCCAATGAGTTTCTCAGCGCCATTCTCGACAAAGCCCTTGCATATAAAACAGAAGACCGCTATCAGACCATAGGGGAATTCAGTAAAGCCCTGAGTGAAATTGAAAGCCTAAATGAAGCGCAGATATGGAACAACAGGGGAATGAACCTGATGAAAACTGCTGATTATATAATGGCTGAACAGGCATTTACCGAGGCGGTAAAAGCAGACGGCAGCAATGTCAAAGCTTATATAAACCGCGGAGTGTCAAGGGAAAAGCAGGGAAAGGGAAGCGCAGCCCTTGAAGATTACCGGGAGGCGGAAAAAATCGAACCGGAAAATCAGGAAGTTTTGTATAATCTGGGATGTTCCCTGAAGAAATCAGGAGAAATGGAACAGGCATATTCGTATTTCGAAAGAACTGTCAGAAAAGATCCCCGGCACATTCAGGCTCTCAACAATATGGGCAATATATTCTTCATCTGGAAAGAATGGCAGAAAGCTCAGGAAATGTATGAAACAGCGCTGAGGGTTGATCCCACCTTCAAACTTGCATCCGACAATCTGGAAAAAGTAAAAAAGAAAATCGAATATCAGGCTCAGCTCCAGCAGTTTAATCAGGCTGCCAACTTTGACAGTGATCCTTCACGGGCTTTCTATAATCTCGGCATGTATTTTATGCTTTGGGGAAGACTTGATGAAGCGGAAAATGAGTTTGAAAAATCCCTGCGGTTCGAAAAAGGCGATCCCGATCCCCACGAAGGCTTAGGCACTGTTCTTTTCAAAAAAGGTGACTGGAAAAAAGCCGGGGACAAACTGGAAACTGCATTACGGATGGATCCTTCCAGAATCAGACTTTACAGGATGCTTGGGGTCTGTTATCATAAAACGGGCAGAAACAGGGAAGCACAGGTCGTCTTTGAAGCAGGCATGGCTTTTATCAGACGAACCACTGAAAACTGGAGAGCCGACAACGAATTTATTGCACTGAAAGCTGAATGGGAAAACTCCACAGGTATGGCTTTTGATATTGCAAGATGGGAAAAGCACTTAATCAAAACAGAAAACGCCATACCCAAAAAACTCAGGGAAGCATTTGTGGATTTTCTTAAAAATACCAATCTTCTCAAATGAAACACAGCAAAACCCGGCAGCAGAATCCATCGCCCTTTATCAAATGGGCAGGTGGAAAAAGCCAGCTTATATCTCAATATAAACCATATTTCCCGGAAATTTCCGGCAGATATTTTGAGCCATTCCTCGGTGGGGGAGCGGTTTTTTTTGCGTTAAAACCCAACGATGCGGTTCTTTCAGATTACAATAAGGAACTGATAAACCTCTACACACAGGTCCGGGATAACCCCGGGCAGCTGATTAGCCTCCTTGATGAACACAAACACCACCACATGGAAAAAGGGAAAGATTATTATTACTCTGTCAGAAGCCTTGATTTTTCCGCCCTTTCAGCACCTGAAGGCGCAGCACGCACAATTTACCTCAACAAAACCTGCTACAACGGGCTTTACCGCCTCAACTCAAAAGGCGGATTCAATGTGCCTATGGGCAATTATAAAAATCCCGGTATTTACGACCCTGAAAATATTAAGGCAGCTTCAGAAGCCCTCAGACACGCTCAGCTTGTGGTAAGAGATTTCAGAGAGGTGATAAATTATGCCGAATCAGGGGATTTTGTATATTTCGACCCTCCCTACCACCCCCTCAGCCCAACCGCCAATTTTACAGGTTATACGGAGCTTTCTTTCAGTGAAAAGGATCAGAGGGATTTAGCCGGATTATTCAGGGAGCTGGACCGCAAAGGCTGTTTCCTTATGCTTTCCAACTCAAACACCCCCCTGATCAGGGAAATTTATTCGGATTTCAGAATTGTGGAAGTGATGGCAAGCAGATTCATCAACAGTGATCCGGAAAAAAGAAAACCCATAACCGAACTACTGGTATTAAATTCCGGACTCCCGGAAAAAACCGGAAAGAGAAAACAGACCAAAGGGCTCAAATCCTCAAACCCTGAAAAAATTCAGAAAGCAGAGAACATTTCCGATTCCATACCAGAAAAGCCGGTAAAATCAACAGGTAAAAAAAAAGACCGGACACCGGCCCGCAGGGAAAACAAGTTAGACGCCCCCTGGGAAAAGCTCTTTGATAAATTTGTCAGTCAATCCGATCCAATATGCTTTATCTCTGCTGATCAGATAAAAAAAGAGACAGGACTGGAACCCAGACTTATGGCAAAGTTTGACTCCAGAGAAAACCTGCCTCCGGTTTTCCGTAAAAACAACAGATTTCTTCTGCCCGTAACCAACGGACAATATGCAGTGATCACCGGAGATGGTTATCACAATATCGAAAAAATCAGGGGAGAAATTGAAATTTACGAAAGCTGCCTGCCATTTGATCTGAAATCCCTCGATGTGGGAAACAGCGAGATGCAGTATATCGATTATGCATTCAACTCCGGACTGATCACACACTTTTCAGGCACAGCAAGGCTATACCCAACCATAAGGGGAAGGAAAAGAAGCCCAAGGTTTGAGATGAAGGCATACGGAATTTCACTGCCTCCTGTGGAATCGGTTCAGGTGGAAATAGACGCCGGATACGAATCGGAAAAAGAAATCCTGATTATCGAAGCAAAAGTGGGCAGACCCCTTTCCTTTAACATAAGGCAGCTCTATTATCCCTGCAGATTCTGGAAAACAGCGGTTCCGGACAAGAAAATCCGAACTATTTTTATGTTTTTTGACCCGGATGAATCATCCTATGAATTTCACGAATACCGTTTTGATGACGAAAGAGAATATTCATCCCTCATCCCCGTAAAATCAGCAGCATACAGAATAACAGGCAGCAACGCTTCAACAGGGGAAAATCTGGGAAATATGCTCAAAGATGTACCTGCAGCAACTCAGCCTAAACACAACTGGATAATACCTCAGGCAAACGATATGAACAAAATCATCGAGCTTCCCTTCAGAGTGGCGGAAGGACTTAATAAATCCGCAGACATAGCCGGCTATTTCGGATTTGCCCAAAGACAGAGCAGCTATTACAGAGAAGCTGCAGAGGCTCTGAAACTTGTAAAACTTGATGAGGGCAATATATACACCCTTACCCCCACAGGCAGAAAATTCACAACCCTTCCCATAGAAAAGAGAAACCAGCTTTTATGCAGACAAATGATGGATCTGCCGATAATCAAGGAGATCCTTTCCAATCTGTATGAGAAGAAAACCCTTACATTTACGGAAGTTGCCCGGATTATCGGGTACAACACAAATCTGACAGGTGAAACCCCTGCCAGAAGAGCATCGTGTCTGAAAAACTGGTTCTATTGGCTTTACAGCGCAACAGGTATGATTAAAGTGAGTAAAACAAGACTCTTTTTATGAACAGAGTCTGATAACTTCGTGGGCAATTCTTTCAAGGGGCAGAACATGGTCCACGCCGCCTTTTTTAATAGCTTCGTTGGGCATTCCGAAAACTACGCAGGTGTCTTCATCCTGAGCAATATTGATGGCTCCAGCTTCCTTCATTTCAGCCATTCCCTTAGCTCCGTCATCTCCCATACCCGTCATAATAACGCCCACAACATTCTTGCCTGCATATCTGGCTGCAGAGCGGAAAAGCACATCTACGGAAGGTCTGTGCCTGCTAACAAGGGGACCATCTTTGACTTCAACAAAATATCTGGCTCCGCTTCGTTTGAGAAGGGTATGTTTGTTGCCGGGTGCAATCAGAACCCTGCCCCTGATCACCGTATCGCCGTCTTCCGCTTCTTTAACGGTAACTCTGCACAAACCGTCAAGCCTCTTGGCAAAAGCTGCCGTAAAATGCTCAGGCATGTGCTGTACAATAACCATTCCGGGACTGTCAAGGGGCAGCGCTTCGAGAAATACCCTGAGGGCTTCCGTACCGCCTGTTGAAGCTCCAACCATCACTACCTTTTCTGTGGTCTGAATCATTGCCTTTCCCTGAGGTTTGGCAATCATTACATCTGCAGAAAGCTTCGGCGCCACAGTCATAGGCGCTGTGGATTTTTTCACCCGGGCATGGGCTGCTGACTTTACAGCGTCACAAATTCTAATCTTTGACTCTTCAATAAACTGTTTAACTCCCAGTTTAGGCTTCTGGATAATCTCAACAGCACCGTATTCAAGTGCTCTGAATGTGGTTTCCGCTCCCTTTTCAGTAAGGCTTGAGCACATTACCACAGGAATGGGATGCTGTGTCATAATTTTCTTCAGAAATGTAATGCCGTCCATTTTCGGCATTTCGACATCCAGAGTGATTACATCCGGAACTTCATCTGCTATTTTTTTTACTGCGATATATGGGTCTGATGCTGTACCTATTACTTCGATATCCGGGTCTGAAAGCAGTATCTCCTCCAGTGTTTTGCGAACAACTGCAGAATCATCAACAATCAAAACTTTAATCTTTTTGCTCATAGACCTGCCTCAATTAATTTTTTTCATAAGCACCTTGCCGGTATGTGTATAAAAAATAACTTTTCTGCCCTGATTACCCCCCAAATCGTAGGCACTGAGGTTCATTCCTCTGTTCCTGACAATATCAAGGGCAATTTCAGCATTCCTCCTGCCGACATTGATAGCCTGAACCCTGTCAGAATCAGGTAGCAGTCTGTTTGCTCCGCCAAAAAGTTTGACATCAATTTCAGTAATTGATATACCCATTTTGGTCAGCGCCTCAATCATATAATGCAGGGAATTATCCACATACCTGAAATACTCGTCTTCAGGGCTTCTGCCGTTGTCCTCCGGCAGAACTCCGTGACACATAGCACCAATCTGAACCCTTGCACAATACATGATGGCTGAAACACACGACCCTAAAACTGTAACAGCAAGAGTGGGTTTTTTGGTTATGACAAGTTCACCTGGTTTCAGGTGAACAACAGGGAGATTTGCAGCATAAATGTTCATCAGGGTTTCCTGTAAATTGTCGGATAAACCTGGTTAACCGGCACACTCATACCGTTGAGGGTTTCCGAGTGCCCCATGAAAAGGTATCCTCCCCTTACAAGGTTTGAAACGAGCCGGTTGAGCAGTCTTTCCTGAGTAGGTCTGTCAAAATAGATTATTACATTTCTGCAGAAGATAATATGCATGGGTTCATCTATATCATAGCTGTTGTCCATGAAATTCATTCTTCTGAAGGTTATCGTGTTTCTTAATTCTGGTATTATCTTTACTATGCTTTTATGCTTGTCCCTGTGCCTGAGAAGATACTTCTTTTTCAAAGCAAGGGGGACAGGCTGGACTTTCTGCTCATCATACACCGCCCGAACCGCTGACTGAAGCGCTCTTGTGGAAATATCCGTAGCAAGAATAGAAAATTCAAAGCCAGGACAGGTTTCCCCAAATTCACTTAAAACCATTGATAGTGTATATGGCTCTTCCCCGGTTGAACACCCTGCACTCCATACCCTGACTTTTTTCCTCCCGTAAGGCTGCCCATCAACAAGAGCGGGAAGAGCATTGTCCATCATATAATCAAAGTGAGCCGGCTCCCTGAAGAAGTCGGTTTTGTTTGTGGTAACCACATCGATCATATGGGCAAGCTCTTCTCTCATGCCCTCAGGGGAGAAAACATAGGTATAATATTCCTCAAACGAACTTAAGCCTAAAACCCTCAGCCTCTTCTGAAGCCGGGCTTCAAGCATGGTTCGTTTGGAATCATTAAGCTTAATGCCAAGTTCATCATAGATGAACTGGCTGAATTTCTGGAATAATTTTTGTGGAATTGCTGATGACATTGCTCCTACTGTATCCTTTGAGACTTTTTGATGCGGCAAAACCTCTCGCCTCCTTGATTAGCTGCCTATTGCGGCGATAGCTGCCAGTTCGGTATAAGAGAATACCTTATCAATATCGAGAATTATGATAAACTGATCATCTCTCTTACCCATACCAAGCATAAATTCGGTTTTAAGCCAGGTTCCAATCTTCGGCGGTGGTTCAATCTGACCTGATTCGAGTTCAAACACTTCCTGTACTGCATCTACAAGAGCGCCGAGAACAGTCATCTCATTCTCCATTGAGATTTCCATAATAACAATACATGTGTTTACAGTACGGTCATTCTGGGAAAGTCCGAATTTAAGCCTCATGTCAACCACGGGAACCACGTTACCTCTGAGGTTGATCACTCCAAGCATAAATTCCGGCGTTTGTGGCACTTTAGTTATTTTTGTATAATCCAGAACTTCCCTTACCTTTGTAATTTCCACGGCAAACAGCTCTTCACCCAGAGTAAAGGTAAGATATTGCCTGGTTTCCGATGTTGTCGCTGCCATTTTGTTATCTCCTTTCCTGAATCATCCTGCGGAGTATTTACCGGTACTCCGCAGGAAGAGAAGTCTATAAATCAGAATTTTGCAAATTCATCATCCTGTTGTTGCTCAAGCTCTTCATCAAGTAAAGCTATATTTACGCCGGTTGACCTTTTGGCAGAAGGCTGGAATCTTTTCCTTCCACTACTTATTACGGCTTTTTCAGGATTTTTTTGAACATTTTCACTTCCGGTCCGGCCAAAACTTTTCTTTGTTTTGACATGTCCCTTTAAATCAAGCCTGAAGAACGAAATCACTGTCTGCAGATGGGAAGCCTGAGAGGAAAGTTCCTCTGAGGTTGCAGCCATTTCTTCCGAAGCTCCTGCATTCTGCTGAATAACCTGATCGAGCTGCTGAAGGGCTTTGTTAATCTGAGTTGCACCGGTATTCTGCTCATTGCTTGCCACGCTGATTTCCTGAACAAGCTCGGATGTCTTCTGAATATCAGGCACCATCTTTTTAAGCAGTTCGCCTGCTGTTTCAGCCACTCTCACACTGTCCAGCGATAACTGTCCGATTTCTGCAGCAGACGACTGACTGCGTTCAGCCAGTTTACGGACTTCAGACGCCACCACTGCAAATCCTTTTCCATGCTCACCGGCTCTTGCCGCTTCGATTGCTGCATTGAGGGCTAGCATATTCGTCTGCCTTGCAATGTCCTCAATAATACCAATCTTCTCGGCAATCTGTTTCATTGCATTTACAGTTTCCGACACTGCTTTACCACCTTCACCGGCATTCATAGCAGCTGAAGATGCAATTTTCTCGGTCTGCAGTGAATTTTCCGCATTCTGCCTGATATTTGAAGCCATCTCTTCCATAGAGGAAGATGCCTCTTCTGCAGATGCAGCCTGTTCCGTCGCCCCTTGCGAAACACTTTCTGCGGTAGCGCTAAGCTGCTGGCTTCCGGATGCAACATTATCCGCTGCTGCCTTCACATCAGCAACCACACCGGCTATGTTGCCCACCATCCGCTTTAATGCTTCAGCCAGAACACCGGTTTCATCCTTCTGCTGAACATCCAGAGTTGCAGTCAGATCTCCGTCAGCAACTTTCTGGGCAAAACCAACTCCCTGAACGAGAGGATCGGACAACCCTCTGGCAATAAGAAAAGCGCAAATACCGATGAATAAAGCAACAATCCCGCCTATCAGTCCGATTGAAGCAACCAGACTGTTTATAGGCTGTTCAACTTCCGCCTTATCAATTTCAGCTATTACACCCCATTTGATACCGTCAATATCCAGAGGGGCATAAGCAGATAAAACCCAGTTGTTATTATAATCCTTAATAATTTTCTTACCGCTTTTTCCGGCGATAATGTCATTGGAAGCTACTGTATCAACACCGTTCTTTTCAACACTTCCCGCAAAGGATGCTGATACTGTACGATTCTGGGGATCCAGAAATGAATCGGAACGCATACGCTTGTCAAAACCCACAAGGTATGTTTCACCGGTTTTTCCCATTCCCGTTCTCTCCTGCATAATTGTATCCACAGCACTCAGCGGCATCTGGACGGCTACTATCATATCAACTTTGCCATCCTTCATAACCGGAGCTGCCGCAAAAGATGCAGGCTCGCCTTTCGAGGGAGCGTAAGGTTCGTAGTCGGCTATTCCTGCTTTCTTGTTTTCAAGAACCTGCCTTACAAGCTTTCCAAGATTGGAGGAAGCATATTTACCATTGACCATGTTGGTCTGATAATCAGGTTCCTTACAAGCAGAATAAAACACATAACCATCCGGCGAAATCAGGAAAACATCATAATATCCGTATAATTCCTTAAACCTGTCAAAAAAAGAATACTGACTTTTCCCGAAGCTACTGACTGTCCGGTATCCACCCATTGTCTTGACAGTCTCTGAGAGGACTCCCATATCTCCTTCTCTCTCCCTGAAATACTTTTCAATCTGGTTGTCCTTGATTGTCCTAACCGTTTCAAGCTGGTCAAAAGCTTTTTGCATCAGCGATTCCTTAGCCAGCTGAGCGGATCTCAAACCTACTATTATCAGGGGCAGCAGACCCACCAGAAGAAAAAGACCTATCAACTTGGGTTTAATCTTAATGTCCCTGAGCCTTATCATACGTTATCCTCCAATTATTGCATATCGCCGGAAGCGTGCAGGAGTCACTGCTTTTTTATGTCTGTATTAGGGACTTCGTTTATGCCAAACCCTCTTCAATATTCAATTTATTTATTTTTTAAGCTACAGTTGTAACCTCCTTATCCCTTGCCATATCAACAATCTGCTGAATGTCAAGGATAAGCGCCACCGAACCGTCTCCGAGAATAGTTGCCCCTGAGAGTCCTTTTGCCTTGCGGTAAACAACTCCGAGATTTTTGATAACTGTCTGGTGCTGTCCGATAACCGAATCTACGACAAAACCGATCCTTTCTCCATTAATTCTTGCAATAACAATCTGTTCAAGAGCTTTTCTTTCACCTTTGATTCTGAAAAGGTCTCTTAATCTGATGTAAGGTACAATTTCTCCCCTGATGTTGATAATATGACGTCCGTGAGCTGCATCAACTTCTTTTTTGGAAAGTTCGACACATTCTTCAACAGCAGAAAGAGGCAGAACATAACTTTCATCACCGATATTAACAAGCAGTCCTTCGATAATAGCAAGGGTAAGGGGTAATTTGAGAGTAATGATGGTTCCCTCTCCCTCTTTGGAATTGATGTCAATCGATCCCTGAAGTGAATCGATACACTTACGGACAACATCCATTCCAACGCCTCTGCCTGAGACTGATGTAACCTTTTCGGCGGTGGAGAAACCTGCCTGGAAAATCAGGCCGAAGAGTTCTTTTTCCGGCAAATCCGCATCCGGTGAAATCAAGCCTCTCTCAATGGCTTTAAGTTTGATAGATCTGGGATTGAGTCCGGCTCCATCGTCTTTGATAGTGATAAGAACATTAGCGCCGGAATGGGCTGCGGACAGGTGGACAGTTCCCTTATCAGGCTTTCCAACTGCTTTTCTCACATCAGGAGGTTCAATACCATGATCTATGCTGTTTCTGATAAGGTGGACCATCGGATCATTGAGTTTGTCGATAACGGTTTTATCCAGCTCGGTGTCGGCTCCGTCAGTGGTCATTTCGATGTCTTTGCCAAGTTCTGCCGACAGATCCCTGACGAGTCTCTTAAACCTGCTGAATGTGCTGCCGATGGGAAGCATACGGATGCTGAGAGTGCTGTCCTGCAGTTCCCTTGTCAGATGCTCAATTTCCTCGGCAATGGAAGAAAGAATAGGTTCGTTTTTAACGGATGAAGTCTGGGAAAGTCTTGCCTGAACGATTACAAGCTCGCCTACAAGGTTAACAAGCTTATCCAGTCTTTCCGCAGGCACTCTGACAGTGGATGCGGAGTCATCAGTCTGCCTTTTCGAACGGATTTCCTTAACGGTTTTCTGTTCTTCAAGGGCTGATTCCACACGGTCTTTTGTAACCAGTCCTTTGGACACCAGCATTTCACCGATAGGTTTCTGCTCTTCCAGAACCGTCTGAAGGGTTTCAGGCTTAATATCCCCTCTTTCGACGAGAATTTCACCGATTTTCTTATACTTTGAAGGAGATTCCATTAATACAGGGTCATCAATAACTTTAACGGATACTTCGCAAGAATCCTCGACAAAAATGAAAACATCCTTAATATCATTAATATCTTTGTCAGTTGTAATAATAACATCCCATCCGGTATAACAGGCTTCCGGATCAAACTGGGAAAGCACGGGTATATCTTTGAGCGACGCAAGTACTTTACAATCGCCGAGTTCTTTAAGTTCATCAAGGAGATAGACAGGGTTGGTTCCGGATTTGAATATATCCCTGTTAGGAACAAACCTCACTCTGTATGTACGGGGTTCAAGTTTTTCAGGTTCAGGTTTTTTCTCTGCAGGCCCTGACTGTGCTTTGCTTTCATTGGAAGGAATAAGGGCAACAAAACCTGCGATAATCTTTTCGCCAAGTTCCCTGTCGGGGGGGTCTCCACCCATTTCCGCTTCCATCATGGTGGTGATCTGATCTCTTGCTTTGAGAGTAAGATCAATTAAATCCTTTGTTACCGGTATTTCACCGCTTCTTACCAGATCAAAAACCGTTTCCACATTATGTGTAAAGTGTGAAATTTCATCAAACCCAAACATAGCTCCGGAGCCTTTGATAGTGTGCATAGCCCTGAACACACGGCCTATCAGGTCTTCATTTTCAGGGTTTTCCTCGAGTTCAAGCAACGAATTTTCAAGTTCCGACAAAAGTTCGCTCGCTTCTTCCCGGAAAGCTTGTTTGTGCATATCATCAGGTGTTGACATAGCATTTCTCCCTTCTGCCGCATATTATTTCATAACTTTTTTTACCACAGTTACCAGCTGTTCCGGTTTAAAGGGTTTCACAATCCAGCCTGTTGCTCCGGCTGCTTTCCCTTCGCTTTTTTTCGAATCCTGAGATTCAGTTGTAAGCATGATAATCGGAATAAATTTATAAGAAGGAATCGCCCTGACTTTTTTAATGAGGCTTATTCCATCAAGATTTGGCATATTAAGGTCGGTAATAACCATGTTTACCTGGGCTGTCTTTAATTTTTCAAGCGCATCATTGCCGTCAACAGCCTGAATCACTTCGTACCCTTCCTTTTTGAGGGTAAAACTGACCATTTGTCTGATGCTGCTTGAATCGTCTACAGTCATTATAGTTTTGGACATTAATTCTCTCCTCCTTGCCAGAAACAAGTTGCCTTTTCATCCATCAATCCGCAGCAGAACCCATGAAATCCGGCATCATGCCAGGCTTTGTCAAAAACTTCGTTATCAGCTCCTGTAATGACAACTTCCTTACCAAGTCCAAGAGCGGTAAGGTGAGCGGAACAGAGAAGCTGCAGACAGGAAAGATCGATTTCGTTAACATTTTTGAGATTGATTCGCAGACATTCGACTGAATCCAGATGCCTGATAAGGGCGGTTTTCAATTCATTAGCCCTTTCAATAGTAAATTCACCTCCGAGAATCAGTACACCACTATTCCCGGACTTTTCCTTATTGAAAGTAATCATTATAATTCTCCCTTCGGTTAAAAGAGCTCTATGTTATCTCCTATCTCATCTTCATACCCTGAACCGTACAAATCTTCCTCACCGGGTGTCGAATAAGGAGAGGGAGCCAGAAGTGAGTTATGGATATCCCTTTCTTTACCCATGGTATATTTTTCAGACAGGATTTGAAGATTGACAGCTTTTCTGACGGCCGATTCCGGAACGATGCCTCTGGCTTCTTTAATAACCAGATTAATCTTTTCAATAATTTCATCAACCTGGTCAGTAACGATTTTGTCCACAGTAATACCGGAAACGGTTCGTTCTATGTCTGTTGCAAGAGCGCGGCCCTCTTCATCGAGTTTGTTTAAAATGGCAAAGATCTTTTCATTTATTTCGCGAAGGGGACCCAAAAGTTCACCAAGACCTAAAACCAGTTGGTTTGTTCTCTCATCCTTCTCCACGACAGATTCGTTGATTCTGTCGCAAAGCTGCCTGGCAATACCCACCACATTCTGCAGTATATCAGAGATCAGTCCCGTCCTCGTATGTGATTCTATAGACAACTTCTGAAGTCCTTCCGAAAGAACGCCAAGTGGTGCTCCTTTTGATCCTGTATGCGCCGCCCTTACTCTTGCATTGAGTGCAATAAGCTCAATTTCCGAGTTTATCTGATCGATATCTCCCACAAAACCCGATAGTTCTCCCACTTTATCCGCAACGCGCAGCATTGCGTCCGATAATTCGTGATCCAGTCTTGCATTTTCCTTGAGAAGATCTATGATGGAAGAAACATAATCTTCAATATCATTAAGGAAGGATGAGCCGGCTCTGTTGGCAGTACCTGCCATTTTTGTGGCTTCAGCCGACATCCCCGCAACATTGGATGCAACCTGTCTGAGATGTTTGATAATATTCTGAACTGCTGAGTTAAATTCGTTTCTTGAATTTCTGAGCTGTGCCTGCTGAAGTTCGCCGATATCAGCCATAAAGCTGATTATTTCCTTCACGGATTCGGGCAGTTCATCTTCGTCTTCGTCTTCCTCATCTATCACCGGTTCATCGGCAAGTTTGTCGGTGATAACATCCAGAGCTTCCTTCACATGCTCCATCTGCTGGCGCACAATATCGTGAAGCTGGAGGGATACCACAACTTCTCCGATGGATTCGGAAACCTGACCCGACTTTTCCGAAAGAATCTTTGCCGTTTCTGAGGACGACTCGTGGAGTCTCTCCAGAGCAGCAAGGCTGTTTCGGGCATTGTTGATAATAATCTGCGACTGATCCTTCTGCTTAATCTGCAGTTCGATAAGTCTCGAAAGAGTGCCCTTTACCTGCATGATGAGTCCTTCGGATTCTTCGATAATATTTTCCGATTTTGAATCCACAACTCTGGCAAGTTTTTTAATGTCAGCGGCAAGACTCTTGAAACCGGCATCGTCCTGACCAAGATATGAACTTTCAATTCTCGTTGAAATTCCTATTATTTCAAGAATATTGACTGTTTTCCGGAAATTGCCCATCAGTACCAGAATATTGCCCAGAAGCTTAATATAGCCTCTGAGGCTTTCTCCTGAATTGCCTGATTCAACCTCAAGTTCCGACATAAAACTGGTCATGGTATCAAGGGTAGTCTGAAGCCCGCTGATAATCGACTGGATTTCATCTCCGGAAGTCAGCGCAGCTGCGGTGTTGGAACTGGATGAAATATCATCCGATCGGGAATAAAAGTCCTGGAGATCAGAACCTGCCTTTAAGAATTCTCCCTCTGTAGATCCCGCCAGTGACTGTGCTTTACTCCCAGCTTCGTTAATCTCCCTTTTCCAGCGATCAAAGTCGCTCTGCATAAAAAAGCTCATTTTTCTATTTTCCTTTTTTTATTTTTGGGGGACCATTTAGCGCAAGACTGATTTATTTTTTTGGTTTCAGCCATATTCTCACTACATTAATCGGCACAAAAAAACATTTTTTAAAATAAAAATACATGAAATATTGGAATATTCCAGTGGTACCAATATAAAAAAAATTTTTCGGGCGGATTTGCGCAGTCCCTTGCAGCCCTTAGCCCCTTAAAACTTTGAACTCCTTGTGCCGATTGTGTATGTGGAGGTGATCATATGACAGACGTCGTTAACCTGATAATTGATAAAATAGCACCGGCCCCTCCCAAAAGGAGCACCCGGGTAACTTCAGATAAATCTGATAAATCTGATGTGTCATTCTCAGATGTAAAGAAGAGTGTTGAGAAAAAGAACGAAAAGCCCCGGGAAAACGAAGAAAAAGTCAGTGAAAATTCCAGTGATCAACCGGTGGAAAAGGAAAAACCCACTGAATCGGATAAGGTCGGCTCAAAACACGAATCAAAAAAACCGGAGACAGAGAAAAGCAACAAAGATGCAGAGACAGAGTCTGCACTGAACAATGCTTCAACTCAGGTAAATATTCCACTGCCCGGAGTTAATATCAAAGTTGACCTCAATCTGACAAAAGAACAGAGTGATGTGGTTTCCAAAGTCGGTGAAGTATTAAATACAGCCGGTCAGATATTATCAGGAAAAGCACTCCTTACTGTCAACAAGCCTGGTGAAGGCACAGAGAAAACAGACGACGCAGCAAACCTTCAGGAAGGGCAGAGGACGGCAAATCATGACCCGGTTATGAATATGTTTGGCAATGTTCAGACAAAGCAGGAAGACACCACACAGACAACCGAGATTCAGAATGTTGCTGCCACTGCAAACACTGACGCCTCTAAAACTCTGGATGCCAAAGATGTGTTAAACCTCGACATAGTAAAGTCAGGCAAGCTCGGAGACCTGGTTATGGCATCCAAAGCCACCACATCATCTCCGGCAGCAGATAAAATAAATGCTCTTCTCGAAAGCGGCAAGCTCTTCTCAGAGAGCCTCAATATAAAAGGAATAAAAACAGAATTAACAACCCCGGAAACAACAGGTATTCCATCAGCGGCGGGGGTATCTACAGCGGCAACATCAATAGCAAATCTGGTATCCGGTCCTGTATCTGCAATCGTAAATGCAGCAGAAAAAACAGGAATGCTCACAGATCTGGACAGATTCAAGGTCTCGTTCGACAGTGAAATGGAATCCTTCGTCCGTGATCTTTCCCGCAAATACGACAATCTTTCCAAAACCGGCGAAGAAGCACTTGGCGGAGCACAGACTCTTCTGTCGCAGACCACAAACCAGATAACGGGCCAGATTTCAGTCCCGGTGGAAAATATCGAAGTCCCGCAGACTAAATTCAGTGAAGTTCTCGTATCAAAGATCAGGGAACAGTACACTGACAAATCTGAGGGCCAGTCAAGTATGAAAATCACCATTACTCCCCCCAACCTTGGTGAGATTAATGTAGATCTTTCAATGAAAGACGGCATACTCAACGCAGATTTCCGCTGCTCGGGAGATACGGCGAGAGTCCTCAACGACTCATTGACTTCCCTCCAGAAGAGTCTCGCCGATTGCGGAATTCAGCTTGGCAACAGCTCCGTCAGCAGCGGCTGGCAGCAATCCTCAAACAATGACGGACAGTCATCACAGCATTACAAGCACCAGCAAAGCAATGCCGGTTCTGACGATTCCGTTATAACTGCAGTGAATACAACATCCGTTGTTACCGACTCCAGAGAGCTGAACATGCTCGTTTAATCAGAAGAAGGTGAATAATAATGAATTATGTCAATGTATTATCAGGCGCCAACGCCGTGATGAAAGGTATGGGAGCCACAAGCAAGGGTTCGACGACTTCGTCAACCTCATCCACAGGCAGCAACGACTTCATTAAGCTCCTTCTCTCTCAGATCACCAACCAGAACCCTCTGGAGCCTATGGACAACTCGACAATGGTAACACAGCTCGCTCAGTTCCAGATGGTGGAAAAAATGGGAGATCTCGATGACAAAGTCGGTTCCCTCCTGTCATACCAGAATATGATGAACTCCATCAACCTGATGGGCAAAAAGGTTACCATACTCAATACAACAGGCGGAAGCACCATCAAAGGAACAGTCGAAGGCATTAAAATGACCAACGGAACACCCACTGTGGTTGTAAACGGCACATCATACGATATGGCTCTTATCCAGAAAGTCGAATAATTATAAAGTTTACATAATTGCTGAGGAGGAATACCAATGAGCATAGCAATGTTTAACGCAATATCAGGTCTGACCAATTACCAGAAAGCACTGGATGTGGTCAGTAACAATATCGCCAATATGTCAACACCCGGATTTAAGAGAAGCTTCATAAGCTTCAAGGAAATGGTTTACCATACACTTCAGGGCGCATCACAGCCCAGCGCCAACCTTGGCGGAACAAACCCCGTCCAGCTCGGTCTCGGAGCTACCATCGGCAGCATCGGAACCCAGTATACACAGGGAACCCTTGAAACAACAGGAAGAGCCACGGATTTGGCAATCACCGGCGACGGATTCTTTATGCTCGGTGCAGGCAACGACCGTTTTTATACCAGAAACGGCTCATTCTCCATCGATGTAAACGGAAACCTCGTTTCTTCAAACGGCTACTATGTTCAGGGATGGGCAGCCTCAAACGGTGAAGTCAACAGCACCGGCGAACCCGCAAATCTGAAAATCCCAATCGGTTCCGATTCAATTGCAAAACCCACCACTAAAGTCAGTTTCTCAGGAAACCTCGACGCCAGCCAGGATGTTTACAACGCAGGTCCTCCTGCAACCGGCGGTATTTACACTGCTGAATCCGAAGTATATGATTCTCTCGGAAGAGCACACACAATGTCAATCACCTACCAGAAAGTGGCAGGACCCAGCTCCACGGAATCACAGTGGGACTGGACGGCAACAATTGATGGAACCGCAGCAGGAACAGGCTCACTCGTATATGATGATCAGGGCAATTTCGATGCGGCACAGTCAACAGCCAACCCGACACTGACATTCTCCCCCGGCGACGGTGCAGAAGATATGTCCGTAGCTCTCGACTTCTCAACTTCAACCCAGAAAGCCACCAAAGGCGAATACTCCCTCATAGCCAGCGGGCAGGACGGATTTAAGGCAGGATCCCTTGAATCATTCACCGTTGATCAGACCGGAAAAATCATCGGCTCATACAGCAACGGTATGACCCAGACCATCGGACAGGTTGCACTGGCATCCTTTGTAAACCCCGAAGGTCTTGAAAAAGGAGACAGCGGCATACTCAGAGCAACAGCCAACTCCGGAGCACCACAGATTGGAACCGCCGGCACAGGAGCAAGAGGAACCATGAACAGCGGAACTCTTGAAATGTCAAATGTGGATCTTTCAACAGAATTCACAAGAATGATTATCGCCCAGAGAGCTTTCCAGGCTAACTCCAAAGTCATCAGCGTTATGGATGAAGTTATGCAGGAAATGGCAAATCTTAAAAGATAGTTAGCTAAGGAGATGACAATATAATGATCAAGGTCAAAAGGATCAACAACACCGAAGTGGTTCTCAACAGCGACCAGATTGAATACATGGAAGAGACGCCGGACCTTGTTATTACATTGGTCTCCGGTAGGAAACTCGTAGTCAGCCAGACACTGGAAGAAGTAATCAGGATGATTCTCAGTTATAAACGGGCAATCCTCAATCCATCCACAAACGGCTGATAAAATCTCAATATTTGCAGGTAATAAGTATCCGGTCGCAGTATATTAAAGATTATTGGTTCATATCCGGGGTTGCATGGAGACCCCGGATATGAACCCGGCAATAAAAATCCAGGCGGACAAACGGGAAATATATATGGACTTAGCGACTATCATAGGTCTTATATTCGCAGTAGCCTGCATCATTCTGGCGCTGGCTCTTGTACATGCTAATTTTGCAAGTTACTGGAGCTTAGACGCTCTTCTTATTGTTTTCGGAGGAACTACAGGAGCCGCCCTTGCCGGCGTTACTATGAAACACGGCATCGGAGCCATCAGAAGCATCATCGACTGTATTAAACCGCCAAAAATCGAATGGGAAAGCACCATAAAAAGGTTTACCGACCTTGCCACCATTGCAAGAAGAGACGGCGTTATTTTCCTCCAGAACAGAATTCAGGACCAGGGGAATGATCTCATAAAGTCAGGACTGCAGCTCATAGTTGACGGAGCCGATTCCGATATACTTTTTATGGTGATCGGAACGAAAATTCAACTAAAGAAACAGGAAGAGAAAGTTTCCACCGACCTGTTCACTGAAATGGGTGCATACGCCCCCGGATTCGGACTTCTCGGAACAGTTTGCGGTCTGGTTATGGTCCTTGGAAATCTGAGCGAACCGGAAAAACTTGGCGCAGGTATTGCCCAGGCATTCTTAACCACTCTCTACGGCATATCACTGTCAAACCTTGTTTTTATGCCTCTGTCTGTCAAAATCAGACATAACAACGCAGAAAAAAGCAAATTCTACGAAATGATCCTCACAGGACTTCAATCCATACTCGAAGGCGACAACCCTCTGCTCATGGAGGAAAAACTAAAAGCATTCCTCCCTCCTGCTGAAGAAAAGAAAACCTTATCGACCGGTAAAGATAAAAAATTCAAAAAGGTAACTAAGGACGGAAAGGCAAAGTATGAAAAGGAGATATCGACAGAGGCGGCTCGATGACGCCGTTTACGAATCGAAGCAACATGGCAACTGGATATATTCCTATGCCGACATGATATCGCTGCTTACTGCTTTGTTTATTGTACTGTACGGAATGTCCAAAGTTAACGAAGGCAAATTCAGACAGCTTGCAGGATCACTTTCAAAATCATTTTCCGCCACTGCCGCCCGGGCTTCCGATAAAGAGATTGAAATGGCGGCTCAGCTTTATAACAAGCAGCTTAACGAAAACGACAGGGAAAAAAGCTACCACGCCCTTCTTAAAGCTATAGACGATTCGATGAAGGATAAAAAAAGAGCGGAACTTGAAGCCCTCAAGAATCATTTTCAATATAATCTCGATAAAGGCGGTCTCAGCAAAAATGTGCAGCTAAGGGTCGAAGACCGGGGAGTTGTTATCGGACTGATGACCGACGGGATGTCTTTTGAGATTGGAAAAGCCGATGTTACCGATTCATGCCGCAAAGTTCTGGATAATATCGCCCCAACTCTCAGGGCAACTAAGCAGCCAATCAGAATCGAAGGCAACACCTGCAATATTCCCATCCACTCAACCCAGTATGCATCAAACTGGGAGCTTTCCGCAGCAAGAGCAACAAGCGTCGGAAAATTTCTCATACTCAACGAAAATATTGACCCTGAAAGAATTTCCATCATAGGATACGGAGAGTTCAGACCTCTTGTTCCCAACACCACAGATCAGAACAGGGCAAAAAACAGGCGCGTTGATATTGTTATAATGAATCTGGAAGGCAAGGATACGAAGTTTTCCATCGACGGAAGCGGCAGCAGCACCCCGCCGGTTCCTCCTCCCCCTGAAGACGGCCACAAATAATCAGGCTTCCTTACGTCTTGCTTCAGGAATAATCACAGGACACAAACCCGCAAGAAGCAGCAGGAAAGGCAGATAAATTATTCCCCAGTAAGCTCTTTCCGTTTCGGGACCAACAAATATAAAAAGAATCATCGGCAAAAATGCAGCACCCGCCAGCATCCTTATGTTATGGTCGTTTTTCATTTTCACTATCACCACTGCAGCAAGGCAGACTATCATAGGAATCGAAATCTCAGGCTGCGAAACAAGAGCTGAACCAAAACCCATAGTCGCCAGAAAATGTGAGAAATTGCCCCTCATCCATTCGCCGGGAGGGGAAATCTCCGCTCCACTCAAGCTCATCACTTTAAAATAGTGTGCAAGGAAAGCTGCAGCAAAAACAACAAAAGGCAAAAGGCATGCAAGTATCTGTTTCCTGTCTTTTTTAAGAAGCACAAAGAGCATTAAACCAGCCCACGGAATAATAAAGAAACTTCTTGTTACAAGAGCAAGGGTGATTCCGGCGGCTGTTACAGGTATATTCCTTTTAAAAATCCCCCATATTCCCGCAAAAAGGAAAAATACACCCCAGTATTCCGAAAAAGTGTACCAGAACCCGGCAGCTCCATAAACAAAAAGGGGACAGACAAGAAGGGGCGCAATCAGATTCAGGGGATGTTCAAGATACACTGATGCAATGCTGAACATTAGCCATAGCATTAAAATACAGATTATCAGATAGAAATAGAATATATAAAAACCGTCTTTCGGGAGAAGCCACTTCCAGATGTAAAACACTGTGGGCATACGCCAGTTCCATAGATTGCCCGGACCCATACCCGGTGAATCTGCTTTTTCCGCAAAAGCAAGGGAATAAGCTGAATAAAAATCAGCACCATGTTTCATCAGATAAAAAGTCTTGAGATTGAGGGAATTGTAGTTATTATACTTCCCCGGAACCGGCTCTTCCCACGCCATCTGTATGGACGAAGGATTGAGATCCAGCGAAACCCAGATAAAATTAATACAGATAACAACAAAGAATATCCATGTAATCACAGAAAGGGCTTTTTTCTTTTCTGCAGTGATTGAAGCAATCCCCCACCCCAGTAGTCCTCCGAGAACTCCGAGCAGAAGGGGGTGGGTATAGGACAGAAGATAAGCTTGCCTTGCTGAAACTATGTTGTTGATAATGCTGTCAGGTGTAAAACCGGGCACTCTGAAGGGCGGAGCTGCAAAAATGAGGCATCCCAGACATGAAATTATCAGTGAAGCTGCAGATGCAATTTTTTTGTCGCCAATAATAAAAGTAATCAGAAACGAAACAATAAAGGGAACTGCAATATAAGCAGGCACAGCAACAAGATAACTTCCTGCGGAAAAAATTACAAAAGCAACAAAAACTGATAATATCAGGCGAAGAATCAGTTTGCCCAAATCATTTTTCAAGTTAAGACTTTACTTTCCAACCGGCTAAGCAGTTATTGTATCACATCGGGAGAGAATCTCTCTCTCCTCGGCATAATCGGCATAATGTATGGCGATTTCCCTGAACTCTTCCGAAACTTCCAGAAACACATCAACCATTTCAGGATCAAAATGCTTGCCTTTTCCTTCTCTTATTATAGCTACAGCTTTCTCATGACTGAATGGAGGCTTATATACCCTTTTGCTGATAAGAGCGTCATAAACATCTGCGATAGCCATGAGCCTGCCGGAAATGGGTATTTCTTCGCCGGCAAGACCCTGAGGATAACCTGAGCCGTCCCATTTTTCCTGATGTGTGTAGGCTATTTCTCCGGCAAGCCTGAGAAATGAATTGAAACCAAGCTTCAATTCAGCCCTTTTCATAGCATTAAACCCGTAAATAGTGTGCTTTTTCATTTCATCAAACTCTTCAGGCTCCAGTTTGCCGGGTTTATGCAGGATTTTGTCGGGAACGCCCACTTTGCCCACATCGTGAAGAGGAGCTGATTTATAAAGCAGGCTTATTGTGTCCTCATTGAGATATGAGGTAAATTTAGGGTGATGTTTCAGGTGTTCAGCCAGAACCCTCACATAATTCTGAGTTCTCTTAATATGGCCTCCGGTTTCAGGATCTCTGTATTCCGCCAGAGTGCCAAGGCTCTCAATAGTTACTTCCTGTGTAAGCAGCAATTCCTTTGTTCTTTCCTGAACCATATCTTCCAGAGAATCACGGTATTTTTTCAGATCAAGATGATTCTTAACCCTTGCAAGCACAATAGGCGGACTGACAGGTTTGGTTATGTAGTCAACCGCCCCCATAGCAAGGCCCTTCTCTTCATCTTCCACTTCCGACATGGCAGTGATAAAGATAATGGGAATCTTTTCCGTATCCGGATTTCCCTTGAGGGTCTGACAGACTTCATATCCGTTCATATCCGGCATCATTATGTCAAGCAGAATAATATCAGGCTTCTCCTGCGCCTGGGCTATCTTCAGTGCTTTCTTCCCATTGAGCGCAACTTTAACATTATAATTCTTTTCCAGAATACCATTAAGCAAATCAACATTTTCAGGAGTATCATCAACTACAAGTACAGTGCATCGTTTATTATCCAAAACCATCATGCGCTCCTTTTCTACTTTATCCTGAATACAGATACTTCATACTCAGGCAAAAACCTGTTAACAGGGATGAAATTCTCCGGGTATTCCCTGCCCGTGCCAACCAATTCAAATTTATCAGACGACATAAAATGATCTTTTGCCGCCCTGTATGTAAAACTTTTTTCCTCTGCCGGCATATTCTGATTCTGCTGCTCTCTGTATCGTGCAAATTCACACTCATGCAGAATAAGATATTTATATCCCAGATTTTTTACATTTTCCACATCCTGATCAGAATACGAAGGTTCGCGATCTTCATATATATGAGCAAGATAATCATTAAATCCGTTTCCGGCTCTCTCCAGATCCCTGAATTCATCACCGAACAAATCGGGCTGTCCGCCGGGTTTAAAATAATTCATATTCATATTGGCATATCTGGAGAGAATCATTTTCTTCCCATGAAACGCCTGATAAAAATCATATCTGTCGTTGGCACCCTGAAGCGAAGGCTCCCTGCCGGGAATGGGAAGCTCATAAACCCCGCACTGGGGTTCAGTATTAAGTTTAAAATAAATTTCAGGAATTTCTATCCTGCAAATATCGTACTTCGCCCTCGGATGATATCCTTTCATACCGGTCAGAAGACTTACAGCCACTGCTGCGAATATCAGAAAATTGACATATTTTCCAAACTTCCATCCGGATATAAAACCGAACAACCTGCCGGCTCCCAGAGCGCAAAGCATCATCAAACCTACTGAAGCGAAGGATAAATAGTTGTCGGGGTGGTGAAGCCTTGAGATAAAAGGAACATATTTATAAAAAAAGATATATGGCAGCGCAACAAATTTTCCATCGACTCCCCTGTGAAATCCCTCAAGATCAGGATTGTTTACAAACTTCAGATATGGGCCAAAAGATAAAATACTGAACAGCAGAAACACAAATAGCATCAGAAACACAAAGGGCCTTGGTTTCAGAAATGCAAACACACCAAGAATGGAAAAAAACACAGGAAAGTAAAAATACAGAGGCATCTCCTCAGCCATAATAAGCCTGACTACACTGAGATCACCATGGTTAGGGTCAGCCTGCTGTGTAGGTGAATAAACCTGCTGTGGACTGGGAATATCCTTGAAAAACGCAACACCGGCAACCTTGTATTCTCCGTTTGACTTCCCCATCAGCGGAATATATGGAATCGCCCATGGAGCGCTTATTATAAGGACAGCCAGAACAGAAAGACCGAAGTTCAGACAGAATTGTTTAATTTCACCTGTTCTTTTGCGTATAAGTTCCAGTATTATCTTTCCGCCAATCACCAGAACCGCAATCCACAGAATAAAAAATCCGTAGAAAAAATAAAATACCGAACTTAATCCCCAGAATATCCCGAAGTACAAAGCTTTTCTTCGATCAGGTTTCTTCGAAAGCTCGTAAAGCCAATAGACCGCCAGAATCACAAATCCGATCAGCGCCTCTCTCAGACGGGCTTTTCCCAGCATCATCACAAGAAATGGATTCACTGCCATAAAAATACCGCAGAGTATCCCCGCATCTTCCCTCTTTGTAAGATTCCGGCACGCATAATATCCCGCAATGGAGTTTATCATAAGTATAATAACAAACTTCAGATTCCAGTAGAGGGGAAATGCAAAGGAAAACAATTTTCTCAAAGGATAGGAAATAGCCATAATGTCCAGCACACTGCCGGTCATAGGCAGTGAGCCGTTGGAGAGGATTCCGTAATAGATCAGATTGTAGAGATTAAATGGTTTGGCATGAATATACGAATCAATAAAAAAACCGGAGATCCACTCCCTCCAGATCCAGAAAGCGAGGAAGGAACGGCCCGGCGGTGCCACGGCAACAACATTGCCGATCTGCACTGAATAAGGATAATATGCTATAACGAATGTCAGTATTGCGCCGGCTAAAACGGCAAACCACTTTAAAACCGGCGGCAATATTTTTTTTAAACTGACACTATTCATCATCACTTTTATTTTTCGGTGAATGATCCCATTTTACGATATTTATCATATCTGTAATTTTTCAGTTCTTCAAGGGTGAACTTCTGAAGCATTTCCAGATTCCGGAGTATAGCTTCCTTCACTGCGAAGTAGCTCTTTTCCCGATCCTTGTGAACTCCACCGAGGGGTTCGGGTATAATCTCATCAATGAGACCGTTCTTCAGAAGGAATTCCCCTGTGAGTCCCAGTGCGTTTGCTGCATCGGAAGCTTTGGAGGCATCTCTCCATATGATTGAAGCACATCCCTCAGGTGAAATCACTGAGTAGATTGAGTTTTCAAGCATAAGGATTCTGTCGCCTGCTGCAATGGCAAGAGCGCCGCCGCTGCCGCCTTCACCGATGATTACGGTGATGATGGGCACATCGAGGCCTGCCATAAGGGCGATATTTTTGGAAATAGCCTCAAACTGGCCTCTTTCCTCAGCTTCGATTCCGGGATATGCTCCGGGGGTATCAATAAATGTCACTACCGGATAACCGAATTTCTCGGCAAGTTTCATAAGCCTTCCAGCTTTTCTGAAACCGTCGGGAGCTACCATTCCGAAGTTTCTCTTCAGATTTTCCTTGGTATCCTTACCCTTCTGATGTCCCATAACCATAAAGGTCTGGTCGCCTATAGAGGCAAGACCGCCCACGAGGGCTGCATCATCAGAATAATAACGATCACCGTGAAGTTCGAAGAAGTCGTCGAATACCGCTTCGAGATAGTCGCCGGTGGTCAGTCTCTGGGGATGGCGGGCCATAAGGACTCTGTCCCAGGGTGTAAGGTTGGAATAAATATCTTTCTTGAGTTCCCGGGCTTTTTTCTCAAGAGCTTTTATTTCCTTAGAAAGGTCAATCTTTCCCGACTCATTAACCTTAATAAGTTCAAGAATTTTTTCTTCAAGTTCCAGTAACGGTTTTTCCACATCAAGTATCATGGTCTTTCCTCCTTAAACTTCCACCGTCTGTTTTTCAGGCTCAGCAACTACATCTTCCGTTTTCTTTGCTTTCGGGTTAAAGAAATTGAGAATGCGGACTAAAGTCTTTTTCATCATGCGGCGATGAACAACTTTATCGATGAAGCCGTGTTTCTGGTAGAACTCCGCGCTCTGGAAATCCGGCGGAAGTTTCTGGCGGATAGTCTGTTCGATAACTCTGCGTCCTGAGAAGCCGATAATAGCTCCGGGTTCGGCAAGAATAACATCGCCAATGGCGGCAAAGCTTGCAGCAACACCGGCTGTTGTAGGATCAGTCATAATGACGATGTAGGGAACCCCTGCCTCGCCGAGGCGGTTGATTGCTGCATTGGTTTTTACCAGCTGCATAAGGGAGAATACTCCCTCCTGCATTCTGGCTCCGCCTGAGCAGGTGGCGATAATGACGGGCAGTCTGTTGTCTGCGCCGTATTCAAGAATTCTTGTGATTTTCTCTCCCACCACTGATCCCATGGAGCCTCCTCTGAAGAAGAAGTCCATAAAACCAAGGGCCACATTATGTTCGCCGACTTTGGCTTTTCCTGTCAGTACTGCATCGTTAAGGTTTGTTTTTTTCTGGTCGGCAGCGAGTTTGGTCATATATTCTTCGCCGAAGTTAAGTGGATCGGCGGGTAATATCTCTGTAAAAAGCTCTTCAAAGGAACCGGGTTCTGTGAGGAGCGATATACGCTCGTAGCTGGAAAGCTTATGGTGAAAACCGCATTTGTCGCACACTTTCAGTTTCTCTTCGAATACTTTGCGGTATATGGGAGTGTCACAGCCGCTGCATTTTACCCATAAGTCACTGGGGACTTTGGGAGCCTGTACCTTTCCCTCACCCTCAGCTTCCGCTGCAGGCTTGTTTGTCTTGAATTTGTCAAAAAATGCGTTCATAAAAAACCTCCACGCCTTAAATGCCATCGGGACGGCTAAACAAATCCCGGCGCCGACTCCTGTGGCAGCAATTATGGTATTATTGCGCTTCCGTTTAATTCCTGTTAATACCATACCTTGTTTCTGCAGACTCAGACTAAGACTGCAGTTTACGCAATAATAGATTAAATTGGATATATTGTCAAGGAATAAGCTGCCGCTATGCCTCTGTGATCTCAGGCGGCAGAATTCGGAACTTATTCTTCCTCAATAGTCTCTTGGATTTGGACACACACCAAAAAATTCCTGTCTAATCTGCAATCTCTTTATCCATAATGCCTCAAACCCCAAATAAACAGACAGTTCGTATTGCAGAAAAAATACATATAGCCTGAGTTAACCGGCGTATTTTTGAATCTAAGCCAAATATACAAACAAACAGCGCCGTATCAAAACAAGACAGGACTTGTCCTGTAACAGGAGAATATGTAAAAAAAATCAGGAGTGAATAACTCAAACAGGAGAAATTATGGCAACGGATTTGAAAATTTTAGATCACAACAAAAAAGTATGGGACAAACTTTCGGAAAAAGGTTACATATGGACGGTTCCCGTAGATTCACAAACAGTTGAAAAAGCAGGAAACGGCGAATGGACAATATTTGCCACTCCCACAATTCCCATTCCCAAAAACTGGTTTCCGGAATCCTTCAAAGGCATTAAGCTTCTGGGATTAGCATCAGGAGGAGGGCAGCAGTGTCCGGTTTTCGCAGCACTTGGAGCCGATGTTACGGTATTTGACAACTCCCCTGCCCAGCTTGATGCGGATAGAATGGTGGCAGAGAGGGAGAATCTCAGTATGTCTTATGCAGAAGGAGATATGGCAGATTTATCAGTGTTTGCGGATAACACCTTCGATCTGATATTCCACCCTGTATCAAATTCATTTATTCCCGATGTCAATCCGGTCTGGAGAGAAGCATTCAGAGTTCTCAAACCCGGTGGTATTCTCATCTCAGGCTTCACCAACCCCCTGACATATCTTTTCGACGAAAATGAACTCCGTCAGGGAATTATGCAGGTAAAACACAAACTCCCCTTCTACGGTGATCAACACCTGAAAGAAGAGGAGCTTAACAATCTCAGTGAAAAAGCTTTTGCCCTCGAATACAGCCACACCCTTGAGGATCAAATCGGAGGCCAGATGAAAGCGGGATTTGTCCTGACAGGAATGTTTGAAGACAAGGAACCCGATGACCTGCTTTCCGAATATACTTCCGTATATATCGCCACAAGAGCTTTAAAGCCAGCTTCCGCATAAATCAGTCGTTCATACGGGTTTTAGCATAAGCAAGAGCCAGACATGTTGCCGCTGCACCTACAGGACCAGCTACTGTGGAAAATGCAGCTCCAAGCCCCCAGGTGATTCCGGGTGCTGCGGCAAGAAGACCTCCAACACCGGTCAGAAAGAGTCCTGCACCGCTGGTTACGGTTCTTCCGAGCTGAAGGAGAAAATCTTTTCCTTCTTTCCATGTTTTCAGTTTTTCCGCATTTCCTGATTCTTTATCAAATATGGCAGTCTGGCTTTTTCCCTCATCAATATACACGCCAGTGGAACTCTGAGTATAAACCTGCTTTGTCTTACCGCCTTTATCCGTCTCGTGCATATCGAATGTGATTCCGTCTTCCGCACTTCTTCCGTAGGAAGAATCATAATACTTCAGTGTGTCGATTTTTGCGTTTTTTACTTCTTTTGTTGCCGGATCGAATACTACATTTGCAGAAACAACTTCATGTTTGTAGTTTGATTCCGCAGGAATGATAATGCCCGATTTGGCGCCTGCCTTGAGCATGGCATCTCTGGTGATTACAACTTCGCCATCTTTTGAACTCAAGTCTACTTTATCTGTGTTGTCAAGTTTAACTATCTCAGCTGCCATTTTCAGCACATCGTTTTTTAATTCCATCGCCCGGGGAGTAATATCATTTCTGTTTCCAATCTGCATTTTTATAACATCCTTTCAAAAGAAAAAATCCCTTCCTGAATTTAGAATACAAAAATAGAAACACTAAATCAACATCAGCCAGATTAGCAATTTGTTAACATTTGACATGAATTAAAAGATATTTAAGCTTTCCGCAGAGCCGCTGCATAACATAGAAATGATTCCATGCCTTGAAGGGTTTTATACACTCACCGATATCCCGCAAGCAACCAACCGCCAGCAAACCTGATAACGGAAAGCCTCCGCCAACACTACCGGATCGCAGGCGTCCCGCCTGCCCCCAATGCCGCTGAATTAGTAAAAATCCACTCAAATTCCCCAAGCCTAATACTCTTGTTTTTCAAGGAGGGAGGTTCGGAGGGCAACCTCGCTTTTTTAAAAAAGCGTGGTTCCCTCTGACGGTTCCCAAATCCCCACGGTCCACATGGTATCCAAAATCCCCCGGTCGGTCCCCCATTCCCAAAGTTTTGGGATGGAGGTCCGGAGGAAACTTTTTTCAAAAAAGTTTTCTCCGGCAGCCGGGCGAACGGTTACAATTCTCGTGGTTGTTCAGATGAATCCATACGTGCCAATGCCTATCCACAATGCCGCTGAATTAGTAAAAATCCACTCCAATTCCCAAGCCTAATACTCTTGTTTTTCAAGGAGGGAGGTTCGGAGGGTAACCTCGCTTTTTTAAAAAAGCGTGGTTCCCTCTGAGGGTCCCCAAATCCCCACGGTCGGGTCCCAAAACTCCTGGTCGGTCCCCATTCCCAAAGTTTTGGGATGGAGGTCCGGAGGAAACTTTTTTCAAAAAAGTTTTCTCCGGGAGCCGGGCAAACGGTTACAATTCTCGTGGTTGTTCAGATGAATCCATACGTGCCAATGCCTGCCCCCAATGCCGCTGAATTAGTAAAAATCCACTCAAATTCCCCAAGCCCAATACTCTTGTTTTTCAAGGAGGGAGGTTCGGAGGGTAACCTCGCTTTTTTAAAAAAGCGTGGTTCCCTCTGACGGTCCCCAAATCCCCACGGTCGGTCCCTAAACTCCCGGTCGGTCCCCATTCCCAAAGTTTTGGGATGGAGGTCCGGAGGAAACTTTTTTCAAAAAAGTTTTCTCCGGGAACCGGGCAAACGGTTACAATTCTCGTGGTTGTTCAGATGAATCCATACCTTAATCAGAGGTATTAGGCTCGCTCCTATAGCCTGCAGAATACTGTTTTTATGGGGTTTTATGGTGGAGTAGGTTTGCTGTGAAGGCGGACCCTGCGGGTCCGCGTCGGGGTTGCAAACCCCTCCTACGATCGCTTGCCGGAGCTTGTGGTTATTGGGTTTGCTGGCGGTTTGCTGTGGGTTTGGGGACCGGGGGACAGGCGGGGACGCCTGCGATCCGGCAGTCGCTTGCCTGAGCTTGTGGTTACTGGGTTTACTGGCGGTTAGCGAAAGTTGATTACAGGCGGGTACATTATTTTTACCAATGACCATGAATTAAGGCATGGATTTATCTGAACGCTCACAAGAATTATAACCGTTTGCCAAGCTCCCAGAGAAAACTTTTTGAAAAAAGTTTCCTCCGGACCTCCATCCCAAAACTTCTGAATTGGGGGACCGACCGGGGACCGTGGGGATTGGGGACCGTCAGAGAAGACCACGCTTTTTTGGAATAACAAGGTCTCCTCCGAACCTCCTCCCTTGAAAAACAAGAGTATTTAGTTGGGAGGTTGAGTGGATTTTTATTAATTCAGTGGCATTCACCCTAAAGTTGGCGGGAGTTTACAGCGCTTTTTGGAGGATTTGAGGTTTGAGTTTGCAGTGAATACGGACCCTGCGGGCAATGCCCCTAATCCTCCGAATTCCTGAAACCGGTATCAGTCGGTTGTTATGATTCCGTCAACCATCAGATCAAGAAGCTTATCCGTGAAGAGTTTATCATTATACAGCGGATGATGTCCCGCAGCTTTTTCGAAAATCGTTCTGATTTCGCTTCCCTTTCTGGGGTTTGCCGTAATTATGTCAAGAATGATGATGGTAAATATATCCAGAACTTCATTCATCAGAACTGAGGAATTATTAAAAAGAACGCCGTATTTCTTTGAGCCGTCCGATTGGGTTCCATCCCAGAAGAAATCAACCCGATCGGCGATTCTGAAGATCATATCGTTCAGACTTTCCCTGAAATCCTCCAGGCTCCGTTTTTCCATCAGATCCAGAATGGATGCGGGGTTTATATCTGATTTTTCAAGGGGCATGCGGATGTTTGCAAACAGGGTCACAGGCTTGCTTTCAGGAGTCTTTTTGATAAACGACAGGCCATCTCCGATTTTGGTTATTTCCTGTTCCTTATATGATCTCACCCATTTCAGAAGTTCGTCGTTATATCCGGGATCATAGGCGGGAACGGTAACATGATTGAGGATATAAGGTTCAACCCTGCCAAAGCGGGTTCCGAATATGAGAAGCTGCATTGATGGGGAGCTGAGCCAGCCCCTGATCTTATCCTCGTATTTTTCGTTTTTATGAAACACCATGCTATGAACAATCTGCGCATAACCGCCATTTTCAAGATGTTCATCGAGTCCGCTGACAACCTGGCTGAAGAGCCTTTCTCCGGACTGGGAACCATGTCTGAAATAGAGTTTCTCATCAGGGGACGGCACAAAAGGCGGGTTGGCGATGATCCAGTTGAATTTTCTTCCTGCAACAGGTTCATACATATCTCCCTGGAGGAATTCGGCGTTATCCACCTGATTAAGGAGAGCATTGAATTTTGCAAAATTAACCGCACGGGGGTTTTTATCGATTCCGGTAACTTTTTTTGATGTTTTTGAAGCAATAAGGGCATGAACTCCGCAACCGGTGCACAAATCAAGAGCTTCATCGGCTTCTATGTCCATCATAACACGGGCGAGAGCGTAAGAATCAACGCCGAGGGGATAAACGGTGCGGGACACATAGGAACGGGTAAACATGTGGTCCGTTGCAAGTATGTAACCGAGGCATGGGAAAAGGGCAACAGGGGAACTAACCTTATCATCGGTTTTTTCAAGAAGACCTCTTCTGAGGAGAACACTTATTATATCTTCCCCAAGTATTTCAAGCAGTTCCTTTTCCTCAACCTGACGGGCGAAAAGGTAAATTTTCAGAAGCCTGTCCAGAGGGTCGTTAGCTCCAAGATTAAACTCAAGATATGCAGGCAGATACCTTAAATCTATGTCGTCAACATCGGTTATTCCGAGTTTCTCAAAAATATGGGGTTCATCATAATTATACTCTCTGAGTTTCTGATAAAATGGAAGAAGCTCTTCCTTTGTCAGTCCCTTCAGTTTGAAATGATCATTAAGTTTGCTGTATATCTCTCCCGCTTTCACTGTCATTCCTCCCCGTTATATATTGCGGATTCAACCGCTTTTTTCATTAGTTCTGCATTTTTAAGAATAATCTTGCCGCGCTTTCTGACAATATACCCCTCTTTTTCCAGCTTTCCAAGTGCCAAAGTAAGTCTTTCCCTGGTTATGCCCACCAGTTCCGCAAGAAGACTTTGTGTAATTTTTATTTCTTCACACCCGGGCTTCATCAGTTGCAGCAGTCTGTGCATAATTCTTGTTTCAGCAGAGGAAAAAACCTGCATTTTCAGCTCCCCTGTCAAACTGCCGATTCTCAGTGAAAGTTCCCTGCACAAAGCGCACGCAGCCGCTGCATCAGAACGAATCAGAGAACGGACCGCATTTTTTTCCACAAACAGAACCGTACACTCATCAACAGTATAAACACCCGACAAACCGCCTCGTTCTCCCATAACAGAGGCATCGCCGAGGGAATCCACTGCAGTTATATGTTTTATGGCAAATTCATTCCCACCCGAATCAATTACAGCTATTTTCAGAGTTCCCTTCAATAGCACCGCAAGGGAATCAGAATCATCCCCGGACCAGAGTATTCTGCCTGCAGGCACGACCCTGAGAACCGAGCATTCAAGGAGGTTTGCAGTCTGCCGGTCGTCAATTACAGAAAAAAGATAATGTCCCTTCAGCGACTTCAGCAGTTCAGGAGTAAGCAGATTCCTCATCTTGAGATTCCTTCCGGATAAACTGGATAAACAAGATAAACATTCACTTTCTTTTTATCCATTACACAATATGCAGAGATTTTTTCCACTTTCCTGTTATATTCCGATTCAATCCTGTTCACCAGATCATCAGCGAACTCAGGTTTTTCATACCCTGCCACAAGCACCACAGGCTTATCCCTTCTCGAATTAAGATAATCTCCGGCGTTGAGGTTCTCCATAATTCCGTCTTCGGAAAAAGGCATTCCCCTGAACCACAATACACGAATCAGATTTCTTCCGTAAAGATCCATCAAGCTTCTTTCCGACATCATTCCTGCATTGTTCCCCGGATATTTATCCAGACGGGCAAAATCGGGGGAAAGCTGAAGCAGAAGATAATAATCGCTTGTATCACCTGCCCTCGCCAGAGCAGCCTTTATATCATCAGACAAAGCATAAAGCTTATACGAATCGGGGGTTGGATTTGCAGCGTAAACAGGCTCAAAATAGAAGAGCTTGTTTTCCTTAACCTGATAAACCTCCCAGAACCCCGGCACATAAGGGGAAAAGAAGGGATAAAAAAGCATCAGGGCTGAATATGCGCTTATATAGGCAACGGCGGGAAGCCTGAGATAACCGGCGTATGAAACCCAGTAGCCACCAAGAACTGCCAGAACCATAACATCAACCAGAAAATATCTGCTGAATGGCGAAGCACTCAGTGATGAAAGTAAAAATCCGACAATCCCCATACTAAGCAGCATAAACATATCAAGAAGCTTTATTCTCTTTACAACGGCAAAAACAAGACCTATAAAGGCAAGAACAAATATCAGAGGGAAGAAATTATTAAGTGTGCTTAAATTCAGAAGAAGATTCATTTTTATAAAATCAATGTCTGTAAGCGGATGCCCCCCGGTATGCCACAGAAAACGCACAAAAAGTATGCCGGAGCTAACAAGATACCACGGTTGGGAAACAACAATGGCTGCCATAGTGCTCCCAAGAATATTTATAAACCTGCCTGCATTATCCGACTGCTTTTCTCCGAAAATCTGCTTTTTGAATATAGTGAAAACTATAATAGCAGCAAGAAGACAGACACAGACAATCATCAGAAGCTTAAACTGCGAAAATATGTAAGTTTCAGGTGCAGTATGGGTTTTGGCAAGCATCACGCCTGTAAGAAAAAAATGCCTTTCCATATATACTACAACTCCTGCGGCAAGAAGCGCCGGAACCAGTATTCTGATACTCCTGAAACAAACATAGATAAACATAATTGCAATTGGGGCAATGAGATAAAAAATGCTTCCGAAACGGGCAAGAAGGGACAAGCCGAGAACAACCCCAAAACCCCACGACAACAAAGGCTTTCTGAAACCATCGGTTTTCAGCAGAAGATAAAATCCAAGACAGGTAAGGGCCGCATGGGCTATGTCCTGCATATAAAGATGCGAATAATCTATAAAATAGCAGTTTGCAGTGCCGATTAAAGCTGCAGCAATTCCTCCGGTTTTACCTCCGAAGTGCTTACCGGTTCCGTAAATCGAAAGAATCATTATGATGGAGAACGGAAAAAGACTCCAGAGAGCAACAGGAATGCTTATACCGAAAAGTTTCATAGCAATGGCAGCAGAATAATGAACAATAGGTTCATATGCATTACTAAAGATAAGAATATTTTTTGCGCCGGGGAGTTCAAAAAGAATCCTGTAAGTATTTCTTGCATAAGGCAGATGTTCCGCCATATCCGCCACAACGGGAGAACGGTCGTTAAGGATGAACCAGGCGTTATTCACTGTAAAAACAAGTATAATCAAAAAAAGCGCAAACACATGCCAGTATGCGCATATAAAAGCAAAGAATCCCTTCTTTTGCGGAACAGATTCCGGGGTTCTCTTGTCCAGGCTGGCTGCGGGATTCGCAGCATCTCCCGAATCATTATTTTTTAACGATGCGGAAATTTCCCGTTCATTCTTATTCAATTCCATATAAGGCGGGTTCTACCCCCAATGCCAATGAATTAGTTAAATTTACTCCAATACCCAGCTCAATACTCCTGTTTTTCAAGGAGGGAGGTTCGGAGGGCAACCTCGCTTTTTCTAAAAAAGCGTGGTTCCCTCTGAGGGTCCCCCGGTCCTCAAACCCCACGGTCCCTGGTCGGTCCCCAATTCTAAAGTTTTGGGATGGAGGTCCGGAGGAAACTTTTTCCAAAAAAGTTTTCTCCGGGAGCTGGGTAAACGGCTGATGAGATTGTTTACCGCTGCGTGTTTGCCTGTGGGCGAACCTGCGGGTTCGCGTCGGGGTTGCAAACCCCTCCTACGCTCCCTGTCGAATGTTTACCGTTATTAGGGTTGCCGGCGGTTCAGGGTGATTAATGGAACCCGGGGCAGGCGCAATACCACTGAATTAGTGAACTTTGCTCCGATTCCTCAAGCTCAATACTCTTGTTTTTCAAGGAGGGAGGTTCGGAGGGTAACCTCGCTTTTTTAAAAAAGCGTGGTTCCCTCTGAGGGTCCTAAACCCAATGCACTGAATTAGTAAAACCTACTCAAATCCCAAACCTCATACTCTTGTTTTTCAAGGAGGGAGGTTCGGAGGGCAACCTCGCTTTTTTAAAAAAGCGTGGTTCCCTCTGAGGGTCCCCCGGTCCTCAAACCCCACGGTCCCTGGTCGGTCCCTAATTCTAAAGTTTTGGGATGGAGGTCCGGAGGAAACTTTTTCCAAAAAAGTTTTCTCCGGGAGCTGGGCAAACGGCTGATGAGATTGTTTACCGCTGCGTGTTTGCCTGTGGGCGAACCTGCGGGTTCGCGTCGGGGTTGCAAACCCCTCCTACGATCCCTGTCGAATGTTTACCGTTATTAGGGTTGCCGGCGGTTCAGGGTGATTAATGGGACCCGGGGCAGGCGCAATACCACTGAATTAGTAAACTTTGCTCCGATTCCCCAAGCTCAATACTCTTGTTTTTCAAGGAAGGAGGTTCGGAGGGCAACCTCGCTTTTTCTAAAAAAGCGTGGTTCCCTCTGAGGGTCCTAACCCCTGGTCGGTCCTAACCCCCCGTCGGTCCAAATCCCCCGGTCGGTCCCCAATTCTAAAAGTTTGGGATGGCGGGTGCCTGCCCGCAGGGTGGGCGCGAGGAAACTTTTTTCAAAAAGTTTTCTCCGGGAGCTGTGCAAACCGCTCCAATACTCATGAGCGCTCAGACAAATTCATGCCTTAATTCATGGGCATTGGTTCTACCCTCTGTGTTTTCCAAACTTCACATCTTTGACCATACCGTCCTGATGGATAGGCGCGGGATACTCATGTATAAGATAGAAAAGTTTTTCCACAAGTTCAATGGGGTCTGAAGAAAAAACCATATTATCCCTGACATCTCTGTCGCACCATTTGACTATATCCTTCAGATAATCGGAAATACCACCTGAGCCGAGAAGGACGCCCAGAGGCTTTCCCTCTTCGTAGGCAACGGTGAACTCATTGAGAGTGCCTGTGCCGCCTCCCAGAAATATCACTCCGTCGCTGGAGCGGATATTCAGAATATCCCTTTCCATAAAGCCCATGCCGGTATATAAGACAAAATCGTAAAATTCGTCGGGGGATTTGTATTCATAAACATGTTCATGCCTTGAGAATGCAGGTGAAATTCCGAGAACAAAACCGCCCTCCTCTTTTGCACCTTCCGCAGCGGCATGGGGAAGACCGGGACAGGCGCCGTTTATCATAAAACAGCCCCTTTTGGCTATCTGTCTGCCAACTTCCCTGCTTTTTTCAATAAATTCTTCACTCTGTGTTGCCGGTCCTGATGCTGCGCCCATTACTCCGATTTTTACCTTCATTATTCCATCCATGCTAATCTTCAAAACCACTTTCCTTAGCTTTAATCTTTTTCTGTCTGCGAATCAGATAGCTGTCCATTTCTTCAACATTTTCAAAAATATCCTCAGCAGGCATAGCTTTTATTATATGAAAAACCTCTTTAATGTGGGGAGGCACATTTACCATAAGCATTTTTCCGTCAAAGTCCCTGAGCATTTTTCCGGTTTTCTGGACAGAGCGGACTCCCATACTGCTGATAAATTCAAGAGAAGCCATATCAAAGACTATAGAATCAGGCTTCTTCAAAACAAGTTCCGATATTTTTGCATCAAGTTCCTTATATGTTCCGGTATCAAGAATTCCTGAAAGCTGAACTCTGAAAACTCCGGGCATTTTTTCATCAACAGAAATTTTAAGCGGCATAGTGCTTCCTCCTGGAAAAGTCTGAATAATTATTTTCTCCCCTCAAGGGCTTTCATATACAGATTGTTGGTGTTGCGGAGCCTTTCTATGAGTATTCTGAAAATCGGGAAAGCCATCTCCGGCTTTTTCAGAATAAGCTGCCGGAACTCTTCCCTGTCTATTTTGAGAAGGGTCAGGGTTTCAAGGGCTTCTATGGTGGCGGATCTGACTTCTTCACTTAAAATCGCCATTTCGCCAAAGCAGGTGCGTTCCTCAAGAATGGCAAGAGTTTCCTTCTTCTGTCCATCCTCCCTTACCACTCTTACTTTTCCACCTACAACAAGATAAAGGGAATCGCCCTGTTCTCCCTGCCGGAATATAACATCACCCCTTGAGAAGCTCTTTTCAACAGCTTTCTGGGCTATGATGCCAAGTTCCCTGGCGTTAAACTCCCTGAAGAGTTCTATCTGTTTGAGAAATAATATTTTTTCGAGGGTTGATAACATAATGACATGTCTTTGCCAAAGTATTATTTTTTCCTATGTGGCAGTTAATAGTCTTTTACTGTCAATTTTTTTAACAGTGGTAAAATATTTTACAGTGTAAAAAAAGTTAACATCAGGAAAAAACCATGTCATATTGTTTACATTTTTTTAACTTTTAAACTGTTCAAATAATTAACAGCTTCTGTTAATATATTGGCGAAGGCTTTTTATGCCTATTCACTCCTGCCGGAGGTTACCAGAATGAATATTGATAAAACAAATGTAAGATTATATACGGACTACAGCTCCGCCCCCAAAACCCTCAGCGGAACAACCGCATCGGAAAAACCCGCCCAGAGAGGCGACGGTGTTGATTTGGGAAAAGACGAAGGCGGTTTAAAAGGAGCCTGGCAGGATGTTAAAGACTGGGTCAACGCCAACATCACAGGCGACGATGTAGGACCCGGCGGCAAAAAAAGCGTGGCAAGAATTGTCAGTGATTATTCACCCGCACACAAACAGATGGCCGCAGCAGGAGCTTCCGCAGGCGGAGCCATCGGCGCTGCTATCGGTCTGGCATCAGGCCATTCGGAAATCACCAATGACAAAGCAGAAGTCAAATGGCATTCTCATGATGTGCAGGATCAGAAACTGGTCGGATTCACCCACTGGTCACACGAAGTGGGCCACACCGAGAGAGATTATGTGGGAACCGACAAAGACGGAAACGCCCAGTACAACGAAAGATATGTTGTTGACGGTTATCAGCACACATTTTCACCGGATATAAAATATACAACGGTAGGCAGTTATTCAACTCCCGCTTACGAACACTCCAACGGCTGGACCCATATAACCGCAGGCCTCGCAGGACTTGCAGGCGGCGCACTGTTTGGCGGAGTTATCGGATTCACCATTTCAGTTATCAACAAAACAATCCGCAACCACGCACAGGCTGCGGCGGCAGTTAACAATACAGGCAATACCGGCAACGCAGGAAATACCGGCGGCAGCAACGGCGAAGGCGTGCAGAACAGCTAAGAAATACGGAACCTGATATAGTTTTTAAGTTAAATAAATCCGGAGGCAAAAATGTCAATTAACAGTATAAATAATTTCTCATCAATACCTGAGAGAAGCATAAGCGCAAAACCCGCAGAAACAGTCTCAACAGAGCAGACTGCTTCTTCAGCTTCCGATTCCTACAAACCTTCGGAGAATCAGGAAAAAGGTTTTGTTGAAAAAGTAGTTGACGGTATTACCGGATTTGTAGAAGATTGCATAATCGGACCAGCAGGGGATTTTAAAAAGAAAGTTACGAGCGATTTCGGCACAGCGGCAATGACAGCCGGCGGCCTTGTCGGCGGCGCCGCAGGAGCATATCTTGGCTATGATGCGGCAATTAAGGAAGCTGCAAATATGAAATCGGAAACACTCACCTGGCAGGAGCCTGTAATGCAGTCTAAGAACCTTGGCGGCATTCCCAGCGACTATTTCTCCTGGTCAACATTCGATTTCCATTCCGAAAAATTTGATGCCAACGGCAGACTGATGGGCGATTCCCAGGTTTACAGAGATGTGCCGGTGTTCAATCAGGATGGAACCGTCAGAATGCACGATGTAACAGAAACCATCGACAGCAAGAGATTCGGAGTGTTCGGAGGAGTTTCCATGGGCGTTATCATCGGCACAACAGCCGGCGTCCTCGGAGGCCTTGCAGTTTCACTCATCAAGAAGATCGTTGACGGCAAGGAAGCATAAGCGTTGCTTTCCTACGGCAGAAAACTGATTCCTGTTGTTCTGCTGCTCTTAATTACCCCTCAGGCTGCATTTGCATGCGAACGATGTATTAATGTTTTTCTTATTTTCAACCCATCTGTGGTTTTTGTTTCAGATTAAGTAATCAAATCAGGCAAAAAAATAGTTCCTGATTTATAAGGAAATTCATATACAAGAGAAACCATTTCAAATGGTTTCCCTTGTATAAAATTTTTCCCTGAATCTGAACCTTTGATTTTTACCAGATTTGATTTTTCAACCTAAAAAATCCCTTTTGAAAAAGGTTTTTACACAATCTCTTTTGGACCGACGGAGGATTGGGAACAATGCCCATGAATTAAGGCATGGATTTGTCTGGGCGCTCACGAGGATTATAACCGTTTGCCCAGCTCCCAGAGAAAACTTTTTGAAAAAAGTTTCCTCCGGACCTCCATCCCAAAACTTTTGAATTGGGGGACCGACCAGGGACCGTGTGGATTTGGGGACCGTCAGAGGGAACCACGCTTTTTTAAAAAAGCGAGGTTGCCCTCCGAACCTCCCTCCTTGAAAAACAGGAGCATTGGACTGTGGATTTGAGAAAATTTTACTAATTCAGTGGCATTAGGCGGCTTCCCCATTGCATCAGAGAGAATATTTCACCTCAGACAGGTAATATATTTGAAGTATTCAACAATATTAATACAGGCGGCTACGGTTACGACATTTCGAAGGACCGGTCGGCATATACTCTCTACTGCAGAAAAAGCAACCATAGCCAGATAAATATCCCGGAGAATTTCCCGCAATACAGCTCGAAAAACGGGTATATTCCAAGATAAACCGGGATGACGGGAATTCAGCAAACGGAGAATTACGATGGCGGAAAAAAAAGAATCATTATTAAGCGAGATTATTACAAAACTTCCCTGGACCGACTTTTTCTGGGCTTTATTTTTACCACTGAACCTTATGCAGATAGCTTTTAAAAACGGAAAGCCGCTGTTAGGGATAGAATTGCTATCCGCCTGCTGTATTATTTACTTTGTCTATTATCTCATACGATTTAAGAAAGTCTCTCTCTTTCCGGTATTCACACTTTTAATCACTCTTGAACATTTTGCTGTTGCCTTTTTCAAATTGCCTCCTCAGCCGGCAGCCTGGGTAAATTTCCTCGCTGATGCTTTTTCAGGAATCCCTTTTCTCATCACACTGTTTATGGCAAAGCCTATGATACTCTATTTTATTGATGAAAACTCACTCAAACACATACCTGAGAAAATCAGACAATCTCCTGTTTATATGCAGACATGGAAGATTGTAACTGCTATATGGGGTTTTGCCTACATAATTACGGCAATTATGACTGCATGGATGAAAAACGCTCATTTGCATTATACGGAGACATTTTCGATGCTCACAGGATGGCCTATGGTGGCAGTTCTTCTTATAGTAAGCGTAATTTTTCCAAAATACTGGTTGAAAAAAAAGTTTCCCGGCAAATAATATCATGGTCATTTTCCGGTAAAAACATTGTTTTTCGGGAATAATGATACTATAAATGGTTTATATCCTGTTTAATAAGGAAGAAGATGGATACCAAATACAGACTAAACCTGCAGACACAGCAGGTTATTGAAGCGGCAAAAACTCTTGCGGCCCGATTCGGCCATACTGCAGTGGATTCGGGTCATTTACTTCTGACTATTCTTAACAATGCCGACAGCAAGGCATACATCGTAATGGAGAGTATGGGAATTCAACTGTATGAAGTTGAGAATGCGTATAAAAAAATGAATCCGTTCCTCGGAAGATTTGTGGATTCAATAGATTTGAGCGGCGAACTTACAAGAGCACTGAATAATGCAGAATTAAAAGCAGAATCATCACATAATACAATAAGTCTTCAGGAATTGTTCGAAGCTATTTTTACAGATTCGCATTCCATAGCAGTTAAGACAATAGAAAGTCTTGGCTACCCCATAGAAACAGTGATTAGTGAAATGCGCGGAATGTAAAGGAGAAACTTGGTTTAGCGAGAAAATACGGGTAGGTAAATACCGGAGCTGACTGAAAAGTTTCTGCCTGTTGTTCGCCAACTGTTTCTTTGCCTGAATCATCAGGATTTGACCATAGAAATTCAGAACAACCTCCCGCCGGAATGTTACTTTTTTAGCCAGCCGCTTCAGGTGTGGCTGATAACACATATGATTGACAGCCTTGCCTGCGGATGCTTCCATTCAGAAAAGCAGAGTGCAAAAGGGCATTTTGCTCCTGAAATAACAGAGATAAATGGAGGGCAACCATGCCGACCTTCGAGTATAAGGTAAAAAATAAGGAAGGTAAGCTGCAGAAGGGGAAAATGGCAGTTCTTGACCGTGAAAAACTGGTGGAGAAGCTGCAGAAGTCCGGTTACACAATCATCGAAATCAGAGAAATCGAAGAAACACGCAAACCCGCACAGGAAAAAGGAAAAAAATCAGCTCCTCTCATTGATTTCGGCGTTCCTGATGACGAACTCGCATTTTTCACAAGACAGCTTGCTACAATTCTCAACGCCGGTGTATCACTGGACAGAATTATCAGCATCCTATACAACCAGTCAAAAAGTCCGAGGCTTAAAAACGCTATTTACGAAGTGGGCGCCGATCTCCAGAAGGGTACCAGTTTTGCAGAAGGTCTGAGAAAGCACAAAGGCGTTTTTGATGAAATGTTTATCAGTATGGTATCCGTAGGCGAAACCGGCGGAACCCTCCCTCAGGCTATCAACAGAATGGCCGACATTATAGAAAAGAATCTTTCCATCAAGAAAAAGATCAAGTCGGCAATGGTTTATCCCACATTTATTCTGATATTTTCAACACTATTGTGTTATGTACTGCTTGTCAAATTTGTCCCATTGTTCAAACCTCTTTTTGACGGATTCAACCTGAATCTGCAACAGGATTTTCCCATTACATATGTTCTTCTCAATCTCAGTGATATTGTTGCCAAACCGGCAGTCCTGTGGACCGTTCTGCTGCTTCTTGTAGGTCTGTTTATCTTCTATATGATCATCCGGAAACTATATGCATTCAGGCTTTTTGTTGACGGACTGATGCTTAATGTGCCTGTTTTGAACAATCTTGTTAAAATGGCGGCTTTTTCCCGCTTCTGCCGCGGCTTTGCGAGCCTTACCAACAGCGGCGTACCTATGATGAAGGCGATGGAGCTTGTTTCGGATGCTTCCGGCAACCTTGTGATAGGCCAGGTGATCGAACGAATGGCGAAAATGGTGAGAGAGGGCAGTTCCCTTTCGAAAGCTATGAAAGAGGAAAAACTCTTCCCGGATATAGTGATCCATATGACCAACATCGGCGAGGAATCAGGCTCGCTGCCGGATATGCTTGATAAAACCGCAGATTACTTCGATCAGAACCTTGATAATGCTGTAGCAGCATTCACTTCGATTATCGAACCTGCAATGATGGTATTTGTAGGCCTTATTGTAGGACTTTTCGTTATCGGCGTTATTCTCCCGGTACTTAGTATTACCAGCAAGATGAGAATGTAAAGCGAGGATATTAAAATGGCATTTATCGGATCTCTCATCAAGAATCGTTATGAGATCAAAGAGAAATTCCTGATATGCAGGTTTTCCATATTATATAAAGCACTGGATAAAAACTCGGGAGGTCCCTGTTTAATAAGGGCTTTTCACGAAGAAGTGCCTGCAAGAACCCCTCAGCAGAGGCTTGCATGCAGAACCCAGATTATTATGGAGGGCAATTTCCTGCAGGCTCTGTCCAACCCTCATCTGCCTGTGGTAAACGAATCCATAGAAGAAGGGGAAAGAGTTTATCTGGTGTTTGAAAACATCGAGGGCAGAACCCTTGATCAGTATGTGAAGCAGCAGAAGGGTGAAATACAGTCTGAGAGTGTAATTCAGAGCTTTTTCCTTCAGTTTATTGATGTTCTGCGTTATCTGCACGAGCAGACGCCTCCCATAATTGTGGGCGGAATTTCTCCTGAAGGGATTGTTCTCACACCTGACAACCGATTAGTATTTACGGAATTTGCAATGACCAGAATCGGACAGACCATATCAACGGGCAGAACAAATTTCAGAGTTCTTGCGGACAAGCAGTTTGCAGCCCTTGAGCAGCTTATGGGAGAACCGGCGGTTCCAGTCAACGATATTTATTCTGTGGGCGCAATTATGTATTTTCTTGCAACAGGAACCAAACCGAGGAGTTCTTCCGACAGAATGAAAAATCCGGCTGCAGACAAGAAAATATCCGAGCTGAACCCCGGAATTTCCAAAGATATGGAAAAAATAATCCTTAAAGCTATGGATCCGGATAAAACCAAACGATATCAGAATGTTGACGAGCTGGAAAAGGATCTCCTTGATAAATTTCCGATGAATGTTCAGATGACTGTGGCAGTGCCAAACCTGATGGAGAGAATGACCCAGATGCAGGATGATCTTGGAGCCACCAAACACACTGTTTACATTACAGGACCTGATTCTTCATCCATAACCACCCCCCGGATGCATGTACCCGCACAGCCTACGGTTATTCAGGAAAAGGAAACTGAGGCGGAACCTGTTCTTACTGCAGTGGATCAAGCTCCATACCAGCCTGTTTCTCCTGCTTATTCAAGCCCTGAGGAGCTGGAGGAAGCCTATGAGGAACTGGAGGAGCTGGGACTGGAAGACTTGTCAGAGGAAGAAGCTAAGGAGATAAAGGAAGTCAAGAAAAAATTCCAGTGGGCGCGCCTGATGCACCAATCCTTCTGGTTCGGCAGCAAGCAGGCGGTGAGAGTGGCGCCGGATGTATCAACCCCCGGAAGCGGCTTCCTTGCCCAGTATCCAAGCATTGACCTGTCCAAAACCAAGATCGACAGGGATGTTTCACATATTATCCCGGAAAAGGCAGCCAAAGCGATTGTGGGTATTGTGGTCAGCGAGGGAGAAAACAATGAGCTGAAGCTTGCCGTAAAAGATCCGAGTAATGTTTATATTTACGACCAGATAGCTTTTGCCACCAAAGACCAGTATAAGCCTCTGTTGTACAGGGCAGACCCACAGATGATTGAACTTGCCATAGAATATGTATATTCACTTCCTGCAGGCACATCAGGGGTTACATGGTTTGAGTGGCTTGAAAAGAAAAAATACGAGTTTGATTCTATCGATGTTAAGCAGGATGCCATTCAGATGAGTCTTTTCGGAAAAGACGAAATTGACGGTCCTGTAATCGAAGAAGCTAACAGAATCATAAAGGAAGCAATATCCATCGGCGCAAGCGATATCCATCTCGAAGCTTTTGAGAAGGAAATGTTTGTAAGATACCGCATCGACGGCGTTCTGCACACTATGAACACTTATTCCCCCGAAATAGCAAAGGCTATCGTCAAGAGAATCAAAATTACGGCAAGTATGGATATTGCACAGGAAAAGATAACCCAGGGCGGCAGAATTTCTGTGAAGGTAGCCGACAGGGAGTTTGACCTCCGCGTCAGCATCATACCCGTGCCCCACGGTGAATGCGTGGTTATGAGGCTTCTCAACAAGGGAGCATTCAACTACGCCCTTACTGATCTCGGGTTCCGGGAAGACCACCTCGAATCATTCAGAACTCTGCTCAGCAGGCCCTACGGAATGATTCTCGCCAGCGGTCCCACCGGTTCGGGCAAAAGCACAACCCTTTACGCAAGTCTTAAAGAGATAGCAAGGCCCGACAGAAAACTTCTGACTGTTGAAGACCCTATCGAATATGAAATGCCGGGAATCTGTCAGGTTCAGGTAAATCTGGCACCGAGGGAAGACGACAAGAAAGTTACATTTGCCAAAGCTCTCAGGGAATTTCTCCGTCAGGACCCCGATGTAATACTGGTAGGAGAAATCAGAGACCCTGAAACTGCACAGATTGCAGTTCAGGCTTCACTTACGGGCCATCTTCTGCTTTCCACCATTCACACAAACGACTCTGTGGGAATTGTTACCAGATTCAGGGATATGGGAGTGCCTCCCTATCTTATCGGGTCCGTTCTCGTAGGCGGCATCGCCCAGCGCCTCGTCCGCAAAATATGCGACAGGTGCAAGGAAAAATACGAGCTTACCGCTGCTGACAAGGCAATGTTTGACGAATATCAGGTGGAACCTAAAAATGTAAGCATTGGAAAAGGATGTCTGAAATGCCATACGGTCGGTTACAAAGGCAGAATGGGCATTTATGAAATATTCAGCGTTACACCTGATGTAGGCGAAATGATCTCCATGGGTAAAACTGCGGAAGAAATAAGAAAGGTTGCCGAGGGTAGAGGCATGAAAAATCTTGTTTACGACGCTCTTATCAAAGCTGCTCAGGGAGATATTACTATGACTGAGGTCAGAAGGGTAACTACGGGCTAATACCATTTTGACGAAATAGCTGTTAATAACGGGATTGCTTCACCCTTTTGAGGGGTTTGCAACGACAATCTGCAGCGTTTTATTTTGAAAAGCTGGTATAAGAATGCGGGGGATTGAAATGAAACCAACGAAAAGCTACAAAGGTTCAGCCCTTATTCTGGCTATCATGCTGCTTTTTGTAATGATGACTCTGGCTGTTGCCATTATTATGTATGAAACCACATCCAGAAGCATCTTTATAAAAACAAGAACTGAAGCTATTGAGAATCAGGCTGTTCAGCGCGCCCTCCAGCTTCTCGGAGAACAGTTTAAGAACGAAACAGCGCCGCCGACAGCTCAGTTTAAATACGAATATATACCTGACGAGGTGGGAGGCGACACTTCTTTCAAATTCAACCTTACAGGCGAATATTCAACAGGAAATTCGATATATAATCCCCCGCCCCAGAATGCAGGTAAGGATTATGATAATGTGCCCGAAGGCGATTATTATTCTGCAGCTCTGAAAAACGGATACAGGGGCATAAAAGTTGCACCGTGGCACCACCTTGTGGTTATGAAATCGTCGGCTAAGGATTATATGGATATTGGCAACACTTCAGGGGAAAACAACTATATTGCCCTGTTTTCAAGCGCTTTCCCCTATGCTGCCTTTGCACCGGGTCCTTCAACAAGTCCAGCTTCCGATGTGGGTAAAATTCAGCTTGGACAGGTTACGGGATATGCAAATCCTCAAATGGACAAAACCCAGACATTATCCGGCGTACCGGTGGAAATTTACGCACGCAGAAATGTAGTGGTAAACGGCAGTTTTGCCCACGGAAGGATTTACTCACGCTACGGACCGGTTACAGCTTCGCCGGGAAGCGGCTGCATCGCATTTTCAGCCTGCAAGAGAGAATGGGACTATGCAGGCAAAATTCAGAAACAGCTCGACAGCGCTCTAAAATACTATACCGGTGATTCATCAGTGGCAGATTCGGTAAAATCCCCTGAAAAGTCAGCTTTTCTCACTAATGAAAACATTTTCACCATAAATACATTTCTGGACGGCGACAATACATCCAAACAGGTGGTAAGCCTTAAGCAGGCGCTGGCAGTGCCTTTTCCGATAATTCCGGTTCTTTCTTCTTATTCATACTGGGTATCTTCAATGTCCTACTGGACTTTGTATTATGTATATATTGTTTCGCTCCACTGCCCCTATCCGCCGGATGCCTATGCGGGATCACCCGCTCAGACACGTGCACAGGATGAACTATACGGTTCACTTCCGATGTTCTGCTACGGCAGCATTGGCGGCACCGCATACTCTGATCTGGCGCTTCTTTTCCTCAGGTTGAGAGTGGGCGGAGGTATGACTCCCCATCAGTATGCACTGAATAACTATACAAATGTAAGAGTGGTTCATTTTTCAAAATCATCTGAATCCACCTGGGATTCGGATTTCTTCAAATCCGGAACCGCCGATGGTTATCCCAACGGATTTAAAATGAAATGTTCATGGACGGTTCCCAAGGGAAAAACCCTCAGGCTCGGCAATATTTCAGAAGGCAGAAGATGCAATGTTACAATCGTCGGCGACCTCTGGCTTCAGGACGGAGCGCTTCTGTTTGTTGACGGTGATTTGACCATAAAGAGCCCCACCGGGTCGCCCGCTTCGGTTAAAAGCCCTGCAGGAAGGCTTATTATGGGGCACGGTTCGATTCTTACCGTTTCAGGAAACCTCATAATTGAAGGAACATCCACATACGGTTCGGTTTATGTTACAGATACGCCAAACAAGGTAAATCAGATTACATCGGGCATTCTCTGCAAGGGGAATATCCGTATAGACAACGGGATGGTTCCCGCATCAACTCTGGTTCAGGTAGCGAGCTGGATTGCAGCGGATCCCAATATGGCGACTCAGAAGGATCTGCTTCAGAGAATATCTGATTATGCGCCTTCCATAGCAAAAGCCGGGGGACCCTTCCACAGAAGGCTTTCTTATTTTGCAATGTATCCCGCCACTTTTGCCTACACTACGGTTACACCGCTTATAACCCCTTATCTTTCAATGTCTGAAAATGTTCAGCGCACGATTTTCAGAAACGGGGTAAGCCCGGGGTTTGCCATCGTGCTGAATGCATATCTCGGTGAATATCTCTTTGCCCATTGCGACTGGTGGCCCTTTGACGAGGGAAGCCTCCCGGTTATTCCCAAAGTGGAAGCGGTTTCAACACTTTCATCCATAGGCAGTCTTTCAAGCCCCGGTACATCCGACGATCTGGTGGCGAAAGCTACAAATATAGTAAACAACTCACTTGCCAGTGATTTGTTTTCATCAATCGACTCAACATTGCGGCTGAAAATAGGTCAGGATTTCTGTACACCGGTTCTCACAACAGTTTACAACTATTTTGTCTGGAGTTTTCAGGTTCTGGCACAGGCTAACGGCGCTCTTGCACCGTTTCAGTCTGTTCTGAGTGCAAGAGGGCTTTCATCGGAACCCTCTGCCGGAATTTCTCTGGGGGTTCAATATACTGCAGGTCTTACAACTGCATATTCTGCGGTTTCAACCAAAGTTAGCCAGTATCAGACCGCAGGCGGCGGCGGTTTTAAGGAAATGCCCGGTGTTCTGGTGTATGCAGCCGGAGATATAAACCTGACCTCAAAAGCGTGTTCAGGGCTTTTCATCGCAAAAGGGAATATTAATTCCACTGCCGGTGTTGTTACCGGTTGTATGATGAGCCTTGAGAAGAACATCACAGCACCAAACACCATATTAAGATATTATCCGTATTTTACAACAGCATCCCTTTATCTGCCCACGCAGGTTGCAGGTTCAACCAACGACGAGCTTTGCTGGAACGACATGCACATTATTACCGGGCAGAAAAGCAACAGAACTCCCCTTGAGATAGGGGTAAAGTATGTGCATATTCTCACTGAGGGGTGGGACAGACAATGAAGATATTCACCGATTTTATCAGAAAATGCAGAAAACCCGGAGGGACCGGGATAAAAGGATTTTCCATTATCGAAACCCTGATAGCTATTATGGTTATTCTATCCGGCTTTCTGGTTGTGATTTCCGTTCTGGCAATGTCTCTCCGTCTTGCGGCGCAAAGCAGGGACAGAACCTATGCCTACAACATAGCCAACAATCTTCTGGAAAAAATCAGGATTCACAAATACGGTTTCGGAAAGCCGGCTACCTGGGAGAAAAAAGAGACAGTTATTACTGCTGAGGAAATTGCTCTTGAATCTACAGCTACTCCAACCGTAACAGAGTTTGAAAAAACGGTTACTGCTTCCAACGGCAGTTTTTTCGGTGCTTCTTCCGGGAATACGGACACAATTACAATTACGATAACCTGGTATGAAGGGACCGGAATAGGCAGCGCCCGGACCAAAAAGGAATTTATAGTCAAAACAGAGGTAAGAAGAAATGCACCTGCTGATACCTAACTCAAAAAAGCATATAAACAGGCAAAAAAGGTATAACGGGTTCAATCTTACCGAACTCATTATATACCTGTTTATTCTGATGGTTGTTATGGCAACCATCCTTTCCATATTTCTGTTTGTAAGCCGGGGGTATTCCCGGTCCACTTCAGCTTTCGGAGTGCAGCAGGAAGTTCAGACCGGAGTACACTGGCTCAAGCGGGACCTTCAGCAGACGAGCCTGAACAGTGTGGTTGTTTATCCCAATGCAGACCATCCCAATGAGCCTCCGGGAGTTTCTATGATTTCTGCGGTGGAATACATAGCTCCGGGGGATCCGGCCACAAAGACAAGAAATATGCAGATTAGCGAATACGGCGTTCCCCAGTGGCAGAAGTATGTTTTTTACACAATTATTCCCAACCCCTATAATTCATCGGACAATTTCAACCCAAGAACCGCAAAGCTGGTTCGGTGGGAAAAGCAGATTCCCGCTTCCACTGTTATTGATCCGAAACCTTCGGATATTCTGCCCTCAACACTTCAGGGAATTCAGAAAACCGTGATTTCATCGGTTATGGCGCCGGGTACGCCTCTTATCAAGGGAATCGACCATCTGAAGGATAATGCTAAAGTTCTGGATTACGGAGGATTCAGGGTACAGTTTGTCAGAAACGAACTTGAAGGGGCTGTGCTTACGGAAAAACTCTATTATATCAACCCTGCTGATGTGTTTGACAATTCGGGGTTATCAGGGGATGAAACCCAGGGAAAGACGACTCAGCCCACATCGACCCTTACTCCTCTGGTTCAGGTAGATTTCATGATTCTGCAGCCTGACAACCGCACAGGAAAACCTTCCGTTTTTTCAACAACATTTCAGGCTGCTCCGAGGAATTAAAAACCACTGTTATGTTTGAATATACATTAGATGATCTAAATGTTACTGCCGAGTCTGTTTCAAAGATACTCTACAGGGAAGCGCCTCTTGCCGCTCAGGAAATGGCGGAGGATAATGTTTTTGTAAGCAGATACGAAAAGCTTTTTAAGATGTACACCCGTTTTGTTGAGCCTTTTGCTTACAGCAGATCTGTTGAAATGCAGTATTTCAGGGATGTGTTTGCAGATTCCCTTACTTATGATTCTCCAATTTTCAGAGCAGCTGAATGCTGGAGCAGAGGGGAAATATTTGTCGTTACCATCGGCAGATATATTGACGATTCCATTACCGGGCTTTACGAGCGGGGCGAGCTTACAGATGCGCTTTATCTTGACGCTGTCGGCACTTCACTCATAGAAAACCTCGCAGCAAAGCTTCAGTCCGACATTGCGGAGAAATACCTTAATTATACAAAAGAAGAAGATGATGAGAAGCTCAGCAGTGAAGAATTCTATGCCGCAAGGTACAGTCCCGGATACTGCGGATGGGATCTGAGCGGGCAGGACGAGCTTTTCGGTTATCTTGCCGATGTTCAGCTTCCTGTTTCGATTACCTCATCGGGAATGATGCACCCCCGGAAGTCGGTTTCCGGTGTTATTGTGATGGAAAGAAAAGATCCGTCGTGGAATCTTTATGCTGCCTGCCGTCTTTGCAGAAACCGCTGCGGGATGGTCAGGAGGGTTGTTTAGATTTTTTCTCCAGTTTTTTCCGGAGCCTTTCTTTGCGTTTCTTCAGAGCTTCGGATTCCGCGTAATATGAACTCATAAAACCTGCGTTTCGTTTCCGGGATGTAATCTCCCACGCTTTATCCGTATATTCGATAGCTTTTTGAATATCTTTGGCTGTATGCTCGTAATATTTTGCAAGTTCAACAAAGGGAGTTATATCGAGTTCACTCTCCCCCGCCATTTCTTCCCACATTTGAACTGCCTGACTATGGTCTTTGCGTTTTTTGAGAATTGAAGCTATATTCTCGGTTATTTTGGCTTTTGTGTGCCTGGGAAGCTGCGAATTCCTCGCTTTCTGGTAGAAGCTGAGGGCTTTTTCCTCATCGCCTCTGATTTCGTATATTCTGCCGAGGCTGAAATATTCAGTCCCGCACAGGTTTCCGCATTCCGCAAGTTCAAGATGGCTCCACATTCTGGCTATCAGCACAGCCATACTCACAATATCAAAGAGGTTGTGCTGAAAAACTATATCAAGAGGTTGGAAATCTTTATTTCTTATATACTGGAAAAACAAATCGGGAATCAAATATCCCGGAACATCATCTTCCCTTTTGAAATCAAGGACGGAAGTTTCCAGTGATGTAAGGGAGCATGAATCCAGAGTTTTTTTCCAGAATCGTCTGCCGCTGTGCAGCAGATCGAGATGAAAATAATCATCAAAATCACATCTGAGGCGGTTCATTGCCATCCTTGTTTTTATCAGGGGCAAATCATAGCTTTTTCCGTTGAATGAAACGAAGCCTGTATGTTCTTTCACAAGGTTGAGAAAGTGGGCGAGCATAGCATTTTCATACATATAATCGGGCATAAAATACTGACGGACGACAAAATTCCCATCACGCAGAAAACCTGCTCCTGTCAGAAAAGCACAGGTTCCGGACCCACCTGCCAGACCCGTTGTCTCCGTATCCACAAACAGAGTTTTTTTCAGATCCATTTCACCGTAATTTTCATCCGTAGCCAGAAATGCAAGAATCTCCGGGGGAGAATCGAAAATTTCATACAGAAACAAGCTTCCATGCCTGTGACGCAGCGGGAAAGAAGTCTCCCTGTAATAAACAGTTCCCTCAGGAGTCTCCTCCTCAATAAAATCAGGAAGAACCAGAGCCGGCTTCTCTACGGGCTTTTTCTTCTTCTGATGCTTTTTATCAACATTCTCTGCCGTCTTTTTCAACAGAGCAAGCTTCGCTTTTATATCCATTGTATAATACCCGGTTTGCTTAAGTTTTTTTTCAACTGAGGAGTAAGACAGCAGTCTTTAAAGCATGGTTTTGAGCCAACACCAGATTCAGTCCGGTGGATTGTAAGCTTACAACCACAAAACCCAAACTGTTTTAACAGTTTACCGGAAAACGCCATTGTTAAAACCGTGGAAGCCATTAAAATGGTTTAAAGCCCGTGGTTATGAGATTCTGGCTGCCACAGGGTTAAAACCGCTGGTTCCAGGGCAATGCCCATAAATTAAGGCATGGGTTTATCTTATCGATCACGAGAGTTGGAGCGGTTTGCCCAGCTCCCAGAGAAAACTTTTTGAAAAAAGTTTCCCCGCGCCCACCCTGCGGGCAGGCACCCGCCTTCCCAAAACTTTTGAATGGGGGGACCGACCGTGGGGGGATTCTGACCGACGGGGGACCGTGGGGATTTGGGACCCTCAGAGGGAACCACGCTTTTTTAAAAAAGCGAGGTTGCCCTCCGAACCTCCCTCCTTGAAAAACAAGAGTATTCGGCTGGGAATTGGAGTAAATATTACTAATTCAGTGGTATTGCGCCTGCCCCGGGTCCCATTAATCACCCAGAACCGCCGGCAACCCTAATAACGGTAAACATTCGACAGGGATCGTAGGAGGGGTTTGCAACCCCGACGCGAACCCGCAGGTTCGCCCACAGGCAAACACGCAGCGGTAAACAATCTCATCAGCCGTTTGCCCAGCTCCCAGAGAAAACTTTTTGAAAAAAGTTTCCTCCGGACCTCCTTCCCAAAACTTTTGAATTGGGGGACCGACCGGGGACCGTGGGGGTTTGGGGACCGTCAGAGGGAACCACGCTTTTTTAAAAAAGCGAGGTTGCCCTCCGAACCTCCCTCCTTGAAAAACAAGAGTTTTGGGGATTTGGGGACATAACACTAATTCAGTGGCATTGCGGTTTTGGGGTATCTTACTTATTATACTCCGGGATACAAAAGTTTCCTGCGTAAAAATAAACTATCCGGTAATTATTCCGCCGCCTATTATTTTATCTCCGTCGGGCCAGGAGTAGAATACTGCTGATTGTCCGGGGGTTATGGCTCTCTGAGGTGAGTCGAACACCAGAGTTCCCTTATCTTCATTCATTTCAAGATATGCAGGAGCTTCTTCCTGTTTGTAACGGATTTTGCAGAGAAGTCTGATTTTCCCATTGTTTGGAGTTTCTTCCCCTTCCTCATCAATACGGGGTTCCGGCGGGGTTCCGATCCATACTATGTCTTCAAGCTCAACAACCGTATTGAGAAGATCTTCATCAGCTCCCACAATCAGATTATTTTCCTCATGGTCGATTTTCAGAACATAAAGAGGTTCGGGATAAGAAATGCCCAGTCTTTTTCTCTGACCTATTGTGTAATGGATAAGGCCCTGATGAATGCCAAGAACGGAGCCGTTCTTATGGATTATCTTTCCCGGTTTGGAAATATCAGGATACCTCTCCTTGAGGAATTTTATATAATCATCATCGGGAATAAAGCAGATTTCCTGACTATCGGTTTTTTCAGACACAGGAAGATTAAGAGCTGCTGCAAATTCACGGATTTTAGACTTGGGAAACTCGCCAAGAGGGAACATTATCTTTGAAAGCTGCTTCTGGCTGAGTCTATACAGGACATAAGCTTGATCTTTAGTGCGGTCTGAACCGCGGAGAAGTTCGTATTCTCCGGTTTTTTCATTTTTGCCCACTCTTGCATAGTGTCCTGTTGCAAAATAATCAGCACCGAGGCTGCGGGCGTATTCCATAAGTTTTCCGAATTTGATGGAAGGGTTGCAGCGGACACAAGGGTTGGGTGTTCTGCCTCTTCCGTATTCTTCGGCGAAGCTTTCTATAATCTCTTCCTGAAATTCCTTACGCAGATCAAGAATGAAATGCTGAATTCCAAGTTTTTTAGCTACTTTTTTTGAATCTATAAGTGTGCAAAGGGGATGAAAACAAAGATCCCCGCATTTTTTGTCATAACAGTCACAGGCTTTATGGGGGGCCATGTATTCCGAAATACTGTTGGTTTCAGCTTTGCAGTAAAGCATCAGCTCAATTCTGTTGTCAATCTCCTCAACATCGGGACTGTATTCTTCACCATTGAGGTTCTGAAAACTTAACGGGCAAACAAGCATGGTTATGCCAATAACTTCGAATCCTTTTGCCATAAGCATTGCTGCTGCTACTGATGAATCTACGCCCCCGGACATCGCCAGAGCTACTCTTTTTTTCGCCACTGCTTAACTCTCCTTCTGAATCGGGAACCGTGAATAAATGGGGCAATCGCAATTATTCCGGCTTTTTCTGAATGCCGTAAAGATCATACACTATACTGTCAATTCGGGATTCAAGCTCCCTGATCTTCCGGTCAGTCTCTTCAATTTCCCCGTCAGGTTCAGTGTTTCTTTTTCCCGGAGAATTATTAAATGATAAATTATTCAGGCTTGAAATCTCATTATAAAGCTGCTCCAGCTCAATTTTCTGCTGCTGGTCAGGCAGAATCACCGGAATACGGGACATAGGCAGGGTGAAAAATTCGTATATATTCCCTTTTTTCTTTCCGTATTTACGATACCAGGATGCAATAAGGGATGAGTTTAAAATGCACGCAAGCGCTCTATGCGAAATTTTTGAGGCAAATTTTTTATTAATCACAATACCCCTGACATCACCGCCATCATTGAAATGCCTGCCATTATCAACTGCAAATCTGTGCCCCGTTGCTCTGTATGGAACCACTATTTTTTCAGGCTGGTCAAAAACCCCTATATTTTGGGGAATGCTTACTGCATACCATTTCCTAACGCCTTTTTGAACTCTCTGCCTTGTTTCCAGAAGGGAACGGAAAGGCTCCAGATATGCCCTGATGCGGGGGTATTGTTCGATATCGTCTTCATCAGTGAGAAAAATTATATACTGCCCTGCATCAGCAAGATAATACTTCCTGATATGGCTGTTTTTTATATTTGGTTTGAGAACCGAAGTTTCAAGTTCAAGGCGGGCAGCTTTTTCTGCGGAAACAAGAAAAACCTCGGACATGCCTGTTTCCTGCCCCTGTCCTATAGTGCAGATTCCTGCTGAGGAATATCCCCTGCCTTCGAGAAATTCGGAATGATATTTTTCAAGTTCAGCGGGTGAAATATCTCCGAGAGGAAAAATCCTTACGCCGTCTTTTTTCAGCCTGCCGAAAACAGGATCAGCGCCTTCGAAGGACCATCTTCCTGATGTAAGTTTCTTCTGATTGACGGGAAGAACCCGATCTTTACCCGGATTTTGTGATGTAATGCGCTCAAGATATGCGGAAGTTCCGTTCCCGGCAAGTTCAGGATCGGGGCTTATCACATTAAAATACTGTTTAGCCGGTGGAGTTATTACGGAAGGCTGCTCGTTTTCCAAATCAAAATCCAGTTCCATCTGACCATTGGCAAAAAAGTGATCAGGTTTCACCGCTTTCGAGCTGATCATATCCACGGTCAGGATAGCGGCATCCACACCGGGAGCGCCGCCATGCCTCGATTTGAAGACCTTTATCGGTTCAAAACGAACGATTTCCCTGATACTGCATTCTTCCGACAGATATTTTCTCAATTCGTCGGCATGTTCGTTTTCCATCCAGTAGGACGGGGTGATAAAGGACAGGGTTCCGCCGGGATTGAGGAGTTTCAGCGATCCTATTATGAAATAATAGAAAATATCAGACTGGCTTCTGAACCATCCGGAAAACACATTATGATTTTTCAGCAGATTATGGTAGTCGGTGCGGGATTTACCCTTCCCTCCGCCTCCAATGGTGAAATAAGGCGGATTTCCGAGGATAAAATCAAATTTTGTTTCTATAGTCTCAAAATCAGATATAAAATCGAGAGTTGTGATGTTGTGTTCGTAATGGCAGAAAATACTTCCGCTTCTTCTGAGAAGGTTTCCGGCGATTCCGGCGGCGGTGGAGTCAATGTCGAAGCCGTAGATGTTGTAGTTGAGGACTTGTTTGGTGGGATTTTCACAGATTTTGACAATGCGGTTGAGTTTGTCGATAGCAGAATTGCCGGCTGAGATTTTCCGGAGAGTTGTTTTTCCTGCTGTAATGTTGGTTTCTGATTCAAGAAGAATTCTGGCTGCGGCTGAAGCTTGTTTGTAGAAGTTTTCGAAAAGGGATGATGCACAGAGGAGAAATATTCCCCACCCACAGGCAGGGTCAAGGATTTTGAGGGACGAGGTCTTTTCCCATTCTGTTATAAAAGCTGTCGTATTGCGGGTTTCCGCAAAATGAGACAGTTGGGAAGCGGATTGTGCAAGGGTTTTCCCCAGAGTTCTTTCCGCAATGAACTGTGCGACGCAGTCGGGTGTGTAGTAAATGCCTTTTTTGCGCCGGTGGCTTTCCGAGGGTTTTTCATTATCGACAGTGTCGAGGAAGTAATCGTGAATAATGCCGGGGAGTTTTTCCCCTACCCTGTTTTTGAGTTCTTCGATTCTGCCGGTGATTTCATGAGGTATTTCCAGACTGGAATGAAAAACAGCGGAGAGAAATAAATTCTCCGCTGTTTCCGGATATTTTTCAAAAATCTCTCTGTTGGAAGGAATTTCCCCCAGAGATTTTACGATTCTGTCAATATCTTTCCATACTTTATCGGGCATAAAGCCTGCCTATTTCATATAATTGCTCTTCTGGACTTCTTTGCCCTGAAGTGACGGAGGCAGTTCGCCTTCGATGGTGATGGATTTAATCTTGTCGCCGACAGCTATGTTCTGGCAGGTTGAAAGACCTTCTGTTACCTGTCCGAAAACTGTATAGTTTTTGTCGAGGAAAGGATGGGTTCCGAGGGTTACATAGAACTGGCTTCCGGCGCTGTCCGGATTCTGTGCTCTTGCCATTGCGAGGGTTCCGAGAACATGTTTGCGGTCGTTGAATTCTGCAGGAATGCAATAACCGGGTCCGCCTGTTCCGTCGCCTTTGGGGTCGCCGCCCTGAATGCAGAAGCCTGGTTCCACTCTGTGGAAGTTAAGGTTATCGTAGAAACCTTTTTTTGCCAGAGTAACGAAGTTTAATACAGTGTTGGGGGCTACATCGGGATAAAGTTCAGCTTTGATGTCGCCTTTATCTGTTTTAATGATAGCAATGAGTTTGCCCACTTGTTTATCTCCTCCTGTATTTTTGGTTTCTGTGGCTGCCACAGTGGGAGAAGCTGCAGGAGCAGCAGGTTCGGGTGAGCCGATTTTCAGAGGGGTAAGCGTGCTCAAAGGTGAATCCGGTGAAGGCGACGCCTGTTCTGTTTTAGCGGCTTCCGTAGCCGGTGCCGGGACATCTCCCAGCTGCTGAGGGGGTCTGCTCTGACATCCTACTGCAAATCCGATAATGAGACAACACAGAAGTGTTAACGCTACAATATTTTTCATCATATTACCTCCTTGAGATGTTTATTCTAATGAATATTTCATCTTCCTGCAATACTTCCGGGAGTATATTATCCATTAGTATAAAAAAAACTTCTACTTTCGGATAAAATTTGTCCTATTTTGGGATAATTTTTAAAGAACCATTTGTTAATGATAACACAACATGATAAAAATACCCAAGGGGGTGGCATGATTGCACAGAGATGTAATAAAACAAACGAATGACAAGGGAATGACTCTGATCGAAACTATTTTTTCTCTTCTGTTGCTTCTTCTTATGATTACATTTATATCCGGACTTTTTGCAAATTCGACAACTCTGGAAAAAAGCGACCAGGCGCTTGTTATTGCAACGAGTACTGCAGAATCATATCTTGAAGAGCTGAAGACAGCAATAAACACATCAGATGCATTCAACAATCTCAACTCCCGCATATATGCTCAGGTACCCAATGATGCAAGGTTTATCTACAATGTGGATGTAAGAACCGAGGCACCGAGTCTGAAATATGTAGGAATAACGGTTTTTTATGAGGATCAGGCAAAATCGGGTTTACAGCCTGACACTAAAAAACCTAATAACGGCAGGATAACTAAAATCGGCACATTCATTCCGAAACCCTAAGAAAGGAGTGATCAGAATGAAAAAGATATATGGGCCCGGCAATCCTTTTGGCATTAAGGGATATACATTGATTGAGTTTATGGTTTCCAGCTTTGTTTTTCTGGGAGTGCTTACACTTACTTACTTTGGATGGAGCGCAACGAGCAAAAACTTTGACAATCTGGAATCCAATGTTTACACCAGGCAGTATGCCAAGCTCCTGTCTGATCATCTCCAGCGGGATGTAGCTTCAGCCAATTATGTTTATGCAGGCAGAACAGTAACGCTGAAGGGCCATACTTACAATCTGCCCGCAACGGGAACCACAGGCAGCGAGCTGCTGATTGCCATACCTGAAAATGGAAATACAGGTTCGATAACATATACGATTGTGGGTTATTATCCGGTAAGAAATTCCAAAGATCCGGTCAACCCCAATTCTTACAAACTGATCCGTCAGGAAGTGAAAAATGTAACTCCTGCGACTGCTGATTCTCCACCTACGGTAAATTTCGCGGCAATTCCCTCTGCATCGGTAAGCGAGAGGATTGCTGCGGATTTTATAGATATATCACAATTTACAATCGGTGAAAACAGCGGTTCGATTAAAGCTTACATAGCCACTGCAAAAAAAGAGAAATCAAGCTCAATGACGGATAAGACGACATTAAACCTCACTGTGATGATGAGAAACAAGTGAGAAGGGAGGTTAGCATGAAAGCGTTATCTTTTTTATTGCCTGGTTCAAAGAGACAAAAAAGGCGATTTTCAGATATAAAGGGATATGCTCTGTTTGTAGTGATTCTGATGATACCGATATTGTATCTTATGGCATCGGTAATACTGGAAAGACTGACTAACAGTTACAGATTCAGCACTCATCAGAACAGTATGAGCAAGGCATTTTACATAGGTGAAGCTGGAATGAACTCAGCTTTCTATGAATTTGCAGCCACCAACTACAGCAGGTTTACCCATGACATCAACAAGAACAGAATAACAGACACAAACACAAGGCTTCCCATTACCCTGTCCAATGTCAGAGTGGATTCTGACGGCTGGTTTGTGTGGGAATGGACGCCTTCCAGTGCTTATAAGAACTTCACGGATTCGGCAACAACTGAAAAATATCGTTACAGAATCTATCCGGTAAATGCAGCACAGGATAGATGGGTGATAGAAGCTGAGGGAACTTTCGGCAGGGATGTAAGAAAGATGTCCCTTGAGGGAGGGACCGGCTCGACTCTTCAGTTTGCGCTATTTGCCAATGAAAGCCTTTCTGAGTTTACCCGCGGGGATACTCAGACACTCACAGGCAAGGTGCATTCTAATGGCGATCTTTATTTCAGACCTTCGAACTCAACATTGACTATAAATGCCGACTCGGTTACTGCTGCCGGCAACATGTACAGGTATCAGGATGCATGGGGAAGAGCGGATGGAAGCGGTAATGTCAGAATAACCAGCGGAAATTCTTCCGGACCTCTTGTAACAATGAACGGAGCAAGTCAGGGAGCAAACGGAAAAGGGAATGCATTTGATACATTCAATGCACTATGGCTTGATACTAACAACGGAGCACTGAAAAAATGGGGTGGAGTGGTTAAGGATGCCAGCCTGGGAGCAGGCAGGCAGGAGCCTCCATCACTGGAATCCCTTTCAGCAGGCGGATATTATAATCAGAAAGCCGGCCTGATTGTGACTTCTTCAACGACTCAGACAGGTATTTACAACCGGACTTTTTACAACCGGGCGGAGGGAAGATCTGAAACGGTTAAGGAGATTGATCTTTCTGTTATAACTTATCCCTCCAACGGTCTGATATATGCCAGCACCCCCATAAGACTTGTGAACGGAGCCAAACTCAAAGGTTCATTGACTGTGGTTTCCAATAGTAATATATACACCATAGGCGACTACAATAAAACTTATGGAAACAAAACCTCTTACGACAATAAAAATTCAACCAAGCAGCCTTCAGCCCTTGTAACATCAAGCAGAATATATCATCTTTCCGGAGGCTGGAAAGACAGTTCGAATAATTCCGCAGGTTCGACCACACAGACGGCAAAGGATGATCCTTTGTATAACGGCGATGATGCAAATGTGGTGGAAATCAACGCTGCATTAATCGATGGTCCTCCTCAGGTGGATGAAATCAACTATGTAAAATCGTGGAATGGAACAACAAATCCGTTATACAATCCGGTGGACTTTCCCGGCGGAAATTACTGCTGGGCAAACTCCGACGACCTTCTTGAAGACTGGTCCGTCTCGACAAAATATAGCGGCAAGGATGTTGATCCCGTTTTGAGAAAGAAAGGTTCAATAATCCATCTTGAAAATGCAAATATGGCAAAACTCGACAATTCCAACGCTGGTCCCGGCGTGACTGCCTGGGTGGTGAAATCGGTTTATTCGCCGCCTGTAAGAGATTATTCCTATGACAGTAACTTTCAGAACCCGTCGCTGCAGCCTCCTTATTTCCCCTCTGCTGCCCGGAGGATAATCTGGAGGGATTTGGGCAGCGAGATCAAACCCAAATCGTAACCCATTCATACCTCCCGACAGGGGCTTTCGCAGTCCCTGTCTTTTTTATCCGTTAATTAACATGTTGTTTACAAAAAAGCATGATGCAGGTATTTACTAATTAAATAAAATTGTGATATAAAGTATAAAGAAGTTTGATTATTTATGATTGGAGTGAATCTGCATGAGTTTTCCCGTAGGATTTGGTTACCCGATGGGAACCACAATGCCCTGGGGTTTTGGATACGGCTCAACACCCAGTTATGCTGACAGCCAGTTTCCCGGTGGATTTGGATTCGGCACAGTACCTAATTACGCAGACAGCGCATTTCCGGGCGGCTTTGGTTATGGCTCAGTCCCTAACCCGGTAAACTATAGTTTCCCTAATGGCTTTGGATATGGAATGCCAACAATAGGCTACGGCAATGTAGCAGGCGGCATGATGGGAGCCACAATGGGCGGAATGGGCGGAGGCTTCTTCGGAGCCGGCATAGGCGCAGGCCTCGGTGGAGCAGTAGGCAGCCTTTTTGGCAGCTCAGGAATAGGTATCGGTAGTATGCTCGGCGGACTGACCGGCGGCATTCTCGGCTCACAGGTAGGAGCAGAGATCGGCTGGAATGCAGGATTCAGCTCACCATATATGTTTTAGTTAATAGATTAAATAATATGCAGGAGTGATAGCGATGTACGGATGTATGCCAATGTACGGCGGATTTGGAATGAATCCCATGATGGGTATGGGCGGCATGGGCGGCCTCATGGGAATGGGCGGAATGATGGGCGGCATGATGGGCGCCAACTACGGAATGGGTATGGGAATGATGTACCCCTTCTACGGTAATGTAGCAGGCGGCGTTCTCGGAGCCAGCATGGGCGGAATGGCCGGCGGATATCTCGGAACAGGTCTCGGAATGGGTCTCGGTGGAGCCATAGGCGGACTGTTCGGAAACACAGGATATGGAATCGGCAGCGTCCTCGGCGGAATCGGCGGCGGACTCTTCGGAGCAGGCCTCGGAAGCCAGATGGGCTGGGGTGCCGGATACAGCTCACCTTTCATGTTCTAATTCAGAATCCGTTAATAGTATTAAAAAATAAAACCATCTTTGAGATTCTCAGAGGTGGTTTTTTGATTTGTCCGGTGAAAAGATCGTATCCGGTTTTGACAAAACGAACATTTTAATAACTATTCAGCCCCTGCAAAAAAATCTGAAATAACACAATGTTTTCATGCCGGGCACAATGAGAACAGCCGCGGGATTTATCCGGTGGTTATATGCAACCTGAACTCTACTTTAAAGCTGCTGGATAACAGGGTGGAAGCTTAGTGTTACACGGGCTGAAGCCCGTGTCTTATCGATCACGAGTATTGGAATGGTTTGCCCAGCTCCCGGAGAAAACTTTTTGAAAAAAGTTTCATCGCGCCCACCCTGCGGGCAGGCACCCGCCATCCCAAAACTTTGGAATTGGGCAACCGACCGGGGGATTTGGACCGACGGGGGTTGGGGGACCCTCTGCGGAAACCACACTTTTTTGGAAAAGCGAGGTTACCCTCTGAACCTCCCTCCTTGAAAAACAAGAGTATTGGGCTGGAAATTGGAGTAAGTTTCATTAATTCAGTGGCATTGGGAACGACCGGGGAACGTGGGGATCGGGGACCGTCAGAGAGAACCACGCTTTTTTGGAAAAAGCGAGTTACCCTCCGAACCTCCCTCCTTGAAAAACAGGAGTATTGGGGATTGGGATTGGAGTGGTTGTTGCTAATTCAGCGGCATTGGGGGAATGGTAATTTTTAACTTTAACTGTAACTATAATGGGTGAAGAGTTGCCATGAAGTTTGTTTTTGGCAAAAAACCAGCATACTGATAAATGTAACTATTCAGCCCCTGCAAAAAATCAGAATGATGTAATATTTTCATGTCTGACACAATGAGAACAGCCACGGGATTTATCCCGTGGTAAAATGCAACCTGAACTCTCCTTTAAAGCTGCTTCAGCAGCTTACAGCCAAAGTTGACGGGGCATGATCCGGAAGCGGCTTAAGCCGCTGGATAACAGGGTGGAAGCTTCTCATCACACGGGCTGAAGCCCGTGCCTGATCTCAGAGAAATGTGGTGAATAGTTGCTGTTAAATAATTGTTTATATATTGATCCAACTGGACAAAACTGATATACTACTTAAAATATATATATTTGCCGAATCTTACCAAAAAAAGCAACAAATGAGGGATAATAAGATGGAGGAAGATTGTAGAAATAAATTCAATTTTGAAGAATCGGCCCATAAAATTGTTGAAGACATGCCAAGTATGGTTTTTTTGATGGATAAATTTCCGATGGTTGTCGGAATGAACTCACTTGCCAAAGAAATGTCGGGCATAAAAGAGATTAATTTTTACCAGAAAAGATGCGGAGAACTGTTTAGCTGCATTAATTCAATAAACCGCGGAAGCTGCGGAACAACAAAAGCCTGTGAGGACTGCTCAATAAGAAGTATCTACAGGGAAGCTCAGCATACGGGAAATGTTGTCAGAAAAAAGATTGAAATGGTTCAGTTCAGAACCGACAAAGAAGCGGATATCCGGCAATATATGTTCACAGCCTACAGGATAGAAGCTCTCGGAGGGGGAGCAACAGTGCTGATTGCTGACGATATCAGCGAGTTTGTTCAGTTGAAATCATTTGTGCATATTTGTTCAAGCTGCAAAAAGATAAAAGACGAAGATCAGGTTTGGAAAACTATTGAGGATTTTTTACATCAGAAAGTTGAAACTGATTTTTCACATAGTCTGTGCCCTGAATGTTTTGTCAGAGAATTTAAGGAAAAAGAGAATCAGTGAGCACCACCCTGTTTTTCTTTCAGAAGGGCGATTACAATCTGCAGATTTTTTCTCGAAAAGTCGGGAGCAGGAGGAGTATCTATATTTCTGATAAACTCACGCTGTTTTTCATTTAAGACAGAATCAATGAAAACCACTTCACTGTTTCCTTTGGTTTCAATAACCTTATAAGCATCAGCTATATCGGAAATAAAGGGGAGCAGGTATGCGGCATCTGATTTTTCAAGCTTTCCGCTCTGATATAATCTGTAAAGCCCCTCGCAGACATCCTCATATCCCGGAAGTCTTTTTACCCACGCAGTATCGCTGCCGTGGGTGTTTACAGGTTGAGCAGCAGCACCTGCTGCATAGGCGGAAAGTGCCGAATATATCCACTGGATTCTTTCATACCCCTGAGGAATCTGTTTTTTCCCTGCGGGGTTGAAGGGCTGCCCTGATTTGGCGGCGATAAATGCTTTCTGGCTATCATCAAGAGCTGCGGAAACGGCGGTTTCAAAACGGTTGAAAACATCGGAATATCCCTGAAAAGGCATTAACCGGGGAAAAATCCTCCGTGCCTGTTCCGGGCTTAATGCCAGGCCGGGTTGATCTTCAAGCATCAATATCCCCTGCAGCATTCCATCAAGATTGAGTGCCGGCGGTTTCTGAGTCTGAAAGGAAAGAGTATCCCTGATTTGCCTTATACCTATCAGAATTATGGCGATACTGAACACCAAAAGAACAATAAAAGAAGTCCGGGGGAACTCACCGGTCCGGATTTTATCCTGAGGTCTCTTCTTTTTTGTTCCAAAGGGTGTAATCGGGTTCATCAAATCCTCACTTTAACCGCAGGAAGGTATCTTCTCATCTTCTTCCTCCGAAGGTTCAGCAGCCTTCTTTTTAAGACATGTTGCTCCCGGACACGAAGTTTCCTTCATGGCAAATCTTATGGGCTGGCAGAGGGAAGAACCGAGAAGATCATATTCGCCTTTCCATTCCTTATCTCTGATGACTTTTACCATATCCGCCAGAGCGTCAATTTCCTGATGATTGTTGTAAATACCGATAGTAGCCCGAAGCGCTCCCATCAGGAAAGTGGTTTCGCCCCGCTCGTATTTTTCCCAGCATCCTTCGGGGTCTTTTACATTCATAAGAGACTGGATATAGGGATGGGCGCAGAAACATCCGTTGCGGGTGGCTATGGCAGCTTCATAATTGAGAATAGCTGCTGCAAGCTCATTGGGTATGTCTGCAATATTAAATGAAATTACGCCGATACATTTCTCCGGGTCTTTGGGTCCGTAAACGGTAACGCCTTCGATAGCCTGAAGTTTATCGAGGGCGTATTTGTATAATTCCTTTTCGTGCTCCCGGATTTTATCGAGGCCTATATTTTTCAGAAACTTTAATGCTTCAGCCTGAGCTATGGCGCCGGGTATGTTGGGAGTTCCCCCCTGATGTCTGTCGGGGGATTTTGCCCATACCTGCATTCTGGGAGTTACAAATTCAACGGTTCCGCCTCCGGGGATATATGGATCAGCTCTGTCGAAAAGTTCCCGGGGTCCGAACAGAAAGGCAGATCCAAAGGGGGCGTAAGCTTTATGCCCTGCAGCGGCGAAGAAATCGATGTGGCTGGGATCCCCGTCGGGCCTCACATCAACTTCGTGGTGGGCGAGAAGCTGAGCGCCGTCAACGAGGATTCTGGCTCCGGCATCGTGGGCAAGCCTGGCTATTTCGTGAATATCAGGCATAAATCCGGTAACATTGGAAGCGCCGGTTACGGCAACGAGTTTTACAGGCAGTTTTTCAAGCTTTTCCTTCAGGTCTTCCATATTAAGGGAGCCGTCAGGATTAATATCCACCAGAACCGTAGTGCCTCTGCGTTTGTGGGGCAGATAATTGGAATGGTGTTCCATTGTGGTGGATAATGTTACGCCGTCGTATATGCTCATTGTGTATGCGGCAAGATCCAGTGCGCCGGTGGTGTTTGTGGTGAGAATGGCAGTGTTGGATTCGTGTTCGCCTCCGATAAAATCGAGAATGGTTTCCTCAACCTTATCAAACATATCAGTGGCAATCAGCGACAGGTTATGGTTTCCCCTGTGGATGTTGGCGTAATAGTTTTCAAGAAAAGTTTTATGCACTTCAATAACTGGCAAAGGGGGATGGGTGGATGCTCCGTGGTCCAGATAGACGAGGGGCCTTTCCTCAATGCCGCCCATTACAGGGAATTTTTGTCTGGTAATAGGAAATAAATCTCTGACCGAATCCATACTGCCTCCGTAAATTACTTTTTGTCTTCGCCCATAATTTTGGGTTTTTCCTGGAAATAGAGCATAGTGAGTCTGTATTTAAGACTCAGCACTGTAAGATTTGTCAGAATCTCGTATTCTGCAAATCTCTTGTCTGCAATCTGGGTCAATCTGAATCTCTTCAGGTATGCAATCATGGATGCTACAAATTTGAGATCCTTTTCGGTCCCCATAAATTTGAAGTGGAGGTTAAAGTAGTGGTTAAAAGCCTCAACAGCCGCCATCTGAACCCAGCCGCTTGCGTCATCGAGGGCTTTAATAATACTGACAATGGCTATTCTTTCGGGAATATTGCCCATTGCCCTGATGATCTCGCTTCTAATCCTCCAGTTTGCCTGAGTCATAAGTTTTGCAAATTCCTCATAAGCGCCGGGGTGTCCAATATGTCCCAGTGCCTGAATATATGGGACAATATCATCATCTTTCAAAGATGTCATCAGGGTGCTTCTGAGGTTAGCGATTAGAGTATGAGTGATTTTCTCATCTTTGATCATTCCCAGGCCCAGAACGGCGGACTTTTTGCCTTCGTAGCTGAAATCGGGCCTTGCGATGATTCTTTCGAAAAGCTCCCTGTGTGCTGCGGGGTCCAGTTTTGCCAGTGCATAAATAAGGCTGTCCGCATGTGAATATTCTCCGCTGTTGATTCTCTTGAGAAGCTGCTCTTCCGTCTCTGGTCCCGCAACATTGGCAAGAGCTTCTGCAACAAGGAGTCTTGTTGTTTTATCGTCATCTTCGATTAAAGCGAGGAGAGGTTTTTCCGCTTCTCTGTCCGCCAGATCCCTGAGTGCTCTGATGGCGGTCTGTTTTACCAGTGGATCGGTGTCCTGAAGGGCGAGGAGAAGTGTGGAGAGGCCTTCTCTTTTTCTGAGTCCTTCAATGGCTGCTATGGAGAAAATCCGCAGCACCATGTTTCCGACCTGATAATTTCTGCCGAGAATCTGAATCTGCTCCAAATCGTTCTGAACGATAAATGCTTTTCTTACATCGTTGAAAATCATAAAGATGGAGCCTATGCGGAAGCTGTCTATCTGGGCAAGGGCGTTTTTGGGTGCAAGGGCGCACAGTTTTCCGATGGAATAAGCAAGCGCCGCTCTGACTTTATCCACAGGATCTTCAACATATTTCATCAGAGTAGTCACCTGTTTTTCATCGCCCATTTCCGTAAAGAGATATGCGGACTGTTCCCTGATTCCGGGATCTTCGTCAACAATGTCATTATTAAGCATTCTCATCATCTCGTCCCTGAGTTTGAAGAGTTCGTAGTAGAATGCCCTTTCGGAATTGTTGGCAGGCTGCCATCTTGCGTCTTCCAGAAGTTTGAGAATCCAGAAGCACATATAGCCTGTTTTGCTCTTTGCTATATCATAGAGCATTTCCATGCTGCCTTCTGTGTTGAGTTCAACCAGAGTTGTAATAATTTCGTGAACAACCGGTCCTTCAGTTGTTTTGATAAGTTCTTTCAGAGGTTCATAAACCTGCCCGAAGAACACAGGCAGAATGTTGCATAACAGTCTGAGGATTCTGGGGTTTTTCTCAAAAGTGAGGAGTTCCAGCATAAAGGGCACAAGTTTTTCCGCTTTGTGTTCAATCAGAATCTCTATGAGTCTGTATCTCTGAACTGAGTTCATTTCCCGGTAGGCTTCGAAAATAATCTTATGTCCATCGGGTTCAATTTCAGCATACTTTTCAGGTTGTCCCGAGAAGATGAAGAAAACCGCTTTTTTACTTTTATCGCCGGGTTTCCATTCTTTTTCCCTGATAATGGCGGCAAGTTCCTCGTCAAAGGTTTCGAAATAAACCCTGAAAACTTCTTCTATGGTTTTTGGGTTTTTATAGTTTGAAATAACTTCCCGGGCTTTTTTGCTGAGTCGTTCATCAGTGCCTCTGAAAATTTCGTAAAGAGGCCTTACTGCTTTGTCCACCAGTTTGATGAGTTTATCGTTCTGCCCCGATGAAAGGTAGAATTGTACCGCATCTTCGGGATTTTCAGGAGCCCAGCCCATCTGAACAATTAAATAACCGAGGAATGGGCTTTTTGTTTCAATAAAATCATCGCAGATTTCCCTGATGGTCTGGTTTCCCTTGGGATGCTCCATATATTCGTTTACGCGCCTTCTCATATCCACAAGGGGGCTGTCGGCGTTTATTTCCGGCTTGTTTCCCTCTGACAGAGCCTGAGCGGTTTCTTTAAGAAAATCAGCGAATGGAATCAGTTCGTGGTCTTTTATGGATTTTCTGACATGGGGCACATCCAGATAACCGCCGATGAGCTGAGGGTCGAGCTTTGCCGACATGAAGAAGCCTTTGAGGAAATCGGTGCTGAGGTAGAAGAATATTCTATCCCTCGGATGGTTGGGGCACCAGTTGTTTTTCATAATCATAGGCGCCAGGTGCTTCAGGTCATCTTTTATATAGAGCTGGCAGATTTCATCTATGATGATGGGGTTGTCTATATGGGAAAGGCATTCCCCCGCCTGAGTTTTCATAGGGAATTTTGGATCTATGAGAATATTGAGTATTCCGAGAAAATCCGCTCCATCCAGCATTTCCGTAACTTTGTCGTAACGCTCTGTTTTGAGCAGAAACATAATCTTTTTGTCCAGTTCCGGCGGATACCATTCTTTTCTGTCGATAAGTCTGAAGAGAACCTCATTTTTGGAAGCGACAAATTTTTTGATAACCTTCATGCTGACATCATCGCCGCCTCTGTCGGTTATCTGCTCCAGAACCTCTACGGGGTTGTCCATCTGGCTTTCGAGAACAATATCAAGAATTGATTCGAAATTGCCGGGATCCACAAAATTCTTAATTTCGTCAAAAGCTTTGACTTTGACGAGAAACTCAAGTTTTGCGGCGAGGTCATCGGGATAGAAGTTTTTCTTTCTGATTATCTGCCAGAGGGCTTTCTTTTTTGTTTTGAGATAATAGTTGCGGAGAACTTCATGAGCGCTGGAATTTGTTAAATCGCTGAGCGCATTGAATGCGTTCATCTTTACTTCTTTATCTTCATCTTCCAGAGCCTGCACAAGAGGTATTACAACCTCTGCAGTGCCTATCTGTCCGAGTTTCTTAACCGCGCTTCTCCTCCTGCCCGGTCCGATCACCATAGTTTTATCTTTACTCTGTTCTATGAGTTTTTTTACATCTTCCGCCATTACTGAAACCTCTTGACTGTATCGTTATGTGAAATGATTGTTCCGCCGTTTCTTCAATATCGTTAAAAACCAACATTCATCAGGCATTCTGACAATTTTATGCAAATTGCTTCTGATGGAAGCGATCTGCAATTACATTATGCTGCAACTGCCCGGAATATTTATATAAACGAATATCTCCCCGAAATTATGATTCCGATTAGAAATATTTTCACACTTTACACCTGTATCCTTCTAAAAATATTTCTTCAAATCCATCTTTGTATAATCAGGCTTTTCCGGTGCAGGTGCTCCTGTGGCAAACCAGATATAAACCGTGCCTGAACCGGGTTTTGTTATTATGCTCATCAGGGTGGCCTGTTTGTTGATACGCTCTGGCGTAAGCTTTATATAAACGGGGTGTTCCCTGTTGGTGCATAAGGAAAGGGTATTTTTCATAATCTGAAGCCCGGGTTTGTTTTTCTGCAATCTGAGAAAATCGGAAATATCCTCATATCTTATCCTGCTGTCTTCATCTTTTCTGTCATTTTTCAGTTTAACAAAATGATTGGTTGAGTCGATGAAGCTGTATTTTCCGGAAGGAAGCGAAATCAGTGCGGATTTCTTTCCTGATTTTTCAAGAAAAAACGCATCTTTGCCGTCAGCAATAAGAAAAATACACGAATAAGGGTATTCTCCCTTTTTCAGAAGATCCACCGCTTTTTTTGCTGTGGACGATTCTTCGAGGGCATATCGGATGGCGAAAATCACTGAGTCCTTACCGGTGAAAACCGCATCCTTTTTCTGAATTGCACCGAGGACTGCAATAAATACCCCCTGTTTATTCATTCCCGTATTTATGGAAGAAACTCCGGTCATTCCAAAAGAAACTGCATTCTTTTTTCCGCATTTGAATAATGTGATTCCGGCAAACCTGTGGAATGTGCCGCCGTCTTTCCAGTCAAAATTTCTGCCCGCCCACAAACCGTCATTTGCCCTGACTGCTGCTGCGGAGCACATAAGTCTGCTTCTGGTAACATCCCCTATAAGGTTGATGAAGAGAATGTCTTTGTATGTTATAGTCCCGCCGTTTTTGAGGGAGTCCACGCTGTCTGCGAAACCGCGCATTTCTTCTTTATACCTTGCGGGAAGATTCTTTTCGAGAACGCTGATCCGGTAGTCGGGGTCCATATCATTATAATAAAGTCTTTCCGTATTGATGAACTTCTTTATATTTGCGGCAATGTCTTTTTCCATAGCGGCAAGAGCTTTGCCATGGTTGTAGCCAAGTTCGTAATAGCTTCCATCGGGAGACTCTGCTTTGATAACCACAGGTGTGTTTTTCTGAGGTGCCGCCGGAGGAGGGGTTTGCACTCCGGATGCTACGGGATATTGAATCCGGGCAAGAAATAAAACAATAATAAAAGAAACTACCATCAGTTTTTTCATAAGACACTCCGGTTTTCAGTTGGTACCATTTTTACGATATTAATAATATCAGACTTTTCCCAGGTATTTCTTCAGTGCAAGGATATCAGGATTGAAAGCATTGGTGGGATCGCCGTCATTCATTACTCTGTTATAACATTTAGTCGCCTCGGAAAAATTTCCCATCGCCTTAAACCAGTAGCTGAGGGCTATGTATCCTGTTTTCTCCCTGTCATCTATAGATCTGCCTTTATCGATATATTTCTTTGCCTCCTCAAGTTTTCCGAGTTCAGTGAGAAAATTGGCGTAATAGAAATATGTTTCTGCTTTTTCGACAGTGTCTTCAGAGACTCTTTCTTCACAGGCTATTGCTTCCCGGAAATATTTTTCAGCCAGCTTTATCTGGTGGTTTAATTTATATGCTTTTGCCAGAGCAACTCTGATTTCTCCCTGATATTTGAACTTAGGCTTCATCTTCAAACCTACCTGAAGTTCGCTTATGGATTCGCTGTATCTGCCCTGTTCCAGAAAAATACTTCCGATGGTTATGTAGGGTCTTGCATCGGCAGGTTTAATCGATTTTGCTTTCTGCGCCAGCGCAATTGCCCTTTCATACTCACCTTTCTGGCTGTAGAGGCGGTCTGCAAGATACATATAATTGACAAAATGATCGGGAAAACGACGGATATTCTCTTCATACATCCTGAAACCCAGTTCCTCATCGCCGGGTCCTCCCCTCTCGAAAACCGCTTCAGCTTCAAGATTATAAAGAGTTGGATCGTTGGGATTGATCTTTTTTGCCTTTTCGATAATCTTCAGGGATGTTTCCACATCCTCTTCGCCGTAAAGATAACCGGCAGCCTGAAGATAAAGGAGCTGCTCGTTATGGGGATATTTTTTAAGACCTTCTTCGGCAAGGCGCAATGTTTCCTGATTTCTCTGCTGTGCAAAACAGATGTGAGCCTGAGTTTCGAGAGCCATCTCACAGGAAGGATCCTTTTTCAGAATATCCCTGATGATTCGGTTGCTCTGCTGGTATTTTTCCTGCTGATATAAGTTCTGCCCCAGAAGGTATCTGATTTGATTATTATTCTTATTCCGACTGAGGGCATCCTCAAGGCATTTTTCCTCAGCTTCCAGATCCGGGGGACCTTTTCTGTCCCAGACTTTTTTGGGTATATATTTCTTCTTCTCTTCAAACAGTCGGAGATCATAACCGTATCTTGTGTATGTGGGCGCGTTTTGATCAATTTTAGTCAGGTGGCTTGTATCGGAGACCGTAACATCATCCTGTCCTGAGCCGGTTTTTCCCTTTACCCCGTCGCTGTTCCCTTTTTCCGGAGTGGATTCCGGTGCTTTAACAAGGTTTACCTTGTAGTTTAAAACCATCGGAATATTGACATTAAGGATTTTACCGGTCATCAGCATCATAATTCCATGAACAATAAGAGAACATATAACAAAAAGGCTAAAACCGGAAAATCTGATTTTCTTCTTTTTGATAATAGTCTTCATTGTTTCTCATCCGCCCTTTTTCTCATCAAATCAAGAATGCCGGGATTAAGAAGAAATCTTGCAACAGCTTCATCGGTAATGTTTTTACCCTTTGGAGCGCCTGCAGGGGGAAGATTGATTTTTGCAAGTTCGATTTTACACATTTCGAACTCGTTGTCGTCCATTTTACGGGACTTATCAAGTGCAGTTTCCATCTGGCCCACTACAAAATCAACCTGTTCGCTGTTGTAATAAGCTTTACGCCTTGTTTCCTCTTCTTCAACCAGCTTCTCTTTTTCAGCCTTATACTGAGCTTCAGGAAGCTTTCTCAGGCGCTCCATAGTCTCCTGAAAGCGCCACCCGTCTTTTGCTTCACCGATTCTGTCCTGCTGGCAGAGGCTGCGGTTGGGAGTTATACAGGGCTGGTATTCATCTATCAATACAATCTGATTGTCGGTAAGGATTTTTTTTGCGGTTCTTACAAGTTCCTGAAGTTTACTGCGGTTTTCAGCAATCTTTTTATCGATTTCCCAGGTTGCCTTATTTAACCGGGATTGTTCATTGTCAGTTATCGGCTCTCTGTTAACAAGCATTTTTCTGATTTGCGCCATTGTCGCCATTACTTCTTCATTGTTCTTTGACCTGATTTCAGCAAGCTCCGACTGCATTCTGCCGGCTTCCTCTACAACAGGAATCAGCTTTTTATACTGTTCCGACGAAAGGGCAAGGCTGTCCACAAGATTGATTGAAAACAACTCCTCCACAGCTTTATCATAATCAGCCTCATTAAAAGCTTTTTGCTGCGAGGAAGCAGCGGATGATGACTGAACCTTTATTTGAGAACCTCCGCCGGCATAACCTGTTTGTGCGGTTCCGCCACAGCCTGAGAACAGAAGGCATGCTGAAATTGCTGCTGTGTAAAAAAGAACCGGTTTTTTCATTTTCAAACTCCATTTTTACTGTTTTAACTATTTTTAATCCCATACTAATCAAATCACTGCTTCAGCCTTACAGTATAGGGCTTAGAGTAAATGTGGAGTAAATGTTTTCCGGCAATTAGTATTTAATATTGATTGTGGGATAAGAAGCTGAATCATGCGTGCAATGTATTCGGATTGGATTTTGGTAGTTTGGGCATGCAGTGTTGGCGAACCTGACGGTCAGCGACGGCGGTGCATAGATTGTGAAAAAAGCTATTTCGAATGGTATTTTCTGGTTGAGAAGTCAAATCCGGTAAAACTAATGGTTTTGGTTTAGGGGCAAATTCTATAAAAGGGAAACCTTTGGATATGGTGTAGGCTTGTGGTTATGGAGGTTGCGGTTATGGAGATAGCTGGCGGTTGGCCATGGGTTTTGGGACCCGGGGCAGGCGGGACGCCTGCGATCCGGCAGGTGTTTGCCGGGGTTGTGGTTATGGAGGTAGCTGGCGGTTGGCCATGGGTTTTGGGACCCGGGGCAGGCGGGGATGTCCATGTATTTAGGCATGGATTTAGATAATCGCTCATGAGGGTTGTGTCGGTTTGCCCAGTTCCCAGAGAAAACTTTTTAAAAAAAGTTTCCTCCGGACCTCCATCCCAAAACTTTTGAATTGGGGGACCGACCGGGGACCGGGGGGATTTGGACCGACGGGGGTTTAGGACCCTCAGAGGGAACCACGCTTTTTTAAAAAAGCGAGGTTGCCCTCCGAACCTCCCTCCTTGAAAAACAAGAGTATGGGGTTGGAGTTTTAAGGAAATTTTGCAGATTCAGTGGTATTGGGGGCAGGCGGGACGCCTGCAATCCGGCAGGTGTTTGCCGGGGTTGTGGTTTGGGTGCGGAGGTTTTTTTTAAAGTTTCCTCCGGAAAATGGATCATTTATGGATCATATATTGATTCTATATGGAAATTTACCCATAAAAACCAGCTTATTATAGTAATACCATTAAACAGGTCATAAAAATCGGTATCAGATATATTTCTAAACTGAGTGTTTTTGAGGTTTATTAATTGGAAAGACGATAAATTCAGGGCTATTCGGATGCAGATCAACAGCAAACCAGAAAGGCTTAACCTCTTTGATTGTTTTCAGGTTTATTTTTCAGCAGCGTTTTATCACTGGGTCCAGATAGCTTTTTCCAGAAGATCCACTATATAGACATCTCTGTCTGACCCTTTGATGCTGAATTTTTCGAAAATATTTTCCATAATTTTTCTTGCTGATTGCTCCGGTGATTCCTTATCGGACGGCACTTTGAACACAGCTTCAACATCATGGGCGTCGATTTCGATCTTTGCCTTTGAAAGTCGGGCCAGATATTCGAGGGTTTTATCGTTTTCCCAGTGAGTGAAAGGTTTTAAGCCCATATATTCAGGCACGAGGAAAAGGAACTGTTCGTTCAGTTTTTCATCTTTATTGACTTTTAACAGAATCTGAGCATCTTTTGAAAGAGTCTTCTGATCCAGATCTTTAGGGATGCTGTTTCTCCACTCTCTGAACATAGGTTCAAATTCGCCTTCCCTACCGGCAAACAGGGTCTTAACAGCTTTGAGCAAGCCTATCTGTTTGAGCTGGGAGTATTTTGACATTTCCACATAGATACTCTTCAAATCTTCAAGCAGTCTGAGAGCATGCTCCTTGAATGAGAAGTCGATGAGGTTGAAGCCCATGGTTACAGGGAGAAGTTCACGGAAGAACATTTTGGCGGGTCTGTCCTTCTCTTCATTTTCGAGAAGGTCTATCAGTTCAAGAACATTTCTTCCTTCGAAGGATCTGTTACGTTTGGTCATCAGAGGGAGTGATTCATACCATCTGATTAGCGCATCTTTTCCTTCCTGCCAGAGGGGAGCTTCAGAATAGGCGGGAGTTGTTCTTGCAAACATCTCAATTACTTTATTAACAAATACTTTTTCCTCGCCGGGGAATTCAGTAAAGTAGATCACACAATCGCCAGGGTTGGTGACTATACTATGAATAGCATCATAACCCACGGGGATTCGTATCAAATCACTGTGGTTGTTTGTTTCCTGCATTACTCGGAGATTTTTGAATATGTCAATTTCGTTGAAATGGTTTCTGAAAATGGCCGCAAGAATCATTTCGATAAGGGAAGGAGTAACTCCGTACGGAGGCTTGTAAAGAGGCGCAAGAATACCCTCCATATTAACAACCTTCTGCCCTTTACCACGGGAAATGATAATCTCATTATAGAGATAATTCCAGATATCTTTCAGCTTGCTCTTATCATCAAGCAGGCGGGAAATTACGCTGTAATCTTCCACACCATGCCTCAAGCCCACTTTTTCCATAATTCCGGTTTCAACAAGTGTCTTTTTGATCAGAAGATCCACCGGGTTATGTGCTTTTTCAGGAAGAGTTACAACCGTCTGGCTGGCAAGAAGTTTTTCCACAGCTGCTTTTCTGAGGCTGCGGTAAGCTTTTTTATCCTTGAGGCTGCTGACTGCTTTTGAATCCACTGCCGGGAATTTGGGGAAGTTTTCGCCCATCAGCATATCAGCAAGCTCAACGGGTGATTTCTTCTGAAGATCGGGAATGTTATGCTGGCGGTAGAACCAGTAAAGTCGCTCAGGACGGGTGAAAAAGCCGAGTTTTTCCTGAATCTGTTTATTGATATCAGAAAGGTAGTTTTCGAGAAGTTCTCTTTCGGCGCTGCCTGCTTTGTTGAAGGGCGGTTCATCATCCCGCATTTCCTCCAGGGCAACTTTTTCGAGAAGAATGGGAAGGAAGTTGGTGGGTCTGACGGGGATTGCTCCCACCAGTCTTTCTGACTTCATTTCCTCTGCGGAAATGAGAATATCCCTTGCTTCCGACAGTTCATCATCATCCTCGGTTATCAGATACATCACCATCATATCAGCTTTATACCGCTGGCCCACTGAACCGAGAGAACTGATTATATTTTTCAGGAAATCAGGATTTTTCAGATTTTCAAGACTTACAAACTTCGAAGTAATCTTTCTTTCTGTTTTGAAAACCTTGTTGTAGTTTTCAGCATTGATATCTTTTATTCCGTAGCGTTTGTTGAGGAATTCGGTCAGATCCGCTGTATATCTTATTTTTTCCAGTCTGCGGTTGAGATATTCACGAAGGTTGATTGCAGTTTTTTCCACAGGAAGGCTTATTTCCTGACTGGTTTTATCAAACTGGAATGCACCTTTATGAACCATTTCAAAAAGCATTGGGTCGAATTTGACAAGATCCTTCTGAACAATATGGAGCGAATCAACAATATTCCGCTTTATAGGTTTTACGGTTTCATCGCCTATTATCTGCATAAGTGCGGCGAGGCGGATAACTCTTCTTGCAAGGGGGAGATTGCCCGACATAATATAGGCTTTTTCCACTGCATCATAGATATTTTTCATTGATGTGGAATCTTTAATAGTGCCTTCGTAAAAGGAGAAGAGGTAGTCGGGAGTATAGACTGAAAGCTTGCCCGACGCCTGGAAGATTCCGAATGTATCAAGGAAGTATCTGAAGCTGCCGGGAGATGTATCCTTAAAGAAGGAAAGAAGATTTTTATCCTTTTTGGATGACTTCTGGGAAAGCATAGGAAGGAAGTGGAGTGTGAAGGGATGCAGGGGGAAGCAGCCGGGGAGAAGGACATTTTTAATGTAATCAAGGCCTTTATGGGTATAAAGACCTGAGCTGTATATAAAGTCTGCAAGAGCTTCGAATTCAGGATTTGATGACAATACGAGCATTGCTTCTTCTGAAGTTCTTACAAGAACTTTATTGATTACAAAATCAGTCCATTCATCAGCGCCATAATTGAACCAGAAATGATTTTCGAAATATTTGCCTACCGTTTCAACCATTTCCTCTTCCACACCGAAGGTGGGGTAGTTGTTGGCGAGCCAGGATGTATTGCCAATGAAGATTACGGGGAAGTTGTCGAGAGTTCTTATATACTGGAAGAATTTGACTACCTGCTCTGCCAGAGGTGATTTTGCGCCTTTTTCCAGATCCGCAATTACGCTTTCCATACTATCAAGGCTTATCACAATGCCTTTATATTTGGACTGTTCACGAAGATATGTAATAGTTTCATCAAAAATTTCAGATGCTGTGCCAGTGGGGTTTGGTATAAAATCCACTGCTTCCCTTGCAAGGGCGCTGTTAAGGGATGTAATCAGAGCTGAATCGAACTTGGGTTCTTCCTGATTGACAATAGGTACGGGATTGAGAGCCAGATAGCGGCCCACTTTTTCCTTTAGTTTTCTGAGGGGAAGCTTGCCTGAAACTTCTTCTATAATTCTGAAGACCTGGTCATTAATATCAAGTCTGAAGAAGTTGCTAAGGAAAAGGGTAAGGTGAGTTTTTCCGAAACCCGGTCTTCCTTCGATAAGAAAAGCTCCCGATTTTTTTGTTTTAGCGTGTTCAGCTATTTTTTGCGTAACATCGGCAGCAAATCCCGTAAAGAAATAGTCCTTCATTCTTTGGGCATTTTCTTCGATATCAGTAAAGGCGCTGTTCATATCGAGCTGTTTGACTATGTTCATATTGACCGATATAAGAGTGGACATATTTCTGGTTCCGAGCATTTTAGAAAACTCCCTTCCCGTGATTTTTGGGTATTTATATAATTCCAATTAACCCTGCTTGTTTCCTGCATGAAAAGATTAATGAATAAATAAATGGTAAATAATCTCCGAAAGTAAAAAGCCCCGGATTACTCCGGGGCTTGATTCATCCGTTAGAATCAGACTTAGAACTTAACTTTGAACTGAGTCATAAGCTGAACGCCATTGAATGACTCTTTGGATCTGTTGCTGAATGTTGTGCTAAGATCATCTACAGTGTTGTAGACGCGAACGTCGAATGTCCACTGAGTGTTCTTGCCGATATCATAGTCAAATCCGAGGTAAGGCATTGTCTGATACTGTTTTACTACGTTGTCACCAGCATTAGCTGTGGGCTGATTGACGGGATCCCAGAAATCGGGGTGATAACCAGCGATTGTCGCATAGTCATATCCACCGCGGAGGGTGAATTTGTCATTGAATGCATATGAGAGACCGATTTTGAGAGCTGCGTATCTCAGGTCGACTTCGTTCTGCATTGCGATTGCTGTGTTGTTAGCATAGCCTGAATCTCTGCGGAAGTTGTAGTAATCATACTGTACGTTTGCTTTGAAGGGGCTGGGTGAGAATTTGTATTCTACTCCGCCGCCGTAGTGCTGTACATTTCCCTTGGGTTTTTCATAGACGTTTGCGGCAGCGCCGGCGAGATTGTTGTCAGCCAGTACGCCGAATACGGGGTCGATGAAACCGGGTTTAAGACCATTGAATGTGTTGGTGATATCTCTGTGGGGAGCTGAATCAGTGTTCTGGTTCAGGAATCCGAGGCGGAGGTTGACTCTGCCGTTGCCATTTGAGAATCTGTATTCACCGTTGAAGTTGATACCGTTTCTGTTGTTAGGATAGTAATCGCTATCGTGGAGCTGGTATCCAAAGTTTACATATGACAGTGTGGGGAAGAGGAACTTGCCGGTTCCGTTGGCGAGTCCGCCCTGAACCATACTTCCAACGTTCTGATAATAGAGCTGGAAAGCGTCATAGTAAGGATCTGTTGAGATATATTCGAGGTCGAGGTCGACCTGGTTGTTTTTGTCGGTCCAGCCAACACCCAGTCTGAAGTGGCTGCCATTTACTGAGTAGCCAGATTCCTGGTTGGGTTTGTACTGTGATCCGCCGTAGGCGCCAACAACTCTGATGTTGCTGGGGTCGAAGCGGTAGTTGATGCTGATACCCCATGAAGTCTGACCCTGCTGTGAAATGGCAGTGTTGCTTCTCATGGGCATCTTGTTTACGTTGTCGAATCTACGATCGTAGGGATCTGTCCAGCCCCAAACATTGCCGCGGTCTGCGACTGTGTTGGTGCTCTGGCCATTGTTGAAGTTCTCTGAGACTCTCATGAAGTTGAGTCTGACACTTCCCTGATCCTTTATTTTCCATCCGCCAGTTACTGACACGAGGTAAGGAACTGTTGCGTTTGTAGCTGTAAGGCTATACTGGAAAGGATCGTCGGGGAGTTTTGAATACATAGCTTCCCAAGTCATATCAGTGATGAAGTGGGTTTTGCCGCTGACCTGCAGGCCGTAGAAAGGCAGATATGAATCTGCATTTTCAGCATATCTCCAGGTTGAGACGACTGACTTTTTGTCTTTGCTCATTGCAGCGTAAGTGGTTCTGTCTCTGCCATCGATACCGGGATTGGGTACGTTATGGAGAATGAAATCGTCCATAGCTGTTTTGTCAATTGAACCGGCTACGAAGGTTGTGCCACTGGGTACGTGTTCGATCCAGAATTTGTCGAGAGTCATACGGGTCCAGACGCTGTTGTTGGCGGGCTGGAGTCCGCTGTAGCTGTTACCGGCAAATACGTTGGAAAGATAAGGAGCTGAAACTCCCCAATAAGCATCGATGTAACGATCGCCGAGTGATGTGTAAGCGGCAAAGCGAATGCCAGCTCTAAGATCTTCGGAGACCTTTACTTTTACGCCAAGTCTTGCTCTGGCTGTAAAGCTGTTTCCGTTGATGAGCGGACGACCATTGAAGAGGTCCACGCAACCAACTTTGTGGCCCTGGGTGTAATCTACACCGGCGGTTCCACCAACATCGGTATTCCAGTTTGTGCCTGTTCTACCGCTGTTTTTGATTCCGATTGATACGAAACGGGTTACGAAGTCACCGTCGAAGGTGATTCTTTCGAGTTCAGTAACTCTCTTGTCGAGTGAGCTTACGTTCTCTTCCAGGTTCTTTACCCGGACTCCGAGAGCATCGAGCTCGTCCTTCAGATTGTTAACCAGCGCTCTGAGTGCCTCCAGGTCTGTTTTGGTGGCGAACTTTGAGTGTTCAGCCTCCATCTTGGCAAGAAAACGCTGAAGAGCCATTGCCATTTCCCAACGGGTGGCGGCTCTGTCGCCTTTGAATGTTCCATCGGGATATCCTTCGAAGATTCCCTTGGCTGCGAGGTTGGCCACTGCATCTCTGGCCCAATGCTGCTCGGGCACGTCAGGGAAGAGTGGGGCGGCAAAAGCGGGGGCCATCATAACGACGACGAGCGCAACTGCCAGAAGCCATACGCATTTCTTCATTTGCCTAATTTCCTCCTTTTGTTATTGTCAGGAGGCCAATCAATGTCAGCTTTGGGCAAGAAGATGAGTATCCTTGTTCTCTCACCTTTTGAGGCTCGCCGACACCTAACTGCCTCCCGTATTAAAGCCTCGTTAATTATTCCTGTTGCTTTATTTTCGTTCTTATTCCGCAGAACGGAATTCATCACCGAATAAAAGCAATAAATACCACAGGTCTCAAAATACTTTCGACATTATACATGATAAATCCTCTTTTGTAAACCCATGTCGAAAAATTATTTATGAAGCCTATCAAGAACTGAGATTCTACAATTCCAACCGAACTCCTCTTTTATTAAAAACATTTTTTAATTTTTTTCGAAAAGTCCGTGCCACGGAACTCCCAGTGCTCTATACCTTGTGATTCTGCGGAGCTTTTACTTTGCCATGATAAAAGGCTTTTGCTTTTACTCCGTTTACAGAATTCTTATATTTAAGGTAGCAATAAAAAAAACTTTATTCTTCTCATGTTTAACAGGGCGCTGCAAACCCTTTACAAATAAGGTAAAATCAATGTTTGCATGAAAATCCGGTGATTCTGTAACATTTCGTTAACATAAACCGGTAAGTGCAGAAAGCACAAATATTATCAAAGAGCCGACAACCTTTATAAACAAGACACAAGGGAAAATCATGTATGCGAAGAAAAAGAGAATTCCATACTTCCAAGGAAGGTATATTATATGAAGGAAAAATTAAGGGAAGCGATATCGGAAGTTGAAGAAAGCGGTGCTACATATGCGGATGCACGGTTTTTGTGCCGCAAGAGACAGAATATCGAAACCAGAAACGATAAAGTAGAGGCATTTAACGAGGAAACCTCACAGGGGATAGGCATAAGGGTGCTTTACAACGGCTCCTGGGGGTTTGCGGGAACCAATAAGGCAGACGAGAAAAGTATTCTTGATACGGCTAAGCGGGCGCTGAGGCTTGCAAGGGCTGCGTCGAGGGTGAAGGTTCTCGATGTGGTTCTATCCGAGGCTCCTACAGTAAAAGATTCATACGAAACCGAGTGCAGGATTGATCCTTTCTCTGTGCCGGTCGAACGGAAGATCGAAACTCTCCTTAATTGTGATGCTGTTATGGCAGAGCAGGAGGGGGTTACTGTCAGGGAAGGTTCTTTTCAGGCTTTTCACGAGGAAAAGGATTTTATCAGCACAGAAGGTTCCGACATACATCAGAAAATCACATATTGCGGAGCAGGTATTTCAGCAACAGCAAGCAGCGATACCGAGAATCAGGTACGCTCCTACCCTGCTTCATTTGGTGGAGATTATGCAACCCGCGGTTATGAATTCATCGAAGAGATGGAGCTGGAAAAACACGCAAAGAGGATTGCAGAGGAAGCAGTTCAGCTTCTCAAGGCTCCCCAGTGTCCTGAGGAAAAAACAACTCTTCTCCTCGGCGGCTCCCAGCTTGCCCTGCAGATTCACGAATCCTGCGGTCACCCCATAGAGTTGGACAGGGCAATGGGAATGGAAGCTTCATTTGCGGGAACAAGTTTTCTGACACCTGATAAGAGATGTAATTTCCAGTACGGTTCAGAACTTGTAAATATGTACGGGGATTCAACCGTTAAGGGCGGTCTGGGCACTTTCGGTTACGACGACGAAGGTATTCCCGCTCAGGTTTTTGATATAGTTAAGAAGGGTGAGTTTGTAAACTATCTCACTTCAAGGGAAACAGCAGTTCTTTTTGAGGAAAAATCAAACGGAACGGTTAGAGCGGACGGCTGGGAGAGAATGCCCATGATCCGTATGACCAATGTAAATCTTAAACCCGACGACTGGAAGCTTGATGAGCTGATTAAGGATACGGAAAAGGGTATTATGACTGAAACAAACCGTTCGTGGAGTATTGATCAGCAGCGTCTCAATTTCCAGTTTGGCACGGAAATTGCATATAAAATCGAAGACGGTTCTGTTGAGGGGATTTATAAAAATCCGACTTACACAGGCATTACCTATGAATTCTGGCGTTCTGTTGATGCTATAACCAATAAGGACGACTGGAGGCTTTGGGGTATTCCCAACTGCGGAAAAGGCGAACCTATGCAGACTATGTATGTGGGCCACGGCTGTTCCACAGTGCGTTTCAGAAATGTCCATATCGGCGTTGGCGAATGGGAATAGAAAAGGAGATATATTAATGTTAGGACAGGAAAAAGCATTTAAAATAATGGAAGAAGCCCTGGCTATGACAAAGGCTGATGAAATGGAAATCGTCCTTATGGGCCATGACCATTCCCTCACCCGCTACGCCAACTCCCAGATTCACCAGAATACTGCCGAGGAAAACGCCACAATGATATTCAAGGCAGTTTCGGGCAAACGGATAGGGGTTTCGAGCACCAACAATTTCCACCCGAAGAAAATAGCGAAAGCTGTTGAAAGCGCACTCGAATCGGCAATGAAGCAGGTTCCTATCGATGATTATCCGGGACTTCCGCAGAAAACGGATATCCCTGAAGTTCACACCTGGGTTGATCGCACTATGGAGATCAATCCTGAGGAAAAGGCACTCATCATAGGGGATATGATTGCCAGGACCCACGGCGACAGAATGAGCCTTCACGGAGCTTTTTATACAGGAGCTTCTGAACTTGCAGTGGCTAACTCAAACGGAATAAGAACCTATACAAAAGGAACTCTTTCGAACATTACAGTAATCACCGCATCGGCGGACACCAGCGGTTATGCATCGGATTCTTCACGGAATGTGGATGATCTTAATCATATTGCTCTGGTGGAGGAAGCACTTGAAGCGGCAAAGACCCATGGGGAAATCAAATCTCTGGAGCCTGGTAAATACCCTGTTCTTCTTGAAGAATATGCAGTGTCGGAAATGCTGATATATCTGGCTTCAATGGGGCTTACTGCTGATTCCGTTGAAAACGGACATTCATTTGTGCCTCATTATAAAGGAAAGGAAGTTTTCAAACCCAATATTTCCCTTTATGATGACGGATTCTGTCCCGATTCCTTTGCGGTTCCTTTCGATTTTGAAGGTCAGCCCCGGCGTAGAGTGGATTTCATTAAAAACGGCGTTGTAACAGGTGAGATCACCCACAACAATTACACCGCATCAAAAGAAGGTATTAAATCAACAGGACATTCTCTGACTCCCGAATCGGGCATATCGAGAACAGAGCCTTTTAATATGATAATGGAGCCGGGAACTAAAACCAGGGAAGAAATTATCGCAGGTATGGAAAGGGGCGTTCTGGTCAAGAGATTCCATTATCTGACCACTGTTCACCCTCTGAAAACCATTATCTCCGGTATGACAAGAGATGGTGTGTTCTGGGTTGAAGACGGCAAAATCAAACACAGGTTGAGAGATATGCGGTTTACCCAGTCAATTCTTGATCTTTTCAAAAACACAAAAGAACTGACATCGGCGAGAAAAGCGATCTGGTTCAGGGATTATACCCTTGATTTTCCGATGAATGTTGTAATTCCGCAGCTTTATGTGGAAGATTTCAACTTTACGGGGCAGACTGAGTTTTAAGGAAAAAATTCAGAGGGATACGCTATTTTGGAAATAGTTTTTCTTTCTGTCCTTATTTCTTAAACCAATCAAAGCAAATATCTGTACAGGTTAATGACATAGAATCTTTTCCGGGGTTGTCTGTTTTATACTGGCAACCCCGGCACCCATCAATTAAGGAATGGATTTGTCTAATCGCTCATGAGGGTTGTGTCGGTTTGCCCAGCTCCCGGAGAAAACTTTTTGAATTGGGGACCGACCAGGGACCGGTGGATTCAGGACCCTCAGAGGGAACCACGCTTTTTTGGAAAAGCGAGGTTACCCTCCGAACCTCCCTCCTTGAAAAACAAAAGTATCTGGGATTGGAATTGGAGTGGTTTTTACTAATTCAATAGCATTGAGACCGACCGGGGAACGGGCAATGCCCATGAATTAAGACATGGATTTGTCTGATCCCTCACGAGTATTGTGTCGGTTTGCCCAGCTTCCAGAGAAAACTTTTTGAAAAAAGTTTCCTCCGGACCTCCATCCCAAAACTTTTGAATCGGGGGACCGACCAGAGACCGTTAGGTTAAGGGACCCTCAGAGGGAACCACGCTTTTTTGGAAAAGCGAGGTCTCCTCCGAACCTCCTCCCTTGAAAAACAAGAGTATTGGACTGTGGATATGAGTAAATTTCACTAATTCAGTGGCATTGGGGGAAACCCCATATATTAATATATAATGGATGTTATCTAAAATGGAAGAAGCGATACGGACGGGTACAGCGGGGCTGACCAATGAAGAAGCGGACAGGCTCCGGGCTGAAGGTAAAGGCAACAATATTGTTCAGAAAACAAGCAGAACATACGGGGAGATAATAAAGGAAAACCTTTTTACATCCTTCAACCTTGTGTTATTCGGACTTGGCATACTCCTTGTGGTGCTGGGAAGCCCAAGTGACGCGGTTATAACATCGGGGGTCGTGCTTATTAATGTTCTTGTCGCCGTATTTCAGGAAATTAAAGCAAAGAGAAAACTCGACCAGATTGCCCTTCTGACAAAACCTAAAGCTATGGTAATAAGAGGCGGAACTGAAAAAGAGATAGATCCTTCTGATATTGTTCTGGGAGATCTGCTTGTGCTCAATCCCGGAGATCAGGTTATGGTGGATGGGGAGATTACAGAAGGCAAAATAGACGCAGACGAGTCAATGCTGACAGGCGAAAGCGATTTGATACCAAAAAAGACAGGTGAAACCGTTCTTTCGGGAAGTTACTGCGTAAACGGAACCGCACAATACCAGGCAACAAAAGTCGGGATGGAAAGCTATGTAAATAAGCTGAGCGCAGGAGCGAAAGTATTCGTAAGAGAGTTGACGCCTCTGCAGAAAGAAATAGATCTTCTGGTCAGAATTCTTCTTGCAGTGGTGGTGTTTTTCTCCATACTTCTTGGGCTGAACTTTGTATTCAATCAGGCTGATATTCTCGACTCCGTAAGAGCTGCATCGGTTATGTTCGGGCTTGCACCAAATTCCCTTCTGCTTATGATTGTTATAGCTTATGCTATGGGAGCTTTGAGAATCACAACAAGGGGAGCGCTTGTGCAGCAGGCTAATTCAGTGGAATCCCTCTGTCATGTTACGGTTCTGTGCCTTGATAAAACAGGCACAATCACAGCAAATAAAATTAAATTCAGCGAGATTCTTCCTATAGATAAAACAAGAACGGAAGAAGATATGAAAAAAATGCTGGGGACTCTTTCCCGCAGCATATCAGCTTCAAACAAAACATCTGACGCCATCACACAGGCTTGTGCCGGTGAAAAGACAGCGGTTAAGCAGGAAGTGCCATTTTCTTCATCTTATAAATGGAGCGGAGCTGTATTTGATTCAGAGCAGCTAAAAGGCACATTTGTAATGGGAGCGCCTGAAATCATTATGCCCGGCTACATACAGGATCCGGCTTTAGCGGATGTTGTAACCGAAAAAGCTGAAAAGGGCTTCAGGATGCTTCTTTTTATGTGGAATCCGGAACCGGTGGATCTGATAGACGGGGATGAAAAACCCAGACTGCCGGAGAATCTCACCCCTCTGTGTTTTATAGCATTCAGCGACGAATTGCGGGCTGATGCAAAGGAAACTCTTGAAAAATTTATTGATAACGGCATTCAGATTAAAATAATATCGGGAGACAACCCGAAGACAGTAGCTGCCCTTGCAAAACAGGTGGGGCTGAAGGAAGCAGACGGAAAGCCTCTGCGGATAGTATCAGGAACGGATTTGAAGAATCTGGACGATGCAGGTTTTGCACAGGCGGCAGTGAGCGCAACTATTTTCGGAAGAGTAACGCCGGATCAGAAGGAAAAGCTGGTTATGGCTCTTCGCTCTCAGGGGCATTATGTGGCAATGACCGGTGACGGCGTCAATGATATGCTTGCCCTGAAAAAAGCAAACCTCGGCATTTCAATGCAGAGCGGAAGCCCGGCAACGAGAAGCGTCGCTCATATTGTGCTTCTAAACGATTCATTTGCAGTTCTGCCGGAAGCTTTCAGCGAGGGGCAGAGGATCCTCACCGGAATGCAGGATATACTTAAACTTTATCTCAACAGGCTGTTTTATCTGCTTATGCTGATTTCTGCAGTGGCAATTCTCGGAATGGGTTTTCCATTCACACCCAAACAGGGTTCCATTGTTTCGCTTCTCACTCTGAGCCTTCCGTCTTTTGCAATCGCATTATGGGCAAGGCCGATGAGAGTAAAAAAAGGCAGTATATTAATGAAGCTTCTGCATTTTTTAATACCTGCAACAATAGTTTCGTGCCTTTCATGTCTTACGGTTTATATTACATTTGACGCTCTGCGCAAAACAGAGCTTTACGCTCAGCATGGCCTTACATATATGATGATTCTTATCGGTTTTATAATGATTATTTTTGCGGAGCCTCCTATTAAGTTTTTTGCAGGAGGCGATGTGGTTTCGAAAGACTGGAAACCCACTCTTCTGGTATGCGGTATGTTTTCTCTGTTCATCGGGCTTATGTTTTCCGAGCAGTTCAGAACTCTCTTTGAGATGCAGATTCTTGATTTCAGCGATTATGGAATCATCGTCTGTATTTTCGCTCTGTGGATGCTTATTCTGCGATTTGTCTGGCGCTCAAGGCTTGTGGAAAAATATCTTAATATCAAGCTGGATGGTCCGGACAGTGATTCATGGGCTTAATAATATCCCCTTGAAGGGTATTGGCGGGGAACAGGCGAAACTGTTGCAGTGAAGCCTGACTGTTTGTAAAAGGCTGATGGAGAAAATTCCATAAAGTAAAAAGGAAGCTTTAGTATGCACAGATTTTGCCAATATAAGAAATTTATAGCCGCTGTGGTTGTTATAGCCTCTATTTTAGCAGTTTCGGCACCTTCGTTTGCAGATCAGGATCCGGCAAAGGCTAAGGATTATTTCGACAAAGCAGTAAGGCTTCTGAAAGAAGCTGATTTCAATCTGGCTGAAGAGATGCTTCTGAAATCGCTGGAATTCGATCCGGGTTTTGAGCCTTCACTTATTGAGCTGGGTTATGTAAACTTCAGGCTCAACAGATTTGAAGATGCAGAGAGAAATCTGAAAAAAGCAATTTCCATAAATGACCAGTATGATCGCGCCTGGTATGTTCTTTCAATGGTCAAATTCAGAATGAACGATCTTAAATCCGCAGAAGAATGTATTAATAAGGCAATAAAGATAAACAGCAACGATGGTTCTTATTATTTTATGCGTGGTTCGATTCTCTCAAAAAGAGAAAACTATAAAGATGCAGTGAAGATGTTTGATAAAGCTCTGGAAATTTCACCACTCAATCAGAATGCAAGAGCAAGCAAGGCATTGTGCCTTCTCAATATGGGCAGCGCTGATGAAGCTTCGAAGGAAATTGAGGCAGCAATAAAGTCGGATTCGAAAAATTTTCAGGTTCTGCTTGTTAAGGGGATACTTCTTGCGAGAACCGGAAATCAGGAAGCTGCTTACGAGTATTTTGTATCAGCATCAAGGGTTTCGAAAGACGACCCCCTCCCCTACTACAATATGGCTCTTATAGATATGAAGAGAAAAAACCGGGGGCAGGCGGAATTCAATCTGCTCAGAGCAGTGGATCTGGACAAATACGACCCGGCTCCATGCCTCGCCATCGGGCGGCTTTACAGGTCGGAGAAGAGAAACGAAGATGCTCTTCGCTGGATCAGAAAAGCAAATCAGCTGGATCCCGATAATTCTTCGATAAATATTGAACTTGGTGCATATCTGCTTTCGCTGGGGCAGACCAACGAAGCGGCTTCGATACTTGAAAAAGCAGTTCTCAGAGAACCGGACAATGCCAAAGCCCGTAACGCTCTGGGTGCTGTTTACCGTAGTATAGGAAAATTCAAGGAAGCGCTTGAGGAATACAACCGAGCCATAGCCCTCGATCCGGGGCTTACCATAGTTTATTTCAATATGGGCAATCTCTTTGAAGAACGGGGAATGATACCGGAAGCAATAGAGAATCTCCGCAAATATGTGGAAAACAACCCCGATGCCGATGATAAAGCTCAGGTTGAAAAAAGAATAAAGATTCTGGAAGAATCGTTTAAGAAGAAAACAGGGAATTAGCAGGGGGTAATCCACCGGTTTACTCTGTAATTTTCCAAAAGGGAAATATCAAAAGACAAAGAAAGAATACAACATGAGAAAACTGTTGGAAAAATTAGAAAACTTAGGCGTTCATGTAATTCTTATTCTATTTTCGGTATGGTCACTGTTTCCGGTTTTCTGGATTCTCTCCACTTCGTTCAAGAAGCGGGAAGATATTTTCAGCACCAAGATACATCTTCTTCCGCCCCATTTTACGATGGAGAACTACAAAGAACTGATAACAGGCAACAACGGGCTTTTTCTCATCTGGATCAAGAATTCCATACTGGTGGCGGGTTTTACCACAGCTCTGGGAGTTTTCCTTGCAGCTACCTGCGCCTATGCGTTTTCGAGATTCAAATTCGCAGGTAAAAACCTGGGAATCAGCCTCTTTCTGATTAGCCAGATGTTCCCCGGAGTGATTCTGATTGTTCCATTATATAATCTGATGAGTAAAATGGGGCTTCTCAATATGTACTGGGGTCTTGTTCTGGCATACTGCACAGTGGCGCTTCCCTTCTGCGTTTTTATGCTCAAAGGCTTTTTCGACACCATACCAAAAGAACTGGAAGAAGCAGCCCTTGTGGACGGACTGGGAGCATGGGGAACATTTTACCGGATAGTTCTGCCTCTGGCAGCACCGGGTATAGCAGTAACGGCGTTTTTCTCTTTTGTAACGGCATGGAATGAATTTATGTTCGCTCTCACATTTATGACGGATCAGACAATGTACACCCTTCCGGTGGGTCTGAGGACATTTGTATTCGAATTCCGCACCGACTGGCATCTTATGAGTGCCGGAGCGATCATCGTTACGATTCCCGTTCTGATATTCTTCCTTACTGCACAGAAGTTTCTTGTAGGCGGTCTGACAGCAGGCGGAGTAAAGGGATGATTTTTAAAAAAGGGTTAAACGGTTTTCCATAGAAGAGAATTGCATGAATTTTTACCGGTCATTTATGGCTATTTTTTTATTTACATAAAGGAGGCCCATTATGGCAAAGAATTTAAAAATTGCACTCGTTGTAGTAATGGCGATTGCATTCCTGTTCACATTTGCCGCATCAAAAATTTCATATGCAGGAAATTTTGATGACAAGCTTACAAATGACAGCAGGATAAAACCCACTCCCACTGAGGAGCCTGTATCCTCACCCACACCTTCACCAGAGGAAACAAAGGTAACCCCCACCCCTAAAAAGACAGCCACCCCCGCAGCCACAGAAGACAGCGGACCTGTCAATGTCAGACTGATCAATGACAGCAAAAAGATCAACAAAGTTATGACCCCCGCTTTCATTCCCGGTTTCTACCTTATCGGCGAACAGATGGTAGTGAAAAAAGGCAAAGGATTCCTTAAAGGTGATTGCTCAATCCGTAAAGTTTATGTAAACAAAACCAAAAAAGAATACGACAAGATCGTAGCCGGTAAGGAAGAACTGAAAACCGATATGACAGTTCTCACAGTAACCGTAGATCTGTATTCATCCAAAAAAGAGATGGAAAAGAATCTTGCCAACAAACAGCTCAGAAATGAAGAAGCCAACAACATCGCCGACCAGACATGGACCGGTTCGATGAAAGTTGACCCCAGACAGGGCGAAAAAGAAGGCAACTACAATTCAAATACCCTTCTCGTAACAAAGAGCAACGCACAGGTTCTTATCTCCGCCTACAACTACATGAGCGAGCCTTCAACAGAAGACTGGAACAGCATGCAGGAAGCAGCCGGAAAGATCCTCGGTCTTATTAAATAAGACAGCAATCCAAGAGGTTAATGTTTAACCGTTTTGCAGGGATTATCCCGGCACAGCGGAAAATATAGGGGTTGTCCGATATAACAGTCGGGCAGCCCCTTATTAATTGCAGGGAGATGTATTATGGATAACAAAAATTTAACTCAGGCGGAAGCCCTTGAATCCCTGAAAAATGATTTCGGCGAGGAAGGACTTAAACTTTTACTGGAAGGCGCAGACAGTATTGTTGATGCTGCTGAGAAATTCGGCATGCCCTACAGTGAAATAGTGGATAAAATCAAACAGGACGAAAAAGACGGAAAAATCCGTATAGTGGGAGACACAATGGTCTCCATAGAACCAAAAGAAAAGGAATAAACTCTGAACGCCTATGAAAATAGACCTGCATATTCATCTTGAAGAACGGGGTGCCGATTATGCCGGGCGGGTAGTGATTATGGCTAAGGAAGCGGAACTTGACGGTATATGCCTTGTTGAGCACAACAAATTCCCGCAGCCCGGATTTGCCGAAAAGCTGGCTTCAGACAAAGGTTATGCCGTATTTCCCGCAGCTGAGTATTCTTCAAAAGAAGGACATATTCTTATAATTCATCCGGGAGACGGATTCCCTCTGCCTGAAGGATGGGCGCCTATGCAGGAAATTGTTGATCTTTGCGTTCAAAACGGCGCAGCAGCTATTCCTGTGCATCCTTATTCAACCATACATAAATACACTCCGGGAGATCTGATTGCTGATCTTAAAGGAATATACGCCATAGAAACAATAAACGGCGCACTGCCGGAGGAATGCAACAGAAAAGCACAGCACGAAGCCAACAGGCTTGGACTGAAAGGAACCGGAGGTTCTGACGCCCACAGTGAATTTCTCGTAGGCAGAGCTTATACAATATTTGAGGATATGATTAAAACGCGGCAAGATTTGGTGAATGCCCTTAAAAATGGCAGATATGCCCCATCTTACCGGAAGAGAAGGTGAAATTATGAGTTCAAAAGTTTATCTGACAAGACTGAATGACGGTTCAACACCGGAAGAACAGGCGAAAGCAGTGGAAAAACTCTTTGATGCCTGCAATGTTTCCGAAATCATTGATAAGAATAATTTCGTCGCCATAAAAGTGCATGTTGGTGAAAAGAACAACACCACCCATGTGCCTCCGGAAGTGCCGGCGGTTCTTGTAAAAAAAGCTAAAGAGAAGGAAGCAATCCCCTTCCTTACCGAAACTTCAACCCTTTACAGAGGCGAAAGGGAAAATGCGGTTAAACACATTATGCACGCCATCAGACACGGCTTCACCGTTGATAAAATCGGCGCGCCTTTTGTTATGGCAGATGGTCTGGCGGGAAATTCCGAGATCGAAGTGGAGATTGACGGAGAACTTAACAAAACGGTAAAAGTAGCAAGAGAAGCCCGTATGACCGATGTTCTGCTTGTTGTAACCCACTCAACGGGACATATTGTATGCGGATACGGCGGAACCATCAAGAATCTGGGAATGGGGCTTGCCAGCAGAAAAGGCAAACTCCGCCAGCATTCCACTATGGCGCCGGAAATTGACAGAAACAGATGCGTAATGTGCGGAAGATGTATCAAATGGTGTCCTGAAGACGCTATAACCGCTATCGATAAAAAAGCTTATATCCACCCCGACAAATGCGTCGGCTGCGGCGAATGCCTCGCTGTTTGCCAGTTTGATGCGGTAAAATTCAACTGGGGAGCAGAATCATCAGACATACAGAGGCAGATGGCAGAACACGCTTACGGCGTTGTTAAAGGCAAAGAATCAAAATGCTTCTATTTCAATGTAATGATTAATATGACACAGGATTGCGATTGCATGGGCATAGTTCAGGAAAAGATTATCCCCGACATAGGAATTCTTGCCTCGGCGGATCCCGTAGCCATAGACGAAGCAGCTCTGGATCTCACACTTAACAACGGAAAAGATCTGGTAAAAGCTTCATATGAACATCTCAACGGAAGAATTCAGCTCGCCCACGCAGAGAAAATCGGTATGGGTTCGAGAAAATATGAGATTGTGGAAATATAATTAACCTTACGGAGCATTTATAATATGATCCCCCTTGATAAAGCCCTTGAATTGCTGGACAGTGCGGTTTTTGTTAAAGCAGAAGGAGAAGAGGTTGTGCCTGTTGATAAATCAGCGGGCCTTTATATAACGGAAGATGCCTGTTCTCTTCTGAATCTTCCTCCTTTCAGGAGGGCTATGGTTGACGGTTACGCCGTTTCTTCCGATGAGCCGGAAACAGGATACCGTATTGGCGGATTTGTCCCTGCGGGAATTCTACCCATTGAACCCATAAAAGAAGGCGAAGCGGTGAAAGTAATGACCGGAGCGCCGGTTCCTCCCGGAGCGGTGAAAGTCATTATGGTGGAGCATACGGAAGAAAAAGAGGGTTTTATAAAAGCTACAGCGTCTTCACCTACCTGCAACATTACGGAAATCGGCAGTGATGTTGCTGCAGGAAGCGTTATTCTGAAGGCGGGGGTAAAGGTGAAGCCTGTGCATGCCGCAGTTCTCAAAGGGTGTGGAATTACAGGATTAAAAACTGCGAAACGGGTAAAGATGGCAGTAATTTCCACCGGGGATGAAATTGTGGAAACTCCTGAGGAAATGAACGGAGCGCAGATCATCAACATCAACAGCCTCCTGCTTCAGGGTCTTGCTGAAGAGGATGGAATGGAAGTTGTTTCAAATATTACCGTAAAGGATATTTTTGAGGATCTTCAGGCTGCCATAGCTGATGCAGCTTTAAAAGCTGATATTATCGCCGTATCCGGGGGCGTTTCCATGGGAGATCTGGATCTGGTTCCCGATGTTCTGTCCAATCTAGGATTTGAGCAGCATTATCACAAAATAGCCATACTTCCCGGAAAGCCTAATCTTTTTGCATCAAAGGGGAATGTTTACGCATTCTGCCTTCCGGGAAATCCCCTTGCTGTTTATCTGGGATACCATCTTTTTGCAAAGCGGGCGGCAGCAATAATTTCGGGGGCAAAACCGGTTATCAGAAAAGTTAAGGCGCTGCTTTCCGGTGAATTTACAAGAAGATCCACAGAGCGTCTTCAGTTTGTTCCCGCAAAATACAATGCAGAGGGGCTTCTCGATCCTGTTGTTGTGAAAAGTTCAGCTCATCTTGCTTCCCTTGCGGATTTTGACGGATTTTTCCTCGTTCCAATCGGGGTTAAAACCATAGATGCACGGATGCCGGTGGAATTTATACCTAAGGACGGTTTCCAGATTTAATTGTTATCGGATAAATACGGAAGAACACTGGATTATTTGAGAATATCACTTACAGACAGATGCAATCTGAGCTGTATTTACTGCATGCCGAAAGGTAATGCATTTTTTTTACATAACGAGGATATTCTGACTTTTTGTGAAATATGTGATTTTGCCGGGTACGCAGTGAATCAGGGTATCAAAAAGATTCGTCTGACCGGTGGAGAGCCTTTGGTTAGAAAAGAGATAGTTGAGATTGTTTCTTTTTTATCAAAGCTCGAAGGATTAGAAGATTTGTCTATGACCACCAACGGGCTTCTTCTGGAGGAATACGCCCGGAAGCTTGCCGAAGCAGGGCTTCACAGGGTAAATATCAGTCTGGATACGGTGAATCCGGAAAAATTTGCACAGCTGACAGGCGGCGGCAATCTCGGCAGGGTTCTTGCAGGAATAAAAGCTGCACAGGAAGCGGGTTTTGGAATCATTAAAATCAACTGTGTTGTTGATAAGGATGAAAAGGAACCGGATGCTGTGGAAGTGGCTGAATTCGCCAGAAAGAACAAGCTCCATGTTCGTTTTATACCAAGAATGGATATGGCTAAGGGCACTTTTTACGGCGTTATAGGCGGCAACGGCGGTATTTGCTCGATATGCAACAGACTGAGGCTGACCTGCGATGGACGGATAAAGCCTTGCTTGTTTAGCGATATTTCGTTTGGAATAAGAGTACTGGGCATGGAAGAAGCTTTGAGAAGAGCGGTGGAAGAGAAGCCTGAGGCGGGGAAAATCAGCACAAAATGTCATTTTTACAACATAGGAGGCTGACAATGGAAAAACTGACTCATATTGACGACAAAGGCAGAGCCTCCATGGTGGATATAACCGGAAAGGTTCCACAACACAGAAGAGCTGTGGCGGAAGGGTTTATAACCCTTGAACCGCAGACCCTTGAGCTGATTGGGAAAAGCCTGATGAAGAAGGGTGATGTTCTGGCGGCGGCGGAAATTGCAGGAGTAATGGCTGCCAAAAAGACCAGTGATATTATCCCCCTTTGCCATCCCCTGCTTCTCAACCATATTGAAGTAAGGGCGAAATGTGAAGATTCTGGAATCAGGGTGGTTTCTTCAGTAATATGCGACGGTAAGACCGGCGTTGAGATGGAAGCCCTTACCGCGGCGAGCGCGGCGCTTCTTACGGTTTATGATATGTGTAAAGCTGTTGATAAGAAGATGGTTATAGACGGAATAAGACTTCTTGAAAAAACAAAAAGCGAGTCAGGGATTAAGAATAATGAAAATTAAATCCATAAATATTGCTCCGGAAAAAGGTTCGTGTAAAAAACCGGTGGAAAGTGGGTTTTTGAAGCCCGGAGGAGTGGAGGGCGATTCCCACTTCGGCAACGGCATAATGGAAGTGAGTTTTCTCGACGATGAAAGCGTTCAGGAATTTACAGCTTCCAGCGGCAGGCAGTTCAACCCCGGAGATTTTGCGGAGAATATTACTTTTACCGGCAATCCCGACGGTGGAGTTCATCTTCTGGACACAATCAGAATCGGCGAAGCATTTCTTGAAGTTACACAGCTTGGAAAAACCTGCCACAACAAGGGATGCGAGATTTTTACCACCATCGGAACCTGTATAATGCCCAAAAAGGGATTTTTCTGCCGGGTAAAGACTCCCGGAGCAATCAAACCGGGCGATGAGATGATTTATGAGCGCAGAAAGCTTAAAGCGGGTGTGATAACTCTCAGCGATCGGGCTTTTAACGGAGTTTACCCCGATTTGAGCGGTCCCCTTGCCGGAAAGATGCTCACTGAGTTTTTCACGGAAAAGCAATGGGATGTGGATGTAAAATACACTTTGATCCCCGATGAAAAGACAGCTCTTGAAGATACCCTGAAAACACATTGCAGAAACGGCGTAAATTTGATAATTACCGCAGGAAGCACAGGCGCAGGACCAAGAGATATTGCCCCTGAAGTGGTTGCGGATTTCTGTCATAAAATTCTGCCGGGCGTTATGGATTATGTAAGAATTACATACGGAGCAAAAAATCCGAATGCACTATTGAGCAGAAGCATAGCGGGAGTGCATGGGGAAGTGCCGGTGTACGCCATCCCCGGAAGCACGAAGGCAGTAAACGAATATATGACGGAAATCCTGAAAAGCGCGGAACATCTGCTGCTGACAACCAGAGGCCTGATGCTGCATTAAAGTGGCGCAAAGCTGAACAGGCTGCGCCAAAACTCCGGTTTTGAATAGCTGACGTTGAGTATGTGGTAAATACCACTAAGTTTTTTCAATTTGAGGAGCAATACAGGAAAATTTGCGGCAAGCATTTGCCAGGGATCGTAGGAGGGGTTTGCAACCCCGACGCGAACCCGCAGGTTCGCCCTCAATGCCACTGAATTAAAGCCTGGATTTTTCTGAACGCTCACGAGGGTTGTATCGGTTTGCCCAGCTCCCAGAGAAAACTTTTTGAAAAAAGTTTCCTCCGGACCTCCATCCCAAAACTTTTGGCATTGGGGACCGACCGGAGGGGTTAGGACCGACGGGGATTTGGGGACCGTCAGAGGGAACCACGCTTTTTTAAAAAAGCGAGGTTTCCCTCCGAACCTCCCTCCTTGAAAAACAAGAGTAGTCGGGCTGGAAATATAAATTATTT
>JAJTBE010000095.1 GCA_021287065.1 Bacillota bacterium
TAATATTCGTTGAGCAACCGTAACTTTTATTGCATCACTTTCTTTTACATATACATAATCAGGATCATCAATTAATCGGTAATTATTAGGATCCAGATAAAGATTATCTATATTTACTTTTATTATTTCATATGAAAAATCTGGCACTTTGTCATTCATTTTAAAACCCGGAATTCTTAAGTTTTCAGTTTTTTATTAAATAATAGCTGGAATTATCCTTCTTAGTAGCTTTAGAGTAGGAATAATTAAAGCGTTGTAAACTGCCAACTCATAATAAAAGATATGCAATAAAACAGATGGTGGTTTGATCATGAATTTAAAGCGCGAATCTTCCAAACTTGATTGTAAAGATAACAGAGATCTTCTTTTTGAGACTATTTTGGCGGAAGCCCGGGAATTTTTTGGTGTTGATGCAGCATATTTTCTGGAACCGGGACCTATGGACAAGCTGGTTCTGCTGGCATTTTCCGGTATATCCACCAGAGATATGAATAACTATATCGAAACATGTATGGGTGAAGTTGAGGGTTATGCCCTTCGTTCAAGAGCGCCCATAATTATCCCGGATACATCACGGGATCCCCGCTTTATCAAAGATGGGGAAAGAGTTTTTAATGATCGATCAATTCTTGCCTTTCCTGTATTTGCCGGCAGCAAGGTTATAGGAATAATGGGCCTTCATCTTATGAAAGCCAACAGTTTTGATATTGATTCCATAAAGAAAATCAGTGAATTTTCCCTGAAAACCGTAAAGATACTCAATCAGGACAACACAGAAAAGAAGTTCCTTCTCAACAATAAGAAATTTGAATTTCTGAAAAATCTCTGTCAGAGAATCACTATGGCAAAGAGATTATCGGAATTAACGGAAATCGTTTCTGACATTTTCAACAGAATTTTCCTTGTCCACGAATTTTCCATGGACTTCTTTTCATCAGAAGCAGAAAAAGATTCCCTTCCCATGCGCCTTAAACGAATTGTTTTAAACGGAACAACATCGGTAGCTCCAAAAACCGGAGGTAGATCGGAAGCGGTAATTCCCATAGTTTATGAGGGCAAATCTCTTGGGTTTATAACTGTGGCTGGCAACAACCTGAGTGAAAATGAGGATATATTTAATGTTGCAGGAGCGCTGCTCGGCGCTTCTTACAGACGAATACACCTCGACAGGGAAGTTCTCAGCAAAGGCAGTGAAATCGAAGCTCTGGAAGCTATTGCGGAATACGAGACTTCAGGTGTTCTTTCATCCTCATCCACTCTTGAGGAAATTCTTGATACCACTCTGGAAATTATCATCAAGCTCACAAAAGTCGAGCGTATGAATATTATGCTTTTCGACCCCAAAAGGGAGCAGCTCAGGGTTGAAGCTTTCTGGGGTATTGATGATGAACCCCTGGGACGGGATATTCTGAATATTGGCGAAGGCGTTGCCGGCAGAGCTATGCTTGAAGGGAAGCCTATTCAGGTTCAGGCTACTGAAGATTACAATGATTTTGTCAAATCTCCCCCTGATCGCCGGGAAATCAAGTCCATCCTCTCCTACCCCCTTATGATTGAAGGCAGAAAAATCGGTGTAATCAATGTCGGTTCTCTTTACAGTTACCGCGTGTTCAGTCAGGAAGAAATCCGCAAGGTATCCCTTGTTGCCACAAGAGCCGCCCTTGCTATAGAAAATTCCCTGCTTCTCAGGGAAAAATCCCAGCTTCTCAGGGAATTAACCCAGAAAACAAAGAGCCTTGAGGATAAAACAACAGCTTTACAGGACAGAGGTAAAAAACTGACCAATACAACCCGTCAGCTCAAGGATTCGTTAAGCGATCTCGAAATATACAACAGAAGAGTTTCCGAACTTTACCAGTTCAGCGTAGATATATCAAAATCTCTGGACCTCAACAACATTCTTGATTCAAGCCTTGCGCATATTTCAGGTATGCTTTCAAATCAGGTCAGAGTAATGACCATAACCGTTCCCGCAAGGAATCTGACAAGATTTCTCGTGGCATCTTCAGAAAGCATACATGGCAAATTCGACCCCGGGATCAAAATGGAACAGGAATTCCCTCCGGATGTTCTCCGTTTGCTGATGACAGAAAACAAACCTGTATTGCTCGATAAAATTCCAAATCACCCACCCTACTCCGACAACAGGATTTTCAAGGCATTCAGGTCATTCTATGCATTCCCTCTCGGTGCAGGGGAATTAAAACCCGGTATTCTTATTCTTGCAAGCCGGCGCGAAAATGCCCTGAAAGAAGAAGACATAAAGGCAATCAATTCTCTGACAAACAACCTTGCCGTTGCCATCGACAACGCAATACGGTATGACGAAATCAAAGACAGATCAGAGAGAATGTCTTTCCTCAATCAAATGACACACGAAATTCTCTTCACGCCTGATATTCACGAACAGATGGATAAAATCGTAAAACTCAGCAGCCAGCTTCTCAGGCATAGATCAGGCGCTCTTTTCCTGTATGATGACGACAGAAATCTTAACCTTGCGGGCATTGTGGATGTTGATGAAGAACTGAAACAGCAGCTTGAAAGTCCGGAAGTAATAAGGGTTATTGAGGAAATAATAGAAAACGGAAATGTGTATTTTTCTTCATGGACAAGGGAATCCCCAATCAGAAGGTTCACTCTCCTTCAGAAAACCGGTGTGAAATCACTGATTGCCCTTCCCCTTTATTCAAAAACAAGAAAAATCGGTTCCCTGATACTCGGAAGCAGAGACACCTGCATTCATACAACCCAGCTTCAGGAATTCTACAGGCTCGTATCATATCAGATCGCATTGATCATAGACAGCGCCCAGCTTTTCTCTAATGTTACCGAGGAGAAGGAAAGGGTTGAGTCCGTATTCCGTTCGATGAAAGAAGGCGTCATTACCATTGACATAAACCACAGGATTACAGCTTTCAATCCCGCCGCCGAGGAAATAACAGGATGGAGCCATAGCGATGTAATAGGCAGACCATGCCATTCGGTTGTGTCATGCAATCTTGGAAAAGAAAACGAAGACTGCTGTGATTTTTGCCCATTACTTGATATGCTGAGCAAAATAGATGAAAAATCCGAAGAACGGAGTTCACTCAGATCCGACGGAAAATACTTTACCAAAGATGGAGAAGAGAGATTCCTTCAGGCTGTGCTCTCCCCCCTTAAAAGAGAAGGCAGACTTGTGGGAGGAGTTATCGTTTTCAGGGATATTACCGATGAAAAAGTCTATCAGATGCGCCGTTCAGACTATCTGGCAGGCTTGTCCCACGATATTTTCACCCCCCTCACCGCAATAAAAGGCTATGCCACAACATTGCTCCTCCATAGGGAAAAATTTGATCAGGATACTCAGATTGAATTTGTCAAAATCATTAATTCCGAAATAGACCGCATAACAAGACTTCTCTACAACCTGATGAGCCTTTCCCGTATGGAAACCGATCATCTCAAATCAGATATAAAACCTCAAATGATGAAATATCTGGTTCAGAAAGTTGTGGACCTTTATTCACTTATAACAAAAAGACACAAAATCATCGAAGACGACAGCGTCAAAAGCTCACCGCCGGTTATGGCCGATGCGGATCAGCTCGAACAGATCCTTAATAATCTTGTGAGCAACTCCATCAAGTATTCGCCTGTTGGAGGAGACATTATCATCTCGACGAAATCTGACGGAGATTTTCTCACTATATCAGTGCAGGATCAGGGTATAGGCATAGAGGAAAAGGATCTGGACAGAATTTTCAACAGATACGAACGGATATCCACAAGCCATTCAAGAACAGTTTCCGGCATGGGCCTCGGTTTGTATATTACAAAAGCCCTTGTGGAACTTCAGGGCGGAAAAATCCGGGCGGAATCAGTGCCTGAGGGAGGCTCACGGTTCTCATTCACTCTTCCCATTGCCGACCTTAAATAAATCAAAAAAATATATCAAATGAGGATAATTATGATTTGTCCAAGAGATGGAAGCGAACTTGTTCCCGAAGTATTCGGCGATGTGGATATTGATGCCTGCGAAAAATGCGATGGTATCTGGGTTGACCGCGGAGAACTGGCAAGAATAATAGGCATGGAAAAAGACCTGCCAATGAGTGAACCGGCTGCGGTTCAGGATCTCACTGACAGGTCCTTAATGTCAAAATTAGTTTGCCCAAGATGTACAAATGTGGAAATGGATCCGGTCTATTTCGAACATTCCCATAAAACCCTTCTGGATACCTGCCCGGTATGCAGCGGTATCTGGCTTGATGCCAGAGAACTGAAGGAAATAGTCCGTTCCGTTTACCAGACAATGTAACTATTGCAAAAATTGCAACTATTATAACTATTATGGTTATTATTGTTTGGTCAGAGTGAAATTGCCGTTGTCCAGCTCTTCCTCACCCTCGTAGATATAATAGGTTCCACTCATTGATGAAGACTGGGATACATTGGCGGTAAACTTCATTGTTCTTGTGCCGTAAGTAGCAGTAAAAGTGGCTGTTGTTGTGTTAAAAGTGCCTTCAACAGTACCTGTTTCATCTTCAAACTGGGGATATCCTGTCATCACCATTGTTCCGGTAATATCGTATGTACCATTGCCATTGTCCGACTGTTCCAGTTTGAGGGGGTTAATGTTGCCGGTGGGTCCGCTGACTTCATAACTGCCGTAGCTTCCCGTCCAGGTTCCGGAAATATCATAGGATGTGGTGTATGAAGGCATAGGCGGGATGTCAACCGAAGGCAGGCCGTTGGTGCTGGAGCATCCCTGAATAATAACCAGAGTAGCCAGAATAGTAACCGTGACGATTAGAAAAACCCAGGCTCTTTTCATTTCATACCTCTTCTTTCCGCTTCGTATTTTTCCAGATATTCATTTGCCCTCTTAATGTATTCATCAAGAATTTCATTAAGCTGTTTCTTATCGGGATATTTTTTCTTGATCTCTTTATACAGCTTTATTGCCTCAAGGGGATCTTTCTTAACTGCACACAACTGATATTCTATATACGAAATAGCTCTTGAAGCCATTTTGCTGTCGGGGTATCTGTCAATAAAATCAAGCATCTCAGGCACTGTACGCTCTTTGTCCATTGCCTCGGCTCTGTTGACATTTTCTTCAAGATATTTTTGTCCTGAATAATATGAAGGATCGAGAAGCTGGGTTTCTGTAATGAGAAAATCCTGATGTGCTTTGCGATCCGTAGGATTGAACTCTTCGATGTAAACTTTGTCTCCGAATGTCCCTATATCCTCAGTATAAAGGGGCACACCCATTGCTTCGCTTTTAATCATTGTCAGGTCTGCAATAATTCCATAATCCGTCGAATAAATGTCTTCCTGAATGAATACATCCTTTTCATCTTTATCCACAGCTACAAAGTTGCCTTCCCTCACAAGCTTTTTCAGGTCGCGCTCATAAAGGACTTTCTTGCCGGTATCTTCGTCATCGCCCTGTTTCGCCGAACCACCGGAATGGCATCCCGAAATGCAAAGAAAAATGCAAAACAATGCATAAACAACGGCTATCAATGCAGCAGGCATTCTGATTTTCATATTTGTAAAACCTCGCTGCTGTCTTTTTTCTTTAATTCCGTAACAAAACCCTTTATTGGTCCAAAACGGTCAGTTCTATTTTACTTTCTCAACTTCAAAGAACTGATCGACAATTTCAATTTCCATCTCGGAATCAAGCATATTTAAAATCTGGGCATAAACCTGCTCTGCAAGGGTATTATCGCTTGTAACATAGGAAATACCAAGCTCAAGCCTCTGCCAGAGATCATTGCCGCCTACTTCAGAAACGGAAACCTGAAACTTGTTACGGATTCTGTCTTTAAGACTCCTCACAACATGCCTTTTTCCCTTCAGGGATTCAGGCTTGTTGAGAAGTCTTATGTCAAACCAGCATATACTAACAAACATAATTATTTATCATTCGGGGTGAAGTGAGAACTTACCCGCCTGGAATTTATTTCCGGTAAGAATGGCACCAATTCCGCCTGCGGCAAATCCGCCGATGGCACCCAAAGGTCCTGCTGCCATACCACCTACTGTAGCTCCTGCCACAGCAGCCATATAAACGGGATAGTGGCTTATTCTGCCTTTTACGAAGCTGGAACCGGTAGAATAAACAACCTCAGCGCCGGGAATCTGCTTAAATGCATTGGGACCCACAGCTTCTTTTCCCATAAAACTCACAGTGGGGGCTTCAATGGGATTCGGCATAGCTTTCAGGGCGTTATACACAAGTTCGGCACAGTAGATAGCATTGCCGTCCTGAAGATTAAAATCCCCGTCATAAGGCTTTCCAAGCTGAGATCTGCTGTGATCAAGAGCAGCTTTCACATCTGCTTCCGAATTGTACGGAGGCCTGATTATTTCCACAGACTGCCTGCCTGTGAGAAATTCCCTCAGTTCGTTTCTCTTAACGCCTATTCCGTCGGCATTGCCGCTTGTAGCTTCAAGAAATTTACCGTCACCTTCATAAATGGCCGCATGTGTATAATCGGAATTAAACACTAATTTTTCAAGGAACTGCCATCCGGGATATGAATTGTCGGTTTCTGTGATAATATCCCCGGGTTTCATCACAGCAAGCATCTTTTCAACTTCTTTTTCAGAAAATTTAGGGGTTACGGTAGGAACCCTGACATTAAGAATATTTGTAAGCCAGTTGTCTCCGCCTTTTTTCTCAGGCGCTTTCGACGGTTCAAAGGAATCGGCGGGCAGGGGGCTGCTTTCGGTTTTTGGAGCAGTCTTTGCCGGAGCATTGCTGCTATATGCAGTCGTGCTTATTTTTGAAGATATGGAATCCATATTTCCCCCCTGATTTCTTAATTATTCAACATCCTCATGATAATAAAACCGGACTAAAGAATCAATCGTTAATCCGGTTTTTAATGTTAATAAATTGTTAAGTTAAGGCTAAGTTTATATAATAAACCCAGCTTCCAGAGCTTTCATATTAAGTTCCACAGTGCCTTTAGGCGCTCTGGTCCTTATAGCTTTTCGAAGAGCATCGGCGCTGACCTTGCCTGTAACCTTCGATATTATACCCAAACCCACAATACTGCCGGTGAGAACTCTTCCGGTTTCCCTCTTTGCAATGGTGGAAACAGGATATTTCAACAACCCCGGTATTTCTTCGAATTTAGTGACATTATCAGTGTCGATGATAATAATTCCACCGGGTTTAACCCGGGAAGAAAACTCATCATAAGCATTCTGGCTCATTGCCAGAAGAATATCCGCATCTTCCACTTCCGGAAAATATATGGGCGAATCGCTGATAACCAGCTCTGCCCTCGATGGCGCCCCGCGGGCAAGTGGAGCATAGTTGATTGTCTGAACGGCGTTTTTTCCGTCGTGCACAGCTGATGCTTCACCCATAATAAGCCCGGCAAGCAGAAGCCCCTGTCCGCCAAGCCCCGCAAGTCTGACATCAAATCTGTCCATATCTGAACCTTCTTACTGTCCTTGAAAATATTGGCAGGATCCGGAAAAGAATCCTGATTCTGTAATTTTAATACACACTCCCATTATCCTTCAAAAGTTCAGCAGCAGTTTTAATTCATATAAAACGGATGAAATATAAATACTCAACATTAGCCGATTAATATGAAGAGGGGTTTTTCTCCTTAGAAAGAAAAATACATTATGTCAATTTTCTCAAAACAGATACAGAATCTTGAATATCAGGATATTCGGGAGTTGCTTGTAGAAGGGGCTGAGGAAGACATCCGCCTTGAATTTAAGCGCGACTATCCCGGCAAATCCAATATGATAAAGAAAATTTCCGCCTTTGCCAACACTTACGGCGGATATATCATTCTTGGCATTGAAGAGGACGGCAGAGGCAAAATAAAATCCCTACCCGGTATAGATCTTATAAAAAGACTGGATCAATCCATTGTCCAGTGGTGTTTTGAAGAAATCTACCCTCCCATTGTCCCGTTCGTTTCTCCACCCATACCCCACAAAGATCACCCCGATAAATTTTTCTATGTCATTTACATCGAACAGAGCATGGAAACTCCACATATCCTCAACAAGAGCAGGAACGGCTTGTATGTCAGAACTGACGAATACAGCCAGAAATTTCTTACACGCCTTGCAAAATTTGATGAGCTTGAATACCTCATGGACAAAAGGCGGAAAGCGGAAAACCTACAGCACGAACTTATCGAAAGAGCCAGCCGCAGGCTTCAGAAACACAGAGAGTTACGATTTGACGAGCACTACGGAGCAGATTCACTGCTGAAACTCTGCCTCATCCCACTGTTCCCGGGCAACAGAATTTTTAAAAACAGCAATCTCATAAGATATGCGAGGGAATCAGCCATCCCCTCAAGACAGAAAAAAATGCCCGACTTTTCAGGAAAACATGTACACAGCCATTTCGAAACCATAATTTCTGAAAAACCCGGAGTCAGCTACTATTCATATTTCGAAATCAACATTTACAATATGCTTTTTTATGTATGCAATGTTACAAGAGAATATGAAACATCAAAAGGCGAACCTGTTATCCCCCTGAAGGTTATGATGGCGGAAATAATGCTTTTCCTCGCATTCGCAAGAAATTTTTACAAAAAAAGCGGATTTGACGGATTGCTGAAACTTACCGCAGGTATGCAGAATATCAGAGGAAGGGAAATCATATATTCCGGACAGGATCCCAACAGACAGATTGCGTGCTATCTTGACGACTCCCTGTCTATGACAAAAATATACTCAAACAGGGATCTTGCCAAATACAAAGACATCTCAAGGGATTTATTCAAAGATCTGTGTTTTGCCCTTGGATACAGAGATATCTATAATGTCCCCACCCTCAAAATGGAAAAATTCTTCAGAGAGGGACAGAAATATCTCGGCTGGGGCGAAGAGTAGCTTAAACAAACTTCTTTGCGATAAATTTTGCCGCCTGAGTGCCGAGAACTCCCGCAACGCCGGTTATAACCGCCGGCAAGCCCAGTCCGGGGACCATTACGCCTGCAGTGGCAAGGGACGAGAAGAGAGCGCTGCTTACCGCCGCCGCTTTGTCTATTTTTCCGGCTTCCGGATTGGTAAGCGTCCTTCCTGCATTCCATATCGAAGCTAAACTTCCCACTGCGCTGACTCCCGATGCAAGAACTCCCATCGCAGGAACAAGCGAAGCTGCTGTCTCCGGGCCTAATGCTGCGGCAGTTGTATGAGCTGTATTCATACCGGCCATCGCTACAGTTCCCGCAAGAGAACCCATATTTAGAACCGTTCCCGTTGCATCCTTTTTGAACGATGTTTTCACACCTTCCGCAAAATTCTGCGCTGATTCCCTGACAGTAGGTATCGGCATAGATGCAGCAGCCTGATCTATAAGGGCGATATTCCGGTCGATCAGATAGTTTCCAAAAGCCAGATGTTCTTTATTAAGAGCATTTATTGCCTTTCTAATCTGTTCCCGCTTTGCAGGATCAATCTGTCCTTCGGATTTGTTGTTTTTCATCAGACTTTCAAGATTCCCCTGGAGAGTTTCGAGTCTTTCCCTGTTGGGGTATTTATCATAATTGGCTTTAATAATATCAGGAGATATCTTACCCTGCTGAATTAGCCCTGTAAGAGCTTTGCCCCTTGCTGCACTTTTCTGCCCGGCTTTTTCAAAGGCATACATCGCAAGTGCAAGCACCGGCAGCGTGGCGGCAAAGGAAACCGCCGTTACAAGGGGATGAACTCCCGTCAGTTTTGCAAAATTAACCCAGTCATGGCCTGCTCTTGTTGACGATGAAGCTGATAGAGCGCTGAAAGGATAGGTGCTGTTCGTTATATGCTGCATTGAAGCAAGGGCAATTAATGAATAACCGATTTTGGGAGATTTGTTTTTCATCATATATCCAAGCATAAATGTGCCAAGAACAGGTATTTCCTGAGCAACACTGCCTGCGGCAACAACAAGAGTTCGGGACCCATCAGTGCCAAAATGTTCTCCAAGAGGGGTAAGCCCCTCACCGGCCTTTATATGAGTGACACCTGCAGCTCCGTCTTTGTTAGAATCATTCATTGTGATAAGATTAGCTAAATTTTCGAGGGAAGGTTTACGGAAAAGCTCTTTCAGATTATCGATTCCATCAACCTGAATAGTTGTTTCAGCATTTTTAAATAATGACTCAATAACAACAGCATGAGCGTTTTCATGAAGATATGTGCCTGCTCCTGTAGTCAGAATACCAAGTTCGCCGGCAACTCCAACACCATACCCGGTAAATAAATCCTGACCGAATTTCACAACATCCGGGTCAACAGGTTGTTTTCCGCTTTTTGCCGGAGTATTTTTAACACTACCCGCAGAATTGTAATTCGACACAGGCTGATTGCCGGAAACATTTGATATCATGCTATCCCCCGATAAAAATATAAACAGAAAAACATAAATTATGACATTTATAGTATATACTAATCACCATAAAAAACAACATCACACATGTTAACTCTTTGTTACAGTAAAACAAAATACTTGTTTTTGAGTCTAATTGTGTGATAATGAAAGATGGTGGTTTAGTAATTACAGATGAAGTTTGAGGAAACAGACTTTTTTTTTAAAAAGCGGATATCCCAAAGAACCCGGATTTAACTGAACCAACCATAGGTAACATCAGGAGGTCAAATGAAAATAAAAGGTTTTATGACAATAATCAGTTTGTTTTTACTGATTTTTCTCAACCCTGCAGTAAATGCCTCGGAATCAGGCGAACCTGGCAGCCCTCCTGCGTTGCCGGCTTCACCTCCTCCGAAGATACAGAAATCAGGGCCGGATCTGCCCGATCTTGCCCCTTCCCTTGAAAGCTCCATCACAACCATAATCAAACTCAATCCGGGATGGAATGTTATCTCATTTCCGGTGAAATCTATGGAAAAAACATCAGGTTTTACCCATGTTATTTATAAATATTCATCAGGGGAATTTATTCCCATAGATCCCGTAAACAGACCCAAGGAGATCAAATCGGCAACCGGTTATCTTGTATGGTCTGAAAAAGGCAATGATGTGGAAATTACCGGCTCCCCCAACGATGAAAAAGGAAGAACAGTCAGCCTCGAACCGGGCTGGAACCTCATCGGTTTTTCAAGATCAAGAAGCTTTGGAAGCGACAGAATGACAGTAAGCCGGGGAGGAGAAACAAAAAGCCTCATAGAGGCGATGATACAGGATTCTGAAGGCGATGTATGGGTTTCACCGGTTATTTATAATGCCCTTGCTCCTTCCACTCCTGTTAACCTTCCCCGCCAGAAATCAAACGAACCTGTAGGCAGAGGCTTCTGGATTTTTTCATACCAGCCCCTGAAACTCACAATGACGGTCAGAACAGACAATACAGCATCAAACGACGGCTCAGCCAGCAATATGCCCACGCTGCCTTCCACCCATAACGGCTTTGAAAATCCTGCGGATGTGGCAAGACAGACCGACGCAGCACCTCCGGTGGTAAAGCCTGAAGTAAGAAACGATGGTCCTGCAGCCCTTACCACAGGAACAATCGGCGGCAAAGTTGAAGATAACAACCACAAGCCCATCGACAATGCAAGAATAGCTCTGGAAAACGGTATGACAGCATATTCCGATGCAAGAGGAGTCTATCTGATAAAGGAAGTGCCCGAAGGCCCCCACACAATCACAGTATCAAAAAGCGGATTCCGCACAGCAACAGGAAAAGTAAATGTGAACGGGGGGATGGTAAGCAAAGCTCTGATTTCACTATCAGGTTTGACCGAACAGCAGATAAAGGGCGGAAATGCAACACCTCCAGCACCGTCCGCAAGACCTGAGCCACCGTCTTACAGACAGCCTGAAGCTCCGCCGGAACCAAAGGAAGAACCGCCTAAAACCGGAAAACTCCGGGTGGTGGTTCACGCCTACAGCAACGGATACCACCGCTGGTGGCCCCGGAAAGTCGAGGTTTACGAAAGCGGAAATTCAAGCAGAAGTTGGTCAAAAACCTGGGATCACGATAACGGAGACTATGCCTTTGAGGTTTACTGCGATAAAACAACCGTCGGAAAAACCTATGTAATAAAAGTTGAATGGAGAAGCAGAAACCGGGGAGGCCATTCCACAGGAACCTGGGAGCGGAAGGTATATTCCACGGATCAGACAGAATCCATCGATTCGATGTATTAATAATATATCGATTAATTTCCGCCATCTTAACGGGATTGTTTCACCCTGCTGAAACAGGGGCAGCAAATACGGTGCCCGGTATTCCTTTTGGCAAACCGGTATAAATATCCATCAAACAGGAAAGGCAGAGGGAAAGCATTTTTTTACCTTTCCCTGCAAATAAAAATGCGAATTAATAAGATATATTTTTTTGTTATAATTCTGGCTTTTATCAGCTTTACACCGGCAATCCGGGCATATTCCCAGTCTGTGCAGCCCGTACCACCTCCTGCGCTGCCTTCATCACCGCCGCCTCTGATAGATTATTCACAAACAAAACTCAGCGATAAAGCACCTGATACAACAGGCAAAATCGCCACATCATACAAACTTCAGCCCGGCTGGAGCATTATATCCTTCCCCATGGCTTCACTCGAAGACGCACGGGGTTTCACCTACATGATTTACAGATATTCAGCCGGTGAATACATTCCCTTTGATCCCGTCAACCACCCTGAAAGCATATCAACCAAATACGGTTATCTCGTATGGTGCGACAATCCATCGGAGATTCAGGTTATCGGCGTTCCAAACACAGGACAGGTCAGAACAATTCCACTGACTCAGGGATGGAACCTTATCGGATTCCCCGGCACAAAAAAAGGTCCGGGAAACCGGATATCCATCCGTGACGGAAATATGACAAAGACATTCTATGAGGCAATGACGCCGGATTCAGAAGGTAATATATGGATTTCACAATGGATATATAACTCATCGAGTTTAACCGTGCCGGTAAACCTGCTCAACCGGGATCAATCTTCAGACCCCATTGGCAGGGGATTCTGGATTTACGCCTACCATCCGGCAAAAATAACAGCTGACGGAAGACCATCAGCAAGTTCAACCCCAGTAATAAGCTCTGTGAATCCCCCATCTGTTGATCCGGGCGGAAGAATCACAATCACAGGCACCGGTTTCGGAACGCTAAGGGGATATGTAACCATCAACGGCTCAAGGGTTCCTGACAGTCAAATCGGCAGCTGGTCTGACACATCAATAACAATACAGATGCCCCAATATATGGGTTCGGGAGTTGTTGCCGTATGTGCGGGAAGCAGCCTCAGCAATACAGTTCCGGTAACTGTAAAAACCGCTGTAACAGCTCCGCTTACAGGCACATTGGGCGGAAAAGTGGAAGACAACGACCGCCAGCCCATTAATGGAGCCAGAGTAATGCTGGATAACGGTATGTTCGGATACTCGGATGCAAGAGGCGCATATATAATAAAAAATATTCCCGAGGGGACACAGGGTATTACGGTTTCGAAACCCGGATACAGAACAGCAACCGGAAAAGTTTCCATAACAACTGGAAAAGTCAACAAAACCCTAATCGCCCTTTCAACCCTGACAGATCCCTATGTAGCACCGGGGAATTCAACTCCTCCCCCTGTTTCAGACACAACTTACAAAACCAGAGCAAAAGAAGATAAACCCAAACTGGGCAATCTCACAGTGGTAGTTGACGCCTATGACGACGGCTACCACCGCTGGTGGCCCCGCAAAGTTCAGGTTGTGGAAAGCGGAAACGCCAACTATAGCTGGTATAAGGACTGGGACAGCGATCTCGGGGATTCATCATACGAAATTTACTGCGACGGTGTAAGAGTGGGCAAAACATACACTATAAAAGTATTCTGGGCAAGCAAAAACGGAGGAACTCCCACATACAGCAGCTGGGACAGAAAAATCTATTCCACAGACCAGACTGAAACTATAGATTCACTGCACTGATTATGGCTGGTGATAGTTAAAATCATGAGTAAAAAAAGGAGGCCAAATGCAAATTGTAGTTAAATCATGGACTAATGGCAAAGTTGAAGTTGAAGATAACACTAAAGCATATGGCATAAAGGTTTCAAAAAGCGACAGAAAGTTTTTTCGCACACCAGAAGACAAAGAAGAAGGAGAAGAGAAAAAGAGGATTAAACTAAAAATTGTTTCTTCGCTTTTTACTATGGATAGTATTTTAGATTGGCAGTTACTACTGACAAGTCTTAAAGATAATCGGACAACATCTTCAGAACGAATTTGGTGCTTTCTTAATAAACAATGTAAGGAGCAAATCGGGAATTGGACATCTGGCGATCAAATTGATGAATCCCTTAAACATTCGATAATTAAAGGGTTTAATGAGATTATAGACAAGAAGGATTTTTATGATTCAGGGGCTTTTAAAGAACTTGAAATGCCTGAAGAAGGAAAAAAATCCCTTAAAGAGGGTCTCGAAAAACTGAACAAAAGTGACCTCCAAAAATTTAACTGGCTGATATTCGAATCAGTTTACCCACAAAAAATAGCGAAGAACCAAAAAATTGATAACAACATATTAGATATTGAAATACGTGATAGCTTTTGGAAGAAATGCCCTGAAATTAGAAATAAAGAAATTGGAATATGGTTTAAAGAAAACAATAAATTAACTTGGAAAAAAGGAAAACCACATGAATTTAATTTAACATATGATACAAATAAAAAGCTTTATATACTTGAAGATAGAGGCACCGCATAAGACTATGGATAGCAGTTACTGTTGCAAAAAATTTGATTTCCAGTTTAATCGCTCCAAAATGACATAACGCCACTTCAGAGAAGTGTGCAATAATCCTATTACCACTGATTATTATTCAAAGAGACAGTAATAACCACTCATTTACCAATAGAAGCAACCCACCCCTCGTTATTGGATTTTCTGTAGTGGCGAGTCACTGAATCAGTAAAATTCCCTCCAATTCCTAACCTCATACTCTTGTTTTTCAAGGGAGGAGGTTCGGAGGAGACCTCGCTTTTCCAAAAAAGCGTGGTCTCCTCTGACGGTCCCCAAACCCCACGGTCCCCGGTCGGTCCCCCAATTCAAAAGTTTTGGGATGGCGGGTGCCTGCCCGCAGGGTGGGCGCGAGGAAACTTTTTTCAAAAAGTTTTCTCTGGGAGCTGGACAAACGGTTATAATCCTCGTGAGCGCCCATACAAATCCATGCCTTAATTCATGGGCATTGCCCAAAACCCCAATGCCACTGAATCAGTAAAATTCCCTCCAATTCCTAACCCCAATACTCCTGTTTTTCAAGGGAGGAGGTTCGGAGGAGACCTCGCTTTTCCCAAAAAGCGTGGTCTCCTCTGACGGTCCCTAAACTCCACGGTCCCTGGTCGGTCCCGATTCAAAAGTTTTGGGATGGCGGGTGCCTGCCCGCAGGGTGGGCGCGAGGAAACTTTTTTCAAAAAGTTTTCTCCGGGAGCTGGGCAAACGGTTATAATCCTCGTGAGCACCCAGAAAAATCCATGCCTTAATTCAGTGGCATTGGGACAGGAAGGGATATCTGGGATCCGGCAGATATTTAACAAGCCTGGGGTTATGGGTTTGCCTGAAGTTCAGGATAGTTGTGGAACCTGATTGCAAAATTATAAAACTACAAAATTCTATAATTAAAAAATTCCATAATTAAAAATTTTTAAACTGTAAAATAACAAATAATCATAACATCCTACCCGAAAAGTTTATCAATCAATCCCACATTCGAATTCAGATAATCCGCAATCCCCATATGTCCGTTTTTTGCAGCTAATGTTATGGCAGTTTTACCTTTGCTGTCCTTTGCGGTAATATTGGCACCGTTTTTCAGAAGGTAGGTTACCATTCTTTCATGCCCTTTGGATGCAGCAAGCATCAACGGCGTCCTGCCCTTTTTTCCCATCAAATTGATGAATGCTCCACCTTTCAGAAGAGCTTTTACCGAGTTAATATCGTTTCTCTGTGACGCAAGATGCAGAGGCGCCCAGAAATCGGTATCCTGTTCATTGGGATTAGCTCCGTAAAGAAGCAGAAGCTCCACAGCATGATAATTGCCTGCACCAACAGCAACATGAAGCGGGGAAACCCAGTTTTTATCCATGCCGTTTACTGTAACTCCCACTTCGAGGAGATACCTGACACCTTCCGTTCTGCCTCCTGCACATCCCCAGTGCAGGGGAGTCCAGCCTTTGTTATCCTTGACTTCAAGATAAGCTCCCCTCTCTTTGAGAAGGTTAATTATGGGAACATTTCCGGAATATACAGCATAATGAAGAGGCATTACCCCGTCATCATCCGTTTCCTGAATACTCAACCCCTGATTTAGGGCAGCCAGAACCTGATCATAATCCCCTTTCTTTACAGCTTCAAAATACCCGGCTTTTGAAATTTTTCCGCTTGTATTTAAGTTCAGGGGTATTTGTTTCCCATTACAAAGCAAGCTTCTTACTTTTTCCGGAGATTGTATTCTGTCGGAAATCCTTATCTCGGTCATTGCTTCAATAAGGGCGCTAATATGCAGGGGAATCTTAGGATTCAGCCCGGAAACCGGTTCAAATGTAAAAAGGGGCCTGTCCGGATTCTGAGGATCCAGTCCCGTTAATAAATAATGGGCAAGAGCACCCAGTGAGTAAATATCATTTGAAGGGTGATCGGTCCCCCTGCACTGGTCAGGAGATGCATAACCGGCGGTCCCCATCATTGTTCCGGATTTTCTCGCTTCATAAATCTTTGCGATGCCGAAATCCACAAGATAAAGCTTCTCACTGCGCAGCATAATATTTGAAGGCTTCAAATCCCTGTAAATAACCGGAGGAGTCCGGGAATGGAGATACTCAAGAATGTCCGTTATTTTCAGCAGATAATCCCTCACTTCATCAAAGGGCAGAGGAAGTTTTTTTCCTGAAAGATAAGATTCCATATCCTCACCTTCAATGAGGTTCATTACAAGAAAATTTGAATTTCTCCCATTTTCATCAGGGGCGGAAAAATAATCACTTACCTTTGGAAGACACGGATGGTTCAGAGAAGCAAGAATCTCCGCTTCCCGTCTGAACATTTCAGTAAATTTTGCTGTCTCATCCGAGTTTTTCCCATTGTTGAAAAGCTTTTTTACGGCGACATAAACATTAAGCCTCTGATCATAACTGCGGTAAACCGCACCCATAGCTCCCTGTTTGATGATACCGGTAATTTTATAACGGTTATCCGCTATCCATTCCCTAACAGCGCCTGTCCGCAGATTAGTCCCGCACCCGTTGCAGAATGCGGCGCCCGCTTTATTGTAAAGGCCGCATTCAGGACAGCATGACTCCTGACAGGGCAGCGGCTTTCCACACTTCACACAGGTTTTATTTTCTTCAGAATTTTCAGTTTTACAGAAATCACAATACATTCAATTTCTCCGAATATGCTTTATTAATGGGTTTAAATGATTTTAGGATGCTTTGCAGATAGTAGTTGACAGGGGTCCGGAAATTTGCTAAACTTATATGCATGAACAACGATATGAAAAACGCGGTAAAAATATTCAAAGCCCTAAGCGACAGAAACAGACTCCGTATTATAAAAGTTCTTCAGGAACACAACGGATCCTGTGTCTGTGAAATATGTCACATTCTCGGAATAAGCCAGTCCACAACCTCAAGGCATCTGCAGGTTCTTGAGGAAGCGGAACTGATTTATTCGGCAAGAGAAGGTAAATGGGCAAATTATTACCTTACCGGTAGTTCTCCCGACTCAGAAACTTCAGTGAAACAGCAGGAACAGATTCTGAATCTGATAGCCCGCTGGATGGAAGACGGAGAGCAGCAGGTAGAGGATGATCGCAGCAAAATAAAATCCTGCAACAGGGAAAATCTTTGCTCCGGCTTGCCCGACAAAAAGGTCTGTTGATATTTTTTTGTCCTTCATTTCGTTATTTGGCCATATATGCATTTAATAAAAAACAGGAGATGGATAACATGCCGGTATCAGATACACAACCAAAAAAGAAATTGTCCTTTCTGGATCAATATCTGACACTCTGGATATTTCTTGCCATGTTCATCGGAGTAGCAGCAGGATGGTATTTCAAAGGTATTAACCAGTGGCTTTCCGGTTTTTCCGCCGGAACAACCTCGATACCAATCGCCATCGGTTTAATCCTGATGATGTATCCCCCTCTGGCAAAAGTCAGATACGAGGAAATGGGAAGAATTTTTAAGGATTTCCGGGTTCTTGCCCTTTCTCTTGTCCAAAACTGGATAGTCGGCCCCATTCTTATGTTCATTCTGGCAATCGTGTTTCTCCGGGATTATCCCGAATATATGACAGGGCTTATTCTAATCGGTCTTGCAAGATGCATAGCTATGGTCATTGTGTGGAATGAGCTTGCCGGCGGCGACACGGAATATTGTGCCGGACTCGTAGCTTTCAACTCAGTTTTTCAGGTTCTGTTTTTCTCTGTGTATGCCTGGATTTTTATCACAAAACTGCCTCCTCTTTTTGGTTTAAAAGGCAGCGTTGTTGATATATCCATAGGACAGATTGCCCAATCGGTTTTCATTTATCTCGGAATTCCATTTCTGGCAGGTCTGATTTCAAGATTCAGCCTTATAAAACTAAAAGGCAGAGAGTGGTATGACAAAATATTCATCCCGGGAATAAGTCCGATAACTTTGATTGCACTTCTATTCACAATAGTAGTAATGTTCTCGCTGAAAGGTGAATATATTGTAAGACTGCCTCTTGATGTCCTGAGGATCGCCCTGCCGCTGGTTATTTATTTCGTAGTTATGTTTCTGGTTTCATTCTTTATGGGAAAAACTATGAAAACAGACTATCCGAGAACCGCAACCCTTTCATTTACAGCAGCCAGCAACAACTTCGAACTTGCAATAGCCGTCGCCATTGCGGTATTTGGAATAAACTCCGGCGCAGCATTTGCGGCAGTCATCGGACCACTGGTTGAAGTGCCCGTATTGATTTCTCTTGTCGGTGTGGCCTTCAGCCTTCGTAAAAAGTGGTTTAACAACAATAACAATGATTGCTGAAAGGTTTACAATGGATATCAGGGTGATGATTATTCCCTGCAGCGGGATTGGAAAACCAATCGGAACCGTTACAAGGGAAGCAACATACGAAGTTATTGAAAATTTGCAGCCTGAAAAGACTGATACTGTCTGTCTCGCTCTTCTTGTTTCCGGTGATGATGCCACTTTGAAAAAAGTAAAGGATAATCCCTGTATAGCCCTCGACGGATGTGCAAAGGAGTGTGCGGCGAAAAATATTAAACTGGCAGGCGGCAAGGTTGAAACAGAGCTGCGGGTGCTCAATGTGATGAAAGAATGCCGGGGAATGACTCCCGAAACAGTCCTTGATATCGGCGAAGGCGGTTCGAAACTTGTTGATGAAATAGCCCGAAGAGTTTCAGCAGAAGTGGATCGCATCTTTGCTGAAAGGGGGCTGAACAAGTGAATGAATCTGAACAGATAAAAGTCGGAATCATCTCCTGCAGCGGTGAGGAAATTTCCGAAGGCACCCTTGCCAGAGCAGCGGTAAGAATTGCTATCGAAAAACTCAGGCCCGGCAAAACAACAACAATATGCCTTCCCCTGTTTCTTACAGGAGACGGCGGAGAAAGAGCATTTGCAGAAAAATTTCCAACAATAACAGTTGATGGATGCGGGAAATTATGTGCATACAAAGCAACTGAAAAATTCAGCGGAAAAATCAGCGAATGCATTAACATAACAGAAATTCTTGAAGCTCTCGGAGAACCCCCGCCTGCTTCAAGAAGAAATTACACCGACAAAGACTGGGATCTGGCGCATAGAGTAGCGGAAATAATTGCCCGGACGGTGGATAAAATCATCGAAGCGGTGCAAAAAGGCGAAATCACCATAAACATAGCTGCACCTGTTCCGCCCGTATGCTCCGGGAAATCAAGGTCTGCACATTCGGAAAAAATCAAAATAGGCAACCTGAGCGTCAATGTAGCGCTCCTCGACATGATCATCGAACTGACAGCTTCCCGAACCGGACTTTCAGAAGGAGAAAAAAGCAGTTTTCTGATCAGACAGGCAAAAATTTATAACAGCTCCCTGAACGATTTCAGTGATGATGAACTGAAAAAAGCTCTCATGGAAGAATATCACAAGAGAAGAGCCTGCTGATTTTAAGGAATGAGGCTGAATATCTGTGAAAAACCATGAAAAATCCGGAAAAAATACCAGCAATCATACCTGGGGAAGGATGGCTCAGATGAAAACAAAGATAATGGTTATCCCCTGCAGCGGTATCGGAAAACCAATCGGAACCGTAACAAGAGAGGCTACTTATGAAGTAGTTGAAAATATGAGAACCGATAAAACCGATACTGTTTGTCTCGCTCTTCTGGTTTCAGGAGAAGCGGAAACCCTTGAAAAAGTTAAGAATAACCCATGCATAGCCCTTGACGGATGTGCAAAGGAATGCGCCAGAAAGAATATCGAACTGGCAGGCGGCAAAGTTGATACTGAACTCAGAGTTCTCAATGTAATGAAAGAATGCCGGGGAATGCAGCCGGAGAGTGTTCTTGATATAGGCGAAGGCGGCAGACAGCTCGTAGATGAGATAGCAAAGAGAGTTTCTGCTGAAGTGGATCGGATCTTTTCAGAGAGAGGTTTGAACAAATGAGTGAAGCACAGAATATCAAAGTAGGAATAATTTCCTGCAGCGGTGAGGAAATTTCTGAGGGAACCCTTGCAAGAAATTCCGTCCGTATTGCTCTCGAAAAATTCCGGCCCGGTAAAACCGTAACAATATGCCTCCCCCTGTTTCTCGCAGGAGACGGCGGAGAGCGGGCTTTCGCAAAAAAATTTCCCACCATCACAGTGGACGGCTGCGGAAAACTCTGCGCTTACAAAGCTACTGAAAAATACAGCAGCAAACCCAATGGCTGCATAGATATCAGAGAAATACTGAAGGAGCTGGGTGAATCAGCACCAGCTTCAAAAAGAAACTATACGGAGAAAGACTGGGCACTGGCGGAAAAGATAGCTGCAATCATTGCAGACCGCGTTGATATGATTTTTGAACAGGCAGAAACAGGCGAAAAAGACGACGCCCTGAACTCCTCTGCCCCTCCCGTATGCTCGTGCATGTCCGGTTCCCCAAAAACTGACATGCTGATGATTGGCAATGTTAATACAGAAGTTACACTTCTTGATATGATTATTGATCTTACTGCATCAAAAGCAATTCCCTCAGATGAAGAGAGAGCTGATTTTCTGCTGAAACAGGCAAAAATTTACAACGGCTCCCTTCTCAGCCTTCCGGACGAAGATATAAAAACAGCTCTGATGAAAGAATACGGAAAAAGAAAGTCATCCACCTAATTTTTTATTATCCTGAAAGGGGTCAGAAAAGCCTAATCATTTAGGTTTTCTTGTGATGAAAATGTCAGAAGACAAACAAATAGGTTTTATTATGTGTGTGTGCACCGGCAAGTGTCCGGGCTTCGAAAAAATGGATATGTGGGATTTCATTAACCGGGTGCGGGTTGAACTTCCTGTGGAATATGCCTTTATCCACCCCCAGTTATGCGAAGAGGACGGAGACCGGTTCTGGAAAGACTTCATCAGACCCGGCAGAAAATATATGGTGGGCGGCTGCGCAGCAAATATGCAGTATAAGCTCTTCCGGGATGCTTTCTCAGAGATGGGCCTTGATGTAAAAAAAGACCTCGTACCTCTGGATGTCCGTGACAAAACCACAGAAGAAGCTTTCGATATGGTTGAAAAAAAACTGGAAGAAGTCGAAGGTGAAAACAATGTCTGAGAATACTTTTATGGGCGTAAGCCGGGAAAAAATCCCCTGGTTTCCGGTGATTGATTATTCAAAATGCAACTTCTGCATGGAATGCGACAAATTCTGCCCTCACAGAGTCTTTGAAAAACAGGACGGCGATGTAAAGCTCATCGTAAAAAATCCACACAACTGCGTTGTTTTTTGCAGAGCCTGCGCCAAAACCTGCGAACCTGACGCAATTTCATTTCCTGATAAAAAAGAGATAACCGCCCTGATAAAAACCATAAGAAAAGAGGAGGCAGGGGCATGACAAATCTTAATAGCACAGCGATTCTTCCATGCAACGGCCTTGATAAATCCCTGGGGCAGATAACAAGACAGGCAGCCCTTGAACTCGCCGGTAAGCACCCGGAAATGGAAATTATATGCCCTGTTCTTCTCCAGCGTGATAAAGAGAAATATAAAACATCAATTCAGGAAAAAAGTTTTATCGTTCTCGATGGCTGCGGAACAAGATGCGCTTCAAAACTGGCAGGGGAAAACGGGATAAAAATTCTCCACAGAATTTATGTGCCCGATGCAGTGAAAGAATCGGGAAAAAAGCCCGGAAAATCCATTATTCCCGATGACGAAGCCCTTGGGGTAAGTACCTTCATCAGGGACAAAATCGAGGAAATATTATCAGAAGACAACAACCCCAAGCAAACTTCTGATGAAAATATACCAGAAGCAGACTGGTCTGATGGCGCAGTTGAATACCTTGAACTCATGATTGACAAATTCATCCTGAAAGTGCCAAAAACAGGTTATCTGTTTAATGAAAACGATTGCTGGGTCAAAATCCGGGGTGAATACGCCAGAATGGGAGTAACCGATTATCTTCAGACCAATGCCGGAGATATTATGTTTGTAGGTTTTCCCGAACCGGGAACTGAGATAAGCCAGTTTGATGACGCCTGCGAAATAGAATCGGTAAAATCAGTATTGCAGCTTATTTCCCCTGTATCAGGAAAAATAACAGCAATCAATGAGAAACTGAAAGATCAGGCGGAACTGGCAAACGAGGATCCGTATGGTGAAGGATGGATGCTGGAGATCAAGCTTACCGATTTTGAGGAAGACAAAGAGCTTCTGATAGACGGAAGCAGATACTATGAAATTCTGAAGTCAAAAGCTTCTCAGGATAATAAATAAACGAAAGGAAGATCAACAATGAAGGAAAGTTGTTTAAACGAAAAACTCAGGGAATTAATCGCCATAGGAGCGTCCATAGGAGCACATTGTCAGCCCTGCCTCACATTCCATGTGGAAAAAGCCCGTGAGCTGGGTGTTTCTGAAGACGAAATAAATGCTGCTGTTGATGTAGGTTATATGGTGCAAAAAGGTGCCATGAATGAAATCAAAAAGCATGCACAAAACATACTTAAACCGAACGCCAAGGAAAGCTGCGGCTGCGGTTCAGGCTGCTGTGGTTAGTTTTAGGGACAAAGGCAGATTGTTGCCGGTAATTGAACAGGTGAAATGAAATGATTAAAACTTTTGCAGACTGGTTTGTTTATGAAGTATTGAGGATAAAGCAGGGTTCTCTTGCAGGAGAAGCCCTTGATTTCTTCGTGTATGATTCGATCAAGATTTTCCTGCTGCTTACCTGTATCATCTATGTGGTATCAATACTTCGCACATGGCTTCCACCGGAAAAAACAAGAGTATTCCTTTCTCAGAAGAAGTCATTTACCGGCAACATACTTGCTTCACTTATCGGTGTAATCACACCGTTTTGCACCTGCAGCGCCATCCCTCTTTTTCTCGGTTTCATAGAAGCGGGAGTCCCTCTGGGTGTTACATTCTCCTTCCTTGTGGCATCTCCAATGGTTAACGAAGTGGCGATAATTCTGCTGATCGGCATGTTCGGTGTAAAAACTGCAGTCATATATGTAATCAGCGGTCTGTTAATCGCAATAGTATCAGGAATTGTCATAGGCAAGATGAATGTGGAGAATCTGCTTGAAGATTTTGTCAGAAAGAACAAAGGATTAAAAACTCTTATTCTGCCTGAAATGTCATTCAGGGACAGGTTGAACTATGCAAAGGAATACACTATTGACATCCTCAAAAAAGTAATGCCCTATGTTCTTATTGGTATCGGAATAGGTGCATTCATCCATGGATATGTCCCAACGGAAGTTCTTTCGAAATATGTCGGAGGCTTCAAATGGTACACCGTTCCCCTGGCTATCCTTATAGGAGTTCCTCTTTACTCAAATGCAGCAGGAGTAATTCCTCTGGTAAGTGTTTTAACGGAAAAAGGAGTGACTATAGGAACAAGCCTTGCGTTTATGATGGCTGTAACTGGTTTATCACTACCTGAATTCATCATTTTGAAGAAAGTTATGAAAACCAGACTAATCCTGATTTTTGCAGGAATAGTATCTACAGGCATTCTTCTGATAGGTTACCTGTTTAACTACCTTGATTATCACAAACTTCTTGTGAAGTAGGCGGTATTATGAAACGAATACTCTTCCTGTGCACGGGCAACTCATGCCGCTCTCAGATGGCGGAAGGCTATGCCAATTATCAGGGCAACGGTCTGTTTGAGGCACAATCTGCAGGAGTGAAACCTTCTGCAATAAATCCTTATGCTGTTCAGGTTATGAAAGAAGCAGGCATTGATATTTCGGGGCAAACCGTCAACAAGCCCGAGGACTTCGCCCATATTGATTTTGACTATGTGATTACGCTATGTGATCACGCAAGGGAAAGCTGCCCCGCAATTTTTTCCCGCAAACCCCTTGTCAGGCTTCACTGGGGACTGCAGGATCCTGCTCTCTTTGAAGGCACAGAAGAAGAAAAACTGATTTTCTTCAGACAGATTAGAGATGAAATCTCTGAAAAGATAAAAGAATTGATGCAAATATCCGAAAACGGGTAAAACATTACATATACCTCATAGACAGGGTTCAGAACCTGCAACACCATAAAACCAAACGGAGGAATACAAAATGAAAAAAGTTGAAATACTCGGTTCAGGCTGCGCAAAATGCAAAAAGCTCCACCAGCAGACCGAAGAAATGATTAAGAAAATGGGAATTGAAGCTCAGGTGGAAAAAGTTGAGGATATTACAAAAATAATGGACTACGGAGTAATGATGACCCCCGCCATCGTAGTTGACGGAGAAGTAAAAGCTGCCGGCAGAATTCCCGGGGACGATGAACTCAAAAAGATGTTAAGCTGAAAGGAGCGGGACATGAAAAAGCACACATTGGCAAATATAATCTCTCTTGCAGTGATAGTTTTGATATCAATGCTCTTCGCCGGTTGCGGGGGAAACGGAAATGCCGAGGTGAAGAAACCGGTTGAAACTGCTGACTCAGCCAAAACCCCGGCAAAGGAAACAGCTTCGGCCTCTTCCGCTGAAAAATCAGGCTCGGCAAACGGATATGTGGTTTACTACTTTCACGGCAATGTCCGCTGCCCTTCGTGTCAGAAAATAGAATCATATACACAGGATACCCTGAAGAACGATTTCACACAACAGCTTACCAAAGGCAATATTCAGTGGAAAGTGGTCAATACTGACGAAAATGAAAACAAACACTTCGTTAAAGATTACCAGCTTTACACAAAATCGGTGGTTGTGGTAGAGATGAAAGACGGCAAACCCGGAAGATGGAAAAATCTCGACAAGGTTTGGGAATATCTTGGGGATAAATCCCAGTTTTCAAACTATATCAGCAACGAAGTAAGACAGTTTATGGATGGTGTGAATGGATAGCTATTTTCTGAGCCTCACTTCGGCAATATGGCTTGGGATACTGACTTCAATCAGCCCATGTCCCCTTGCGTCCAATATTGCCGCCATCTCCTACATCGGAAAAAGTGCAGGTCAGGGTAAGAATGTCCTTCTGTCAGGGCTTTTCTACACATTAGGCAGAGCCTGCGCATATCTGGCAGTGGGAATAATCATAACATCAAGCCTGCTTACAATCCCCGCTGTGGCGATGTTTCTTCAAACTTATATGAATAAGATCCTCGGACCTATTCTGCTGATAGCTGGAGTAATACTGCTTGATGTCATTCCTTTAACCTTTATGAACAACACTTCATCAGCATTGGCGGAAAAAGCATCGAAAACCGGCGGACCCGCAGGGGCTTTTCTTATGGGTGTGATTTTTGCCCTTGCATTCTGCCCTGTCTCAGCAGCTCTCTTTTTCGGAAGCCTGATTCCCCTGACCATCAAATTCAAATCGGGAATTATAATGCCTGTGGTTTATGGAATAGGAACCGCTCTGCCGGTTGTATTTTTCGCATTTCTAATCGCTTTTTCAATCCAGTCGGTGGGAAAAGCTTTTAACAAACTGAAATCAGTGGAAGTCTGGGCAAGAAAAATCACCGGAGTTATTTTCATACTGGCAGGTTTATACCTGATTCTTGTCTATATTATGGGTATAAATTTCTATAATTAATAAAATAGCAAATTCTCATTCGGAGGATAACATGCCTGAAGTAAAATTCTCAGTGGAAGCTAAATCAATAAATCATGCAAGAACCGAAGCAAGAGTCGGCGGATTTGTCGTTCAATACGACGAACCGGAGAGAATCGGCGGAACAAATACCGGCCCCACTCCTCTGCAGTATATGCTCGGAGCACTCGCTGCCTGTTTCAACGCCACAGGCTATATGGTGGCAAAGGAAATGGGGTTCAGAATACATTCCCTGGAATCAAAAATCGAAGGTTCACTCAATACTCTCGGATATACGGGAAAAGACAAAAATACAAGAGCAGGCCTCAGCAGTATAAAGCTTACCGTAGATATGAACTCGGATGCAGATTCCGAAACCACTGAAAAATGGCTTGAACAGGTAAAAACAAGATGTCCCGTCAGTGATAATCTGGCAAATATTACACCTATCGAAGTTGTTATTATAAAACAGGAAAAAGAAAAATGAAAAACTGCAGATTTTATGGACAGGCTCCTTATAAAACCGCCGTAATCCACGGCGGACCCGGTGCACCCGGAGAAATGGCTCCGGTGGCAAGGGAACTTTCCCAGACCACCGGTGTTATAGAGCCTCTTCAAACCACATACACCCTTGATGAACAGGTGGAAGAACTGAAATCGGTTATTGAAACCCACACACAGCCGCCAATAACACTAATCGGACATTCATGGGGCGCTATGCTGGTTTTCATAACCGCTGCAAAATATCCACATCTGGCTGAAAAACTGATTCTCATAGGCAGCGGTCCCCTTGAGGCAAAATATGCCCAGGAAATTATGCCCGCCAGAATGTCAAGGCTAAGTAAACAGGAGCAGGAAGAAGTTGAAAACATATTTCTGAAAATCAACGATCCGGCAAACAATAATAATACAAATCTGATGTCAAGACTGGGAGAACTCGCATCAAAAGCAGATTCCTACTCTCCCCTCCCCCACGACAGCGAAGTAATAGAATGCAACGCAGGACAGTTTGCCAGCGTCTGGATTCAGGCCGAACAGCTCAGAAGCTCCGGAGGCCTCGTATCCCTTGCATCAGGAATAACCTGCCCGGTCACAGCCATCCACGGAGATCACGATCCACACCCCGCAGATGGAGTAAAAATCCCACTTTCCAAAAGAATCGGAAGCTTCAATTTCATACTCCTCGAAAAATGCGGACACAAACCCTGGATAGAAGAATTCGCATCGGAAAAATTCTATGAGATTCTGAAAAGGGAATGTTGCAGGAGCACTAACTGTCTTTTGTGAGATTTTCTCCAAAAACATTCATTTTAATCGTCCGTACCTATTCATCCCCAAGTATCTTCTCCGGATTGGTTTCAAGGGTATAGAAATATTTCACCAGTTCTGCGTGGGTTTTTGTGAAAAAACCAGAATCGAGAAGAGTGTGGCCCGATAGTGCCGTCAATATTGCTTTATCCGCTTTTTCCACAGCTTTTTTGAGGTAGTATTGATTATTGTATTTCATTTTTTCTCCTGAAAATAAATTCCGCCGTTCCTGTTGTTTCAGAAAAACGGCGGAATTTTTTATATATGAGGGAAGCCTGTTTTACGGAACTTCCCGGAAAATCGTTTTACCGTTGCCTAACCGCAGCAGCAGCATTTGTTTCCGATTGATTTTGCTCTGTCAAGACCGGTTTTAAGGTGGAAATCAAGAAGTCCGCGGACATCTTTGAATTTGGAGAGCATAATCATAGCGGCAATGATGTAGGGTTTATTTTTGGCTTCTTTATAGGTGGGTATTCTGTATTTTTCGAATACCTCTTTGGTAACTTCGCCATCGACGCAGCTTACGCCTGAAATGTCGGCGGGGAGGCAGTGCATATAAAGAGCGTTTCCGTCTTTGGTTTTCTTCATAAGCTCTTCGTCACAGACCCAGTTTTTGAATTTCTTGTTGTTTTCAAGACATTCTTTTTCCAGATCATCGAGAGCTTTGTTCTGACCGGCGAGAAGGAGTTCGGTTCTCTTTTCCATTACGGAATAGGGAGCCCAGCTCTTGGGATATACGAAATCGGCGCCTTCGAATGCTTTGCCCATATCGTTGCTGATTTCGAAAGATCCGCCTGATTCTGCGCTGAAAGCTTTTGCCTTATCGACTATTTCACCGTGGAGTTCGTATCCTTCGGGATAAGCCAGTGAAATATTCATTCCGAATCTGCTCATAAGGCCGATGATTCCCTGAGGAACTGAGAGGGGCTTGCCGTAGCTGGGTGAATAAGCCCAGGTCATGGCAATTTTCTTGTTTTTCAGGTTTTCGTATCCGCCTGCGACTTCGATCATATGGAGAAGGTCAGCCATTGACTGTGTGGGATGATCCAGATCGTCCTGAAGGTTGACGATAGTGGGACGGGTGTCGAGAACACCTTCTTTAAATCCGTCATCAAGAGCTTCGCCCACATCTTTAATATATTTGCAGCCGATTCCGAGGAACTTGTCGTCTCTTATGCCGATAGCCTCGGTGAGGAATGAAATCATATTGGCGGTTTCCCTGACGGTTTCGCCATGGGCTACCTGTGATTTGTTTTCATCAATTTCCTGATTGTAAAGACCCAGAAGGTTGACAGCAGAAGTAAACGCCATTCTTGTTCTGGTTGAGTTGTCTCTGAAAATCGAAACAGCCAGACCGCTCTGGAATGTCTTAACGGAAATATTTTCTTTATAGAGAGCTTTAAGAGCTGAAGCAACTTCAAGAACTGCCTTCAAATCGCCGAAGCTCTTGTCCCAGGTATGTACGAAGTCTTTTCCAAATCCTCCGTAATTATCTGTGGATAACGACTGGATAATGTTTTCCAGATCTTTTTTACTTGCTGTCATTTGCCTTTTCCTCCATTATTTCTGTGTAAGTCTTAGGGAATAATGCGTACCACTGGGCTGTTTTTACCAGGTGTTCTACAGGGACATATTCGTTGGGTGAGTGTGCCAGGTTTTCAAAGCTGGGACCGAATCCGAGGGTGGGAATTCCATAAACGCCCATCGTTGCGATTCCATTGGTTGAAAATACCCATTTATCAACCACGGGTTCTTCCGAGAATGCCTGTTTGTAGGTGCTTATGGCAGCTTTCAGAAGATCGTGTTTGTCATCGAGTTTCCAGGTGGGGAAATAGCATTCTGTTTTGTAAACAGTGCCTTTGAAGCTGGGTCTTTCATACAGGGGAATGCTGACTTCAACTTCAACGCCCGCTCTTTTTGCAGCTTCTTTAATCTCAGCCACTGCTGTTTCGGCATTTTCGCCTACTGTGAGTCTTCTGTCGATATAAATGCTGCATTCGAAGGGGACTGAACACATTGACGGAGCTTTGCTCTTTATGTTTGAAACTACGATTGTGCCTTTTCCGAGGAAAGGATCATATCTGAGGTTTTCATTGAGCAGTTCGATTTCCCTGACCAGTTTACTCATTGCATAAACTGCATTGACTCCCAGATGGGGCATCGAACCGTGGGATGATTTGCCTCTGGTTACAACTTCAATCTCCATGCGACCTCTCTGGCCGATGTTGAGGTTCAGGCCTGTAGGCTCTGTAATAACCACGCACTCGGGGCGGATATTTTCCTTATCAATGATGTATCTCCAGCACATTCCGTCGCAGTCTTCTTCCTGAACTGTTCCGGTAACATAAAGGGTGAAATCTCCAAGAAGGTTGTGTTCCTTCATTATTTTGGCTCCATAGACCATTCCGACCATGCCGGATTTCTGGTCTGAAGCACCGAGACCGTAAACTTTTCCATCGATAACTTCTGCTACGAGGGGATCTGTTTTCCAGTCGTCAATTTTGCCCTTTCCTACTGTATCAATATGGGCATCCATTGCAATAATTCTTTTCCCGTTTCCAATTCTCCCTACAACGTTTCCCAAGCCGTCAATATGAGCTGAGTCGAAACCGACTTTTTCCATTTCTTCCTTAATTCTCAAAACAACTTTTTCTTCATTGCAGCTTTCGCTGTGGCAGGCAATGATGTCCTTTAAAAAGGCGATCATGTCGCTTTCATACTTTTTTGCGGACGCAAGTAACGCTTCTTTAAGCTGAAGGTTTTCTACTGACATAACATTCTCCTGTTCTATTTCGACCTGGAAATTGAAATCAAAAAAAATTCCTGCTTTGAGACCTGTCCTAAACAGGTTCTAAAACATGAAATACAAATTCAATAATATACCCCTGCACCGAATTTGTCAACTGTACACAGGTAGTTTTGTAGCCTGAAAATGTAATATTACCAAAGGATCAAGCTAATATGCCACTGTCTGAAAAAATCCGAAACCAAAAGGGGCACGCCCTTAGGCATACCCCTCAAAAAAAACCGATTGAATAATATTTTAAGCTTTTACCAGTTCCTGCTGTTTGCGAGCAATAGCTGCGAGGTTGGCAAATGCGTTGCTGTCATTGACTGCGAGATCGGCAAGAATTTTGCGGTTGATCTCAATGCCGGCTTTCTTGAGGCCGTCCATCATACGGGAATATGAAATTCCGTTGAGGTTGGCTGCAGCATTGATTCTGACGATCCAGAGTTTTCTCATATCTCTTTTGCGTTCTTTTCTGTCCCTTGTTGCATAAGCAAGCGAGTGGAGAACCTGTTCGTTAGCCTGTTTAAATCTGCGTGATCTGGCTCCGCGATAGCCTTTGGCCATCTTCATGATCTTGTTAACGGTTTTTCTATGCATTACGCCGCGTTTTACTCTCGGCATGGTTTACTACCTCCTGATCGAACTGTTGTGGATAATTACCGTTTTTACTGATTCGTATTAGACATCATAAGGAACCAGTTTGCTGATTCTCTTGGCATCGGTGTCATCAGCTACGCAGGGTTTTCTGTAACCGCGTACCTGTTTGTGTGTTTTATTACTGCGAATGTGTTTGCATCCGCTGAAGCTCTTCATTCTCAGGATTTTGCCTGAGCCAGTAACTTTTATTCTCTTGGATACGGATTTTCTGGTCTTAATCTTGGGCATGAACCCTTTCTCCTTTCCTGATTTGATTCTATTTGCCTTTCGGCGCAAGAATCATGGTCACATTCTTTCCTTCAACCTTTGGGGCTCTTTCAATGACTGCGATTTCAGCAAGTTCTTCTGCCATCTGGTTCATCTTTTCGACACCCTGAATCTTATAGACAACTTCTCTGCCCTTAAAGGTCAGTGTAACTTTGACCTTATCTCCTTCTTTAAGAAGTCTGACAGCAGTATTCTTCTTGGTTTCGTAATCATGCTGGTCGATTTTGGGTCTGAACTTTACTTCTTTAATAGTTATGGTAGTACGGTTGGCGCGAGCTTCTCTTTCCTTCTTGCTCTGCTCATAACGATATTTGCCATAATCAAGGAGTTTGCAGACAGGCGGTTTGGCAAGAGGGTTTACCTCCACCAGATCCAAACTCTGCTCCTCTGCCAGCGCCAGAGCATCTCTCAGGGTCAGGATATCAACCTGTTCCCCGTCCACTCCTATCAGGCGCACTTCTTTGGCTCGAATTTGCCGGTTGACTCGAAGTTTCTTTGTGGTTATATGAGTCGCCTCCTCTCAGGGCATTAAAAAAAGCGGCATGACGCCGCTTCATATACAAAGGAAAATAAAACCTCTGTTGTGAACCTTTCAGCTATCCCTGGTCAAAGGGAGTTTCAGAAAACTCCGGGACGCCGATAAGGTGAGAAGCGGTCGCTTCTACTTTAAAACAAATTGGGTTTGCACCCATTTTGTTAGATAATATCAGATACGCATATAAAAGTCAACAGCATGATTATCATGAATTTTTGTGTCAGTTTGTTAACATTTTGTTAATACCATTCATGCTTGCCATGCTATATAATGTATACAAATGATAAAGGAAAATGTTTTTTTTAAATAAGGAGGACATTCAATGTCAATTAGCCGGATTGAACACTCAGCACAGGTTTTCACACCTCAGGGATCACCTGCAAAAGTTCAGAGAACCGATGCTCAGGCAGCGGATGTAAAAGATCAGGTTTCACTCGGACAGACTGAACAGCAGACAGCAGCTCCCAAAAAGTGGACCATTATGCACTATTCAGCAGCCGACAACAATCTGACTTCGTTCATGCTCAATGATGTCAATGAAATGGAAAAAGTCGGTTCAACAGCAAATATGAACCTCATCGTCCAGCTCGACAAGGGCGGCAGCGATTGTAAGAGATATTACATCACTCAGGACAATGATATGAAGAAAATCAATTCACCCGTCCTGAAAGACCTCGGCAGAACCGATACAGCCAATCCCAGAACCCTTGGCGAATTTATCGGCGAAACCATGCAGAAATATCCCGCAGAACATTTTGCCCTCATTATTTCCGACCACGGCGGCGGATGGACCGGCGCAGTTGAAGATGTCAGCCACCACACATGGATGACCAACCCCATGCTCGAACAGGGAATCAAACTGGGCGAAGAGCTTGGCGGACACAAACTCGATGTCCTCGGATACGACGCCTGCCTCATGGGCAACACCGAAAGCGCATACCAGATGAAGGATGTAGCCAGATTCTATGTTGCTTCCGAAGAAACCGAAGGCGGCAACGGCTGGCCCTATACTCCCCTCCTTTCACCCAGGGCACTCGGCGAAGTTGAAAGAGCACTCAGCTCAAAACTCAACGTCACTCCCGAAGAACTTGCTACAAAAATCGTATCATCAGCTCAGGGCGATCAGGGAACACTCCCCACTATGACCGCCATTGATCTCGCAAAGATGCCCGATGTTGCAAAGGCTACCAATGTATTTGCCGATGCAATCATTAAAACCGATACACCCAATGCAACACTTCAGGATCTCGCCCGCAAAACACAGTCTTTTGCAGCAAACAAAGATCACTACCACTTCGCAGAACTGGTAGCCACAAGCCCCAATATTAAGGATGAAAAACTTAAAGAAGCAGCCAATGGAATGATGGCAGCCATTAAGGGCGCTATTATTGCTGAAGAGCATTCACAGAAATACCCCAACGCCCATGGCCTTACTGCTGAAATTCCCAGATACGGCGGAGTAGGAAGCGGATACGAGGATCTTAAATTCCACAGAGATACCAACTGGGCAGCTGCAATGAACAAAATGAACGGCGCACCCGCACCCGCAGCACCCACAACACCTCCGGATGCAGCTCCTGCACCTCAGACACCCCCGCAGGCTCCTCCCCAGGCTCCCCCTTCAGAGCAGCCCGCTCCTGAAGTTGAAGCCCAGGCCGCACCCGCTGCTCCCCAGCTTCCCACTGCCAAAAAGAAATGGACAGTTCTCCACTATGCCGCAGCAGATAACAACCTTAACGAGTTTATCCGCGGCGACATCAACGAAATGGAAAAAATCGGCTCAACCGATACAATGAATCTGGTAGTCCAGCTCGACAACGGCGGATCAGACTGCAAGAGATATTATCTCACAGCAGATCCCGACCCCAACAAGCTCAACTCACCGGTTCTTCAGGATATGGGCAGCACAAATATGTCAGATCCCAAGCAGCTCGCCAACTTCCTCATCTGGGGATACAAAAACTTCCCGTCAGATCACCTTGCAGTAATCATCGGTGACCACGGCGGCGGATGGAAAGGCGCAGTCGAAGACGATTCACACAACGGCTGGACCTCAATGCCCCAGGTAAGAGAAGCTCTTCAGGAGTTTAAAGCTGCCACAGGCAAAGACATCGACATCCTCGGATGGGACGCCTGCCTTATGGCAACCAGCGAAGTTGGATACGAAGTCAGAGACGGCGTAAAATACATGGTAGCTTCAGAAGAGAGTGAAGGCGGCAACGGCTGGTCATACACTCCCCTTCTCACATCAAAATCACTGGCTGACATCAACAGAGCACTGAAACAGAAACTCAACATTGCTCCTGAAGAATTCGCAATCAAGATGGTATCAAATGCTGCTGCAGACCAGGCTTCACTGCCTACAATGAGCGCCATTGATATCTCCAAGATTGATCAGGTTGCAAAATCATCAACAGGACTTGCTCAGGCTATCATTGCCACTGATACTCCCAATGCCACACTCAAGGCTCTTGCCCGCAAGACCCAGAGCTACGCATTAGGCAGCAAAGACCAGTACCACTTCTGTGAACTTATCGTCAACAGCAAGGATATCAAAGACGAAAAACTGAAGGATGCAGCTAAGGACCTGATGGCTTCAATTAAAGCAGCCGTCATCGCCGAAGAACATTCAAACAGATATGCAAACTCACACGGTCTCACAGCAGAGATCCCCACCAACGGCGGAGTTGGCGCAGGATACAAAGACCTCCAGTTTGCAAAAGACACAATGTGGGACGAAGGCATGAACAAAATGTCCAAGTAGTCCGGATTTACCGAATATACACGAGGCTGCCCAAAAGGCAGCCTCTTTTTATTTTTACTTACTCTGCCAGAATCTCAAACACAGACAATATTACTTTTTCCAGCAAATACAAATAATCAGCCATAACGAGATTTTATAAAAACAGTGTTTTACACAAATCCAAACACATTTCATTATCAGACTTGATAATCTATCGCTAATTCTGACGCCACTGAAGCCCAATGCCACTGAATTAGTAAAATTCACTCAAATCCCCAATCCCCAAATACTCCTGTTTTTCAAGGAGGGAGGTTCGGAGGGCAACCTCGCTTTTTTAAAAAAGCGTGGTTCCCTCTGAGGGTCCCAAATCCCCCCGGTCCCTGGTCGGTCCCCAATTCCAAAAGTTTGGGATGGAGGGTGCCTGCCCGCAGGGTGGGCGCGGGGAAACTTTTTTCAAAAAGTTTTCTCTGGGAGCTGGGCAAACGGTTATAATTCTCGTGTTCGATCAAACAAATCCATGTTTTAATTCATGGGCATTGGGATTTTAACCCGATGGAAAGCAAAACCTCATAACCACAGGCTTTAAACCATTTTTAACGTTTTCCCATTTTTACAAATATTCCTTAAACCGAAACCATTAATTTTGTCTGATTCGAGTCTTTATCCGGAAAAATACACATTTGAAGTATTTTTACACAATCTTATTAAGCCCATACCTGATATCCGGTTTTACCACATTTATAAACAATGTTTCTCAGAATCTATCTTTCCTTTTTCACACCTGACACATTCTTTTCATTCAATTTTCTCTTCTTTTCAACAATTGCAGGTCCCAATTTATATTTGTAGTTATCGGGATCCATTTCCAGCGCTTTTTTAAAATCGGCAAGTGCATTATCATACTGATTCAGCCCCAGATAAGCGTAACCCCTTTCATTATAATAATCAGGCTCATCATTCTCCAGATCTATAGCTTTATTACAATCAGCAAGAGCTGATTTATAACTTTTAAGCCAGTTGAAAGCAGCTCCCCTGTAGTAGTAAAAGACTGCATTGTCAGGTTTCAGACTGATAGCTTTATTATAATTATCCAAAGCCAGCTTATATTTTTCCATTTCCTCATACACATTGCCCCTGTGTACATAATTCAAAGCGTTATCAGGTTCGATTTTTATTGCACAGTTCAGATCAGCCAGAGCCTTTTTGTAGTTTTCCATTATATAATAAACCAGAGCGCGGTCGCTGTAATAGTCTGCATTCATCGAATCAAACTTTAACGCCTTTGAACAGAACAAAAGAGCTTTGTCTGTATTCTCCATTCTTAAGTAAACCTTTCCGATACTATTTAAAATATCGGGGTTGTCGGGTGAAAGTTCCAGAGCTTTATTCAAATCACTCAAAGCTTTTTTATAGTTCTTTTTTTCAGTATATGCTTCCGATCTGAAAGAATAATAATCAGCAACTTTTGGATTGTTAATAACAGCAGTATTAAAATCAGCTATTGCTTTGTCATATTCACCCAGGCTCAGATATGAAACTCCGCGGTTGACATAATATGCATTTACATCAGGATTTAATTTTATAGCTGTTGTGTAGTCTTCCACTGCTTTTTGATATTCACCGAGATAATCGTAACAGTATCCTCTTCCGTTATACAAAGACGGATTATTTCTGTCTTTTTCTATGGCTTTGTCAAATTCCATTA
>JAJTBE010000097.1 GCA_021287065.1 Bacillota bacterium
AGTGATTTCCTGAACAAGCTCAGCAGTCTTCTGAATATCTGGCACTATCCTGTTCAGAAGCTCTCCTGCTTTTTCAGCTATCAATACGCTGGTTCCGGCAAGCTGGGTAATCTCCCGTGCTGCAGTCTGGCTGCGCTCTGCAAGTTTCCTCACTTCAGCAGCTACCACTGCGAAACCTTTACCATGTTCACCGGCTCTTGCAGCTTCGATGGCTGCGTTAAGTGCCAGCATATTGGTCTGCCTTGCAATTTCGTCGATGATGGAAATCTTTCCGGAGATGTCCTTCATTGCCACAACTGTTTCAGCCACTGACTTTCCGCCTTCTCTGGCGTCTTCCGCAGCTTTACGGGCAATTTTTTCAGTCTGCTGTGCGTTTTCAGTATTGCGCATAATGTTGGAAGCCATCTGCTCCATAGAGGACGAAGCTTCCTCTGCTGAAGCAGCCTGTTCCGCCGAGCCTTTTGAAAGTTCTTCCGATGTGGCGCTCAGCTCCTGGCTTCCCTTAGCTACATTATTCGAAGCGACTCTTATTTCCTCAACGATTTCCCTGAGATTCTCCACCATTTGTTTCAGGGCGATCATAAGTTTGTCTTCCTCAGAGCGTTCCCTGACATTAACATTGAGGTTTCCACCTTCAATTTCCTGAGCTATTTCCGTTATCTGGTTCATAGCGTCGATCAGCACATTGAGGTTGTTTTTGATTTTATTGAAATCGCCGTTGTAATTGTCGCTGATTTTTTCCGGTATATCTCCGATAGAGATTAACTCCACATATTTAGCTGCCACATTGAGAGGTCCGATAAGGGCATTCAGTGTATCGTTCAGTCCTCTGAGCAGTTTTCGGTAAACACCCTCAGATGTTTCAGAATCCACCCTTGTTTCCAGATGTCCTTCCTTTGCAGCTCTAATAGCTACTCCCATCTGATCTACGAGGCGTCCGACAGCATCTATGCAGTGGTTGAGATTGTCTTTTATTGTGTTAAAATCTCCATAATAAGTGTCTGTGATTTTTTCCGGAATATCTCCTTTTGATATTCTCTCAATATACATAGCTGCGGTATTAAGGGGAGTGATGAGTGAATTCAGAGTGTCATTCATTCCCCGCATAATTTTTCTGTAAACTCCCGTAGATTTTTCAGAATCAAGCCTGACTGAAAGATTACCGTCTCTTGCGGCTCGTATGGCTACTCCTGTCTGTTCTACGAGATAACTTATTGAATCTATGCATTGATTCAGACTGTTTTTAATCGTGTCAAAATCACCATGATATGTGTCGGTAATTTTTTCTGGAATATCTCCTTTTGCAATCCTTTCCATGTAGCTGTCTGCAATGCTGTAAGGCTTCAAAACAGAATCAAGAAGTTCATTGATTCCTTCCACTATTTTTCTGTAATTTCCATCAAATTTCGTCTCATCCGCTCTTTCTTTCAATCTGCCTTCAACAGCGGATTTAACCAGTTTGAGTATTTCTTCGGTTATTTCTGTTTCCTTATTTATTACATTAATGTATTCCAGTCCGCCTATTATATCACCATTCATGTCTTTAAGCGGAGTTCCTGTATATCTTATTGCAGTTTGTCCTGAAGGAAGACTGGCAACAGTATCGCCTTCAAATGTATCTCCTCTGAGCATTGCCATTTTTACTCTGCACTGTGTAGTATTGCAATGTGTGGTTCTGAATAGATTGTAGCACTTTTCTCCGATACAGTTTTCAGGAGTTCTTCCTGCTGCCTTTGCACCGGCTTCATTCATAAACCGGATAGTCATTTCCGTATCCACAGCCATCACCGGAGTTGGGATCTTTTCCAGATAACCGTTTCTTTCCAGACAACAATCAAGCATCCGATTTAATTGCAATACAGTATCTTTCTCGGTGTGTTCGAATTTTGCAGAATCAATTCTCTTACTTGTTGAACCCTGATTGATTTGTTTCAGTGTGGATTGCAGTTCATCGATTACCAGTTGAACTGAATTTGTGTTCAACATCTCTCCGGGATTTGAAGCTTTACCGACATTATTAGTCTCTTTCCAACTTTCCATGTTTTCTCTCCTTTAAGGATTTTCAGGAGTTGGCGGCTAATCGGTTCATTTTTGTGTTCGCATCACATGTTTTTTATCTGCTGTTTTACCTGTGCATTTTCAGGTATATGCTTCAATAAAACCTTCCCCTGCTTTCTATTTTTATTCACAATATATTGTATTATGATTCATAAAAATAGTATATACTGACTTTTTACTATTTTTTTCATGTATAAATATGTATTTTAGAGGATTTGGTAAAAAATTTAAGTATAACCTTGATTGTTTAAATTCAAAGTATTATTATATTAAGTGGGGGATTGTTTAGTCCGGATCGCTTCTTTATCAATTTAAATATGGAGGGGATTTTATGGATTCACTGGGGAATATCAGAGGAGTTAATTTAACACCAGAATTCGCGATACACAAACAACCGGCAAATGTACCCAAAACCATATCTGAAAACCTGAATCAGGTGGAAACAGTTTCTATTTCAAGCACAACAAAGGGAAGCATCACTGATGGGTTTATTAATCCGCACAGATTAGCTGAAAATAACAAAACACAGGCGACCGATACTGTCAGTTCAAAACAGGAAGTTTATGGCAATATCAACGGGTGGATTGGCAAAAATTCTGCCAATCTGAGCCTCAGGCAGATTCAGGATAGTATAAACACCGATGGATGGGTAGGCTCCGCTTCGGTGCATCTCAGCGAAAGAAAACATCACGGAGGCTCAACTGTTTCCGGTACTATCCACAACCATACTGAAGGCTTTAAGGATGTAAACATTGATATTTCAGGTGTCGAAGGCATGAGAACTCTCAGCGGCTGGTCCGGCAGGGACAATGTTTTTCTTACGGAAAACGGGTCTTTTTCAGGTGGAACAGAGATTTCCGGCAGAATCGGCAGCAAGGATATTAATATCCGGCAGGAAAATAGAAATGGAAACTTCCTTATCAGCGGCGAAGTAAGAGATTCTATGTCATTCGGAAGTGAAAGAATCTGGCTTTCCGGCTCACAGAGTCCTGCGGGTCCCGGAGTCAGTCTTATGTCAATAATTCCAGCTTTAACCATAATCAGCAGTTAGGGAGGCGTTCAATTGGAAAAAAGAATAAGCCCGGCCATGATAGTCATGCTGTGTCTTATCTTTTACATTAATACAATGGTTGCTCCTAATTTTGCTCAGGGAAATAAGGTCAGAACAGAGAAAGACATCAGTTATCTGCCTGACGGCAAGGATGAGCCAAAGCATCAGCTTGATATATATTATCCGGAAGGTTTGAAAAACTGTCCGGTTTACTTTTTTGTGCATGGCGGAGCCTGGAAGAAAGGCGACAAATCCCAGTATGCAGCATTAGGACGAACCTATGCAAAAAAAGGTATTGTCACCGTAGTGGTCAACTACCGTCTTTCTCCTGAAGTGCAGCATCCTGCTCATATTTTTGATGTAGCTGCAGCTTTCGCCTGGACCGCAGCAAATGTCCGTAATTATGGGGGGGATCCTAAGAAAATATTTGTAAGCGGCCACTCTGCAGGTGCTCATCTTACCAGTCTTATGGTTCTTGATGGAAAATATCTGAAAAGATACAATCTCTCATCAGAAGATATAAAGGGGCTAATAGCAATAGCCGGTGTTTATCGCATTGCGCCCGCTGCCGGTTCAAATCCGGGGCAGAGTAAAAACAGGCAAAATGTTACTTCCAACATGTTCACCGATGCATTTGGAAAAGATCAGTCAAAATGGGCAGATGATTCTCCCATAAACCATGTAAGGGCAAATATTCCACCCACATTAATTATGATAGGCGAAAAAGAAGGCAAATATCTTGAAATTCAGGGAAAACTTTTTTACAACAGCCTGAAGAAAAAAGGAGCACCTGTCTGGTGGGAAATCATCCCCGGCAAAGGACATATTACGGAAATAATGATCGGTGGTTCAAATGATACCACTTCGCCCCTTGTCCTTGATTTTATTGAAAAAAACAAATAAGCCCAGCTTCATTTACTATTGCTTTAACAGGCTGGCTTTGATGCCGGCATATATAGCTTGAATGTGCTGCCTTTACCTTCTTCCGATTCAACAGTGATAGCGCCGCCATTTCTTTTCATTATTGAATAACAATGTGAGAGCCCTAAGCCTGATCCTGAACACTTTGTAGTAAAGAAGGGTTCAAAAATTCTGTCGGTATAAGACGAAGGCACACCGACGCCTTTGTCTTTTACGGAAAGACAAACATATCTTCCAGGCTCGAGAAGCATATTGTTGTAATAATCAATAACACTGTTGCAGGCGCTGATTTTAACCGCGCCTCCTGATGGCATTGCCTGAACTGCATTATCAAGAAGTTTTTCAATTGCAGTTTTTATCTGAAACCTGTCAATACATACAGGCCAGATTGTATCAGGAATGGAAAAAATAAATTGAATATTGTTATTTATTTTTTCATTTGATTTCACAAGATTTACAATATCTGCCATCTCTGTTTTTTCCGTTATAGGCTTGCTATCCGCAGCGAATATTAGTAATTTCTGATTAAAATCTCTGGCTTTGAAGCAGCTTTTTTCTATCTTTTCAAGCATTTCGCCTGTCTTTTCCTTTGAGTTGAGGCACATCATTGCAAGGGAGGTGTTGCCGAGTATTGCAGTCAGTATATTATTGTAATCGTGGGCTACAGAGGATGCAAGGGATTTCAGGGCTCTGAATTTTTCTTCTTTCTGCATTTCTGCCTGCAATCTGAAATCTGATGTTTCATCCCTGAAAAGGATAATTATTCCTGCAGTTTCGCCATTATGAGTCAGTAGTTTGATATGGTTTGAAACCCGATATGTTTTTCCATCCCGGCATTTTAAAATAAGCTTGCTGCCTGATATGTCATTTTTACCGGATTTTAGCTGCCGCAGCAGAAATGGCAGTATGGAAATTCCGGTTTCTTCATCAATTGCATTATAAACTCTATCAAGATTTAAGCCTTTTGCCTGAGCTGACATCCATCCTGTTAATCTTTCAGATTCCGTATTCATCATAATAATGATTCCGTGGTTGTCGCACACTATCAAACCACTGTCGATGCTCTGAAATACTGAAATAAGTATTGATGATTCTTCTGTCTGATTTCTGTTAATTTGCAAACAGGAATCCTGTCTGTCATTCGTCTGAATAACATTTAGATTAGTCGCTGTCATAACTGAATAAACACCCCAACTTTAACCTTACATACTTTATATTTTATTGTTTCTGTTTATTTTATGCTACCATTCCAAAGGATTGACAACATCTGTTATTAGCAGTAATTCCAAAATCATAAAATGGTCCATTCGAACTATTTCGCTCAGCCGATTCCTTCAATACAGGAAATAATAATCATCTGAAGAAAATATTATCAAGACGTTTACAGGGGAGGGTGAAAGGGAAAGCTGCTTCTGCAGATTGAATCATTAGCTATGATGAAAGATCGCATAGGAAAACATAAACTTAAACCGGACTTGTATTATTCCGCTTTATGGAATATTGATTTTGAAGAGCTTGCCAAAAGAGGTGTGGAAAACCTCATCATTGATGTGGATAGCACTATTGCCCACAACGATTCGTGGGAGATTGACGACAGGGCAAGGAAAGCGATTCTTGGAATTCTTGCCGGCGGCAAAATTAAAAATGCCTGCCTTGTTTCAAACATTGCTACCGGACAGAAAAGAGAACAGCGCGTGGCAAAAATGGCTGCGGAACTTAGCATTCCTTATGTTGCAGCAAGATTATTCCATCTGAAACCAAATCCCAAGCCTTTTCTGCTGGGATTAAAGTGCATGAATGCACAGCCTGAAAACACGGCGGTTATAGGGGATCAGATTTTTACTGACATTATCGGCGGTAATCGTCTCGGTATGGTCACGATCCTTGTAAAACCTCTGGGAAAAGTGCATTGGTCAACGATCTTCACATTTAAGAGATACAGGGAGAAGAAAATTCTCCAGAAATTCGGAATGGAACTTGCTGATTAAAACAAAACCGGAGGTTATCCAGAAGATGGATCTTTTAATTCCAGTAAAACTGAAAAACAATCCTATGGATTTTAACGAGTATATCAAAACTATCAACACAGAGCAGACTTCATCCCTTAACTATATCAGGTCAGAGGAAGTTCAGTGGAGTGTCCCCGGGTCTCTGAAAATTAAAGTCAGCGATGCTGGAGTTCTGCTTCCTTTTTATGGCGATACAACAGTGATTCCCCTCGAACAGTCCGATTTTGAACCTGCAAACCAGTTCCAGACCGAATTGAGAAATAATCTGGAAGGTATGTTTGCCGAGCCTCTTCTGCCAGAGCATTTTCATATAACTCTGCATGATTTAAGCAACGGTCCTGAGGAAGCACCATTGAAAAATCAAATGGAATCGAACGCACAAAAGTGCAGGGAGATCTTCGATAATGCCCGTAATTATTTCGAAAAGCATCCTGAGTATCGAACAGTAAAACTTCACTCAACCTATGTTTACAATTCATGTAACATATCTGCTGTCTTAGGGTTTGCGCCTGCATCAGACAGAGATTATAAGCTTATTATGAATCTTTACAACTTCTTTGATGATGTTGTGTATCTCAATTACTGGCTCAGAATGCACCTTACTTTATCTTACTTTACCACAAAGGAATTCACAAAGAGTGAAGTTCACAAAATGGCGAAAGTAATGGATGATATAAACAACAGCAGGAAAATCTCCATAGAGCTGGATTTGATGAAACTTGCTTACCAGAGATTTTACAGCATGAATGATTACAGAACTGTGTTTCATGTAGGGTAGGGAATACGGTTTTCAGATTTATTAAAGCTCTGTTTGTCAGCATTATATGCAGAAAACAGAGTTTTTGCTTTCGGATGAAATCAAACTTGTTTAATTATACTTCTGTGTAATGACTATTTTTTTGAAGTTTTGGTATAATCAGGTTTAGTGCACAATAATTCCGCAAACAAATTACAGAGGAGGAAAAATGGATAAAAAATTCAGAGGACTACTGATTGTGCTGCTGGGAATAATGCTTCTCAGCGGAACCGTATTTGCATCGGCAGATGCCGACAAGGCGCTGGACAGCCTTATGAAGGGAAACGAGAGATTTATAGCAGGTAAACCTGCTGCCAAAGAAGTGGGCGATGTTGCAAGAAAAGAACTTGTCAAAGGCCAGCATCCCATTGCAACAATCCTTACCTGCTCCGATTCGAGAGTTCCCCCGGAACATATTTTTGATAAAGGCCTCGGAGAAATATTTGTTATCCGCACAGCAGGCAATATTACCGACAAAGTGTGCCTCGGCACTATCGAATACGGTGTTGAACATCTCCATACACCGGTATTTATGATTATGGGACATTCCAACTGTGGTGCTGTAAAAGCAACAATAGAAGCAACCGCCCACGAGGAAAAAGCCGGACATGCCGAAGGTAATATCGGAACCCTTATAGAAACCATTAAACCCGCCGTTGAAAAGGCAAAAAAAGAAGATCCCAAACACGAACATCTTGCTGATAAAAGCATAGAAGAAAATGTAAAACTCGTTTATCAGACCATTCTTGCAAAAAGCCCGGTTGTGAAGAAACTTGCAGCCGAAAAGAAAATCAAAATCGTTCTTGCCGTATATTCACTGGAAACCGGAAAAGTCACCATCATTGGCGAACCTGAAGTAAAATAGTTTCATATTGAATCAATAAGAACAGACGGAAGATAAAACAAATCCGTCTGTTTTTTTTATAAATCATTAAGCAGGAGAAGGAAATAATTGCTCATAACAGAAGAAATTAACCGGATTTCCTTATACAGGAAATTTTTTTTTGAGTTTTTTATTAAGAATTTTGTCGTTAAATATCATCAATATAAATTCAAGGAGGAATCCCTATGTCAAAAGTCGCCGTAGTTGCAGTAGGCGGCAATTCGCTTATTAAAGACAGCAAACATCAGACTGTCGAGGATCAGTACAATGCAGTTTTTGAAACTTCACTGCATATCGCTGAAATGATTGAAATGGGTTACAATGTGGTAATCACTCATGGTAACGGTCCCCAGGTCGGTTTTATTCTTCTGCGCTCAGACATCGCCAAAACCACCCTTCATGAAGTACCCCTTGATTCCTGCGGCGCTGACACACAGGGAGCCATCGGCTATCTCTTCCAGAAAGCTCTTTCAAACATCTTTGGAGACAAAAAAATCGATAAAAAAGTAGCTACAGTTGTTACTCAGGTTTTAGTTGACAGTGAAGATCCAGCTTTCAAGAACCCCACCAAACCCATAGGTCCTTTCTACTCGGAAGAAGAAGCCAAACAGAGACAGGCAAACCTCGGATGGGATGTTAAAGAAGATTCAGGCAGAGGCTGGAGAAGAGTTGTTGCATCACCCGATCCCAAGATCATCGTTGAAGAAGAAGCAATAAAATCACTTATTGATAAGGATTTTACTGTTGTTGCAGTCGGTGGCGGCGGAATTCCCGTTATTAAAAAAGAAAACGGATACCTTGAAGGCGCAGCAGCGGTTATTGATAAAGACTTCGCATCATCACTGCTCGCAAGCAACATAAAGGCTGATCTGTTTATAATTTCAACAGCAGTTGATAAAGTGTATCTTAATTACGGCACTCCCGACCAGAAATCACTGGATCAGGTTACAGCCGATGATATGAGAACCTATATCAAAGAAGGACATTTCAAACCCGGCAGCATGCTCCCCAAAGTGGAAGCAGTCCTCAGATTCCTTGATAATGGCGGAGAAAAGGCAATTATCACCAATCCGGCAAATCTGAAGAATGCCCTCGAAGGCAAAACAGGCACTCATATCACAAGATAAATTTCCTGGCAAACAAAAAAGATGAGAGGTGTATGCTTCTCATCTTTTTTTATTGTCATTAATTCCGTTTCAGCAATTTATAGCTTTATAAAAAACAAAATTACAGAGCGAGATTTTCCACTACCTTCGGAGGAAGCTCTTTCTTCAGTTCGGGTTTCTTTTTCAGAACATCACTGATTATTGCTTTTCCTTTGTCTTTCTGATTGAGCTGAACCAAACAGACTCCAAGAGCCAGTTTTGCATTAAGATCAGCAGGCTTCAGTGTGGAAACTTTCTCAAAGCAGGGTACTGCTTCTTTGTATTTCAGGTCTTTTACAAGAGCATATCCCTTATACTTCCAGGCTTCAGCGTTCTTGTCGTTGAGTTTGATTGCCTGATCAAAGCTTTTTACCGATTCGGCATACTGGAAAGCTTTGCCCTGAGCAACACCGTATGCGAGCCAGAGGGCTGATGAATTAGGCACGCTTGCCACTGCTTTTTTGTAATGGGCCAAAGTCAGATCATTTTTGCTGCCTTTCATCAGAACGGCGCCTTTACCCACCCAGGCTTCTTCCATTGTGGGATTGGCGGCGATTGCCTTATCAAAGCTTATTCCTGCATTTTTCAGATCATTTTTTTTCAGGAAAGTGTTTCCCTGATCACAAAATGCTTTTGCATTTCCCTTTGCAGCTTCAGCCTTTGCAGGCTTGCCGTCTTTTGCAGCAGGTGTTTCCGCTGTTTTTGCAGCCGGAGTTTCTTTAGCTGCAGGAGTAGCTTTTGTCGCGGTTTTTGCTGCGGGAGCAACAGTTGTTTTAACTGCAGGTTTGGGTGTGGCAGCAGTTTTTGCCTGCTGTGCGAAAGAAGGCATGGTATGTGCTGATACCAGGAAAAGTGCGCTTAACGCCAGAGAACTGAATATGTTAAGCTTCATTTGATCACCTCATTTAATTGTCTTAAAAAAGAAAAAGCTTTACAGCTTTGTTCTCTTAGTTGCTTTCATATATCTGTCGTTATAGTTTCGCAAATATTTCTATTTTTCCTTTTCCGAATCAGGTTTTGGAAATTCAGGAATTTTAGTGTCGAAAGTTGATACAGATAATTCTTCAGTTATTTTCCGTATTGTAATTAGTTTCCCCTTAAAAACTCATTCATAACCACGACTATTTCGGGTTATTTTTTTGATTTTGGCATAATTTGGATTGATTATGGCGAATCGTTTTCAGGAATCATCCTTGTTTTGTGAAATCTGATGAAAAATTGATGTCAAATTGCTGGAAAACCATCGAAAAGCTGCAAAAATGGCCAATGATTTTTCGATTGGGGGGTGAACCCCTTGTTTTTCCCCTTGTTTGGGGAGATTTTTGCCCTTTTTGGGCATTATGAGGCCATCAGCGCCCGTTTAAGGTTCATGGCGCATAGGCCCAGGCGGACCCAGATCTCTCCGCCTCCTTCAATCCGGTAGCCTGAGCGGTCGAGGCCGTATTTCCGCTTTGCAAGGGAGATCCGGGCTTCGATGCCGCAACGGCGCCGGCGGAGTCTCTCTTCCCAGGGCTTGGGCTCAGGTTTGTTTTTGGGAGGCCTCCCTTTCCTCTGAACACCATAACGACTGACATTATGCCGTTCGCAGCACTCTTTGCTCACTTTGCCGTGAAAACCCCGGTCGGCGCCAACGCCTTCAACCTGAAAACCATAGTGCTCTTCGACAAAATCAAGGGCGGGTTCAAGCCATTTGGAGTCGGACACATTGTCGCTGCTGGAGTCTGCCAGTTCGAGAAAACCTTCGTATTCCACAAGAAGAAGCTTTTCTCCGAATTCTGTGGTTTGAGGATACTTTCCCCGGACCATGGGCCTCACATTCTGGTTGTGAAAACTCACAATCCGATCCTTAACCTTTTTGCCCTGAAGGAGTTCCGCCTGCTGTTCAAGGATTGGCGCTGAGCGCTCTGCTGTTTCCTCAAGTTTTTTCAGGATCTTCATCTCCTGCGCAGTGAGAGGTTCAGCAGAAGATTCCATTTCTTCAATATGATCTTGGAGTTGTCTGAGGTTTCTCTTTGCAAACCCAAGCAGTTTCTTTTGTGTTTTTTTCCTTGCCTGCTTACTTTTTCTGCCGAACTTGTGAAACTCAATAAACGTTTTACGCCCCTTGCGTTTACGGGTTCTTGCCTTCTTTTTTATCCTGCCGGTTTTCTCAGCTTTTTTAATTGCATCAACGCTTTTTTCCCTGCAGGTGTTGAGAAGATTGACATCAGTGGGATAACAGATCGGCGAGGCCGTCACCGTTGTATCCACCGTTATTTCCCGGTTTTTGGGCCCCCCTTTTTTAGCGATTGATTTTTTAACCACCGCTCTCACTGCTTCTTCTATTATTTTTACACCTTCCATCCCGATTTTGTTTCTGAAATGGGTCAGGGATGAAGGTTCTATGAAATCCTGAGCTTCGTGCATATTCAAGCCGCACAGATACTGGTAGTAAATGTCCCGTTCAAGTCTGTCCACAACCTGTTCATCGCTGATTTTTTCGTAATGTCTGAGCAAAAGAAGCCCAATTTTGGCTCTTGTGGATTTTGTAGGCCTTCCGTTGTCGTTGCAGTAAAACTTTGAAAGATTATCGCACAATGAATCCCAGTCAATGGAATCTGCCATTTTGATGATGGGATGCTCCTTTTTTATCGGCACCGGCATAAACAAATTGTCAAAAAACTCAAGTTGTCCTGAATTCTGCGCTGTATACATAAAACCCCGCCTGAAAAAAA
>JAJTBE010000125.1 GCA_021287065.1 Bacillota bacterium
CTATAAGCAGGATCTCTATGACAGGCATGAATCTAATGTGGAATCTTCCGGTTCCCATAATTTTCCTGGGTCGTATTTGTATTATCTTGGAAAAATTAATCTGATATTTTATGTCCCTGATAAAGAAAGGCGTAAAACAAATTACGAAATGGGAAAATATTGTCCACCGAAGAAAGTTATACCTGAATCCATAAGGGAGTCTTTCCCTGATACATGGTATTTTAACCCTAATATTGTAACAGATGTAAAGGGAACTGCCAAAATAAATGTCAAAGTTCCCGACTCACTGACAACATGGCGGATTACTGGGAAATGCATTACCAAAAGTTCTCAGGTGGGTCAGGAAACGGCATCTGTCATTTCAAGCAGATATCTGATAGCAAGACTCATTCTCCCAAGATTCCTCATAGAACAGGATGTTGTCTATGTAAAGGGCATTATTCATAATAATCTGCAAACTGATAAAGATGTAGCGGTGGAGCTGATAGCTGACGGAGCTGAAATTGTTGGTGATAATCAGAAGGAAATCAATGTTCCCGCTGGAGGTTCGGAAGTAGCCGAATGGAAGGTAAAAGTTTCAAAAATGGGTACAGGAATTTTTACCCTGAAAGCTCTGACAGATGAGGCATCAGATGCGGTAAAAATTAAGCTGCCTATTCTTCCTTCCGGTACCAAAATAAAATGTGCAGTCAGCGGAGAAACAACTGACAAAGCTGAATTCAGTATTAAAATACCGGAAACAGTATTGCCTCAGGATGCAGAAGTCAGGTTATCAGTTTATCCGTCTCTTGCTGTCAGTATTTTACCGGCACTGGATTATCTAATAGACTATCCGTATGGCTGCACTGAACAGACCATGAGCAGATTTCTGCCTGCGGTTATTGCCAGTCAGACTTTCAGGCAGTTCAATGTTAAAGATTCAAAGTTGGAAAGTAGTCTTCCTAAGATGGTTAAGACGGGATTGGATAATCTTTACAGTTTGAAGCATTCCGATGGAGGGTGGGGATGGTGGAAGGATGATTGTTCAACGGCTGAAATGACCTCCTATGTGGTGTATGGCCTTGTTAAAGCGAAGGATGCGGGATATCCTGCGTGGGAAAGTGCCCTTGGGCAAGGAACAAAGTGGCTTATTCAGTCCTTTGGCAAAGAAAAGGATTTGAATGTGAAAACTCAGATATTATATGCTCTTTATACAGCAGGAGAAAATTGCAGAAATCAGCTTCCGGTGTTGTTCAGTAAACGGAATAAACTGAATAATAATTCGCTGGCTTTACTTGGTATGATGCTTAATGACAGCGGGATGAAAGACAAAGCCCTTGAAATAGCCGGTATTCTGGAAAAGGCAAAAAACGGTTTTGGCGAAAGCTGTTATTGGCATAATAAAAAAGAACAAAATGGGTTCTGGGATGACAACACTGTCGAAACAACCGCCCTTGTTCTTCGGGCATTTTTAAAGATACAACCTGATAACCCAGTGTGCAGGCTTGCTGTCCGTTATCTTATGTACATGAGAGGCGGAAATTCCTGGTTTTCGACAAAAGATACCACAGCTGCAATCTGTGCCTTGATTGATTACTGCAAATATGTCGGCGATAATAATGCGCCATTTGAGGCAGTGGTCAAAGTTAATGGGATGGAAGTCCGCAGGATTAAATATAATTCTGATACAATCAGCCCCGGCATTCCTGATATAGTATTGCCTCCTGAAATGCTTGGAAAGGGTGATAACCTGATTTCCATAGAGAAAACAGGTGGAGGAAGAATATATTACAATACTGTTTTATCATATTTTAAGGACAGAACCAGCAATGGAAAAAATGGTATAATCGGAGTCAGCAGGGAGTATTATCTTGTTAAGCCGGGTTCAGGCAAAGGATTTATAGAAAAATTAGTTCCACTTAAAAATGGAGTTGTAAAAGTTTCAGTTAATGATACAATTCTGGTAAAGCTGAAAATTTATGCCAAATGCAGCTACAGATTTGTTTCCATCGAGGATCCAAAACCTGCAGGATGTGAACATGATAAGTTAGACTTTATTCCGTATTTTCCGGGAGTGTATTCGCATTTTGAAAAAAGGGATGAGAAAAACATCTGGTTTATAAGTTATTTACCTAAAGGGATTAATGAAGTTTCATACAGACTTCGGGCGGAAATTCCCGGTGAATTCAAGGCATTGCCTGCAAGAGCTGAGCTGATGTATTGCCCCGGTATTACAGGTGAAAGTGCTTGCACCGACATGATAATTGAGGAACAGAACAAAACCACCCGTTAGGTTTGGGTGGTTTTGGTTTTTGATTTTTAATCTTTTGTGTCCGCCTTGGTGGGGTTCGGGTTTGGGGTTATTTGCCGCCTTTTACATTGTATTTTACCAGAACCACTGTGCTTTTTACCGAGCCTGTATCTGTGGTGGATTTTACCATTCCCACATGATCGGCGTACCAGTATTCTTTTTTGGTTTCTGTTCCCGATTTGATTTCAGTGGAAGGGACTTTTGCGGCACTGAATTTTCCTGCAGGGACTTCTACTGTTTCCACTTTTTCAACCTTTTTGGTTTCCTCGGTTTCGACATCCATCATGCCTTTGCCTTTCCAGGTCCAGGTGTCTCCCACTTTAAGAGGGTTGTTGAGGAAATGTCTTACAGGGTTGTAGTCTGCGGTCATATTGGCTGTGTTGAAAATCTGTCTGAGAACCATGACTTTTCCCGGAGGTTTTGAATAATACTCTGTGAACATAACCTTGTCATTAGCGGCAACGGTTTCAACTTTGAAACATTCCACATCCCCGATTTTTTCCTTACCTGTAACTTTGATCATGAATTCGTTGCCTGATTCCACCATTTTGTAGCTCCACCAGTTGCCAACCTGAAGGGGGAAATAGTCGGGTGGGGGAGCTTTTTTGTCTGCCGCCGGCGATGGACCGCAGATGATGAAAGCTGCTGCAAGTATAACTGCAACAATAAGGACCGGATGAAATTTTTTCATATATTACCTCCTGTATATTTATGTGGGTACCGGTTCCTTTGCGATTATGTCTTCGATAATCTGCTTTTTGGTTATACCCGAATATCTGGCTTTTGTGTCAGGTACGATTCTGTGAGCAAGGACTTTGACCGCCATTGATTTAACATCATCAGGAGTGGCGAATTCCCTTCCTTCGGTGAAAGCTTTTGACTGAACCAGTCTGTACATAAGAAGGGCGCCTCTGGTGCTTATGCCGAGTTTGAGATCCGGATGTTTTCTGCTTGATTCTGCAATTTTAACGATATATTGGGCAACTGGCTTTGATACCTTAATCTTTTTAACCTGCTCCTGAAGATGGATCATATTTTCGAGATCAGCGGCAGGTTCCAGGGATTCCAGAGGGTGGGCGGTATTCTGACTGTAAAAAACTTCGATTTCATTCTCTGCGTCGGGATAGCCGATTTCCAGACTTATTCCGAAGCGGTCAAGCTGAGCTTCGGGCAGGGGATAGGTTCCATGAAATTCTATGGGGTTTTGTGTGGCAATAACCATAAAGAACGATGACAGAGGATAGCTTACTCCGTCTATTGTCACCTGTTTTTCGCTCATAGCTTCGAGGAGGCTGGACTGGGTCCGGGGGGAAGCACGATTGATTTCATCTGCAAGGAGAATATTGGTAAAAACCGGTCCTTCCTTAAAATGGAACAATCCCTCTTTTGGGTTGTAAATGGACGAACCAAGAATGTCTGCGGGAAGAAGGTCCGGGGTAAACTGGATCCTCCTGAATCCGGCGCTGATACTTTTTGCAAGACCTTTGGCAAGTGTGGTTTTGCCCACTCCCGGCACATCTTCGATTAATACATTTACTCCTGCGAGGATTGATACAACAAGATCATCTATTACCGAATCCTTGCCTTTGAGAACTATTGCAAGATTTTTCTTTAAAGACCCGATAATACTGAGGTTTTTATCAGATTTGTTTGCTGGTGTATTGTTCATAAAGCTTATTTCTCCGTCATTTTTCACAATCCTTGCATAAAGAGATTAGTCCATTGGAACTATATCTCACTATAAATAATTAGTTCGATTAATCAGTCCAAAATGGGTCTTATGGCTTGGTCGGAAGTTCTTGATAATGGGAAAATATATAGTAGAATAAGAATTAAGATTTATTGATTGAATATTAATGTCTAAAGTAGGCTATCTCTCCCATAGCCTTTCAGAACAACCCTCTTCTCGAGGGTTTTTTTTTATTTTTCGAGCCATTTCTGCTGAAGAACTATTTTATAAAGCTCGTCGGCTATTACTTTGTGTCCTTTTACGGTTGGATGCATTACATCAAAGAACATTTCATCAGCAGGGAGATCCTGCCAGGCATAAAGGAGATCCAGAACCGGGAATCCGTTGGCGTCGGCTACTTCCTTCTGAGCAGTTCTGTATCTTTCGATGTATTCGCCTGCAGACTGCAGCGGCATTGAAATTACAATAACCGCAGCTCCTGATTTTTTTGCATTTTCAACAATGTAGGATACATTCTGTTTGAGCTGTTCGGGGGTTACCCTTGACTTTTCATTCTTAAAATCAGGTCTCAGGGCAAACCTGTTGTCTTTTTTCAGTTGGTTGTTGATAAGTTCTTTTTTCAGGGTCAGATAAATTTTACTGCTGTAAAGAACTCTGAAAAATGGAACCAGAGCGGGTGGGGGAAGCCTTTCGAGATCGGTTTTCCACTCGAGCTGGGGATCGTCGTTAAATGAAATAATAATGAGATCCGGAGAGAATTTCCAGCCCATTTCCTTCATAAGGGTTGCTCCCTGATAGGTTGTATATCCGCTTACCGCCGCGTTTATGAGTTTTACATTTTTGCCGGGGTATTTCTGACGGAGCATTTTTACAAGTTCTGCACCAAAGGTCTGATTATTTTTTACAAAAAAACCAAAGGCTGACGAGTCGCCAAGGATCATAACCCGATATTCGCCTGCAGGTTTTTTCTCGGCTATTTCAGGGCTTCTGAAGCCATGTGAATCTGTGAGAATTTTAACGGGACCGAAGTTCATTTCAAGGAGGTCCGGAACAAGCCTCCAGAAAATTGTGGGGTGGGGGCGGTGCATCACGGGGTAGAGTTTGTCGTAGTAATTCATTACATATTCTGTACCGCCGATTATAAATGCGACTGAACAGATTATGGCAACTGCTTTTTTCCATTTATGAAGGCCTGAAATAAACAGGAAATCGAAACACAGATATAATGTGGTAAGCCAGAGAAAAGCTGCAATTCCGGCATCTTTAACCCTTGCGTCCGGATAATTGATAAAAGTGTGGTAATAAGGAAGGTATGCTACTGATGAATCGCCGGTGGGAGGATGAGGTCTCGAATGGTAGTCGATGGCAAAATTTATAAACTGCCATGTTAAAGCACATAAAGCAATAATCACAATAAGGTATAAAATTCTGCCAATGTTTATTTTCTTTTTTTCATCCATAATTAAATTTCTTTATCTTTCTTAGAAAATTACCTGACTTTTTTTCCGGACTAATTCTTTCGATTTTGATTTCCGGATTAATAGTCCTGCCGGCCGGTGGAAAAAAATAATTTTTATCGTTATAATCCAAATGGAGGGTAGTGGACTAAACCTTTCCATGTTAATATGTGAAAGGATAATGAGGAGTTTCGGAGAATTTTTATCCAATCACAACAGGGAGAATGACAGGACAATCATTATACGGCGCATGTGTTTTATGAAAAATGAGAAAAATAAAGGGTTCGCGCTGCTTGAGGTAGTGTTTGCTTTTGCCATTCTCGAATTGGCACTGCTTGCAATAATAAGTGCGTTTCCTTCCCTGACTAAACTAAACAGGAGTGCCTGGCAGGTGTCTGTTGCAGCTCAGCTTGCCCAGGAAAAAATGGAAGAAATCAAATCCGACAACCATTTCCTGTGGGAACCTTCCGGTATTACCGAAGATAAGGATATGGTTACGGCGGCAGCTCAGCAGAGTCCCCCCGCCAGAGATAACTTTAATCCCGATATGGGCGACAAATACTGGATTTGCACCTGTGGGACCGAGAATAACGCATCGGTGGTTAAATGCACCAAATGTAATAAGGATATGCCGGCCATGCTGACTAATCTGCCCGACTGCACAAGGGTCTGGTGGGGTGAGAAAGATCCCGGAGGCAATAGCAATTTGCAGATAATCAAAGTTAAAATCATGTGGACTGATGGAAAAATTAAAAGATCCAAGACATTGTCTGCTCTTTATTATCTGTAAAAAACTGGCTTTTGTATGTCAATAATCAGAAAATCAAATAAAACCGGATTCAGTCTTGCTGAGTTTATGATAACTCTCGGACTGCTTATGGTGCTTACAGCGTCGCTGTTCGGCACTCTCACTTTGAGTATGCGTTACTACAGGCAGAGCAATTACAGCACTGATCTGCAGAAAGCGGTCAGGGATTCTGTTGAATATATGACTGATGAAATCAGGCAGGCTGTGCCTGATGAGGATCCGGGCATGCTGGGAAACAATCCGACAGGATATAAAATGATTACTCCTGCAGTTTCATCCAACGGAATAATGTATCCCAACATGAATGACAAAGATACCGACTATGTGATGTTTACGAAACCTGACTATGATTATTTTGATCCCGGCAGTTCAACATGGGAGCCATTTGATCCGAGGAATTATAAGAGAATACGCTACTATGTGAAAGATATCAATAAATTGATACGGGAAGTTACCACTTTTAAAGCTGATGGAACCGTGAAGGATAAAACCTCCGATGAGCTTGCGGTTGTGCAGGATGGAACGATCACGCTGGAATGCACGATGTTTACACCGGGTAGTACGCCTTCCTACTGTATTCAGGTTACTGTTGTTCGTGATGATAAATCCTATTCTCTCAAGTCGGGATGTCTTGTACCGGGGAGTGCATATTAATGAAAGCTTTGAATCAAAATAATGATAAAAACTGGGTTCAGCGCCTTTTTGAAAACAGGGGCGCAGCCCTTTTGCTTACCCTGCTCTGCCTTACATTTCTGAGTGTTATCGCCATGGGGCTTGCTGGTATGTCCATATCCCAGTCAAGGATCTCCCTTAATCATTTTTCCGGAATTCAGGCTTATTATGTTGCTGAAGCCGGTGTTAACAGAGCAAGGGCTGAACTTACGAGAAATGTGAAGTGGATTCCTACCGATGATTTTACAGGAACAATTTCAATTGAGGAAGGCACAGGCACATACACGCTTAAAGTAACTCCCGGAAGTTCAAATAACAGCAGCACATATAAAATCTGGACAGTTGAATCGACAGGTACATTGGGTGGTTATAAAAGGACAATAACTGCGATTCTGGAATCGGAGTCGCTTTCGAGATATGTTATGGTGATTGATTCAAACCCTTATTTGTGGGGAAAGAGCCAGACTCCTAATAAATATTCCGGTCCGCTGCATACAAACGGCTATTTCAGATTTTACGGAAAGCCTGAGTTTGATTCGCCTCTGACGAGCAGCAATCAGAATGATTCATGTTATAACAGCTCAAAACAGCAGTATGTTCAGGGAACAACCACAACTGATGATCCTTCGATGTTTTACAGGTATATTTACAACTATACGCAGGATCAGCCTGTGGGTGCGTCGGGAACGAATAATTTTTACTTCAACGGCGGACAGCCGACGAAGCCTTTCCCTGATAGTGTGGATGAACAGAAAAATAATGCAACTCAGGTAATTGAGGGAGATGCGGTTATAACGATGCTTTCCAGCGGAAATATGGAAATTATCTGCGATGCGGGAAATTTTGTTTATCCCTGTGACGACACCACAATTTTTGTGACCGGAAATGCTGAGGTTGAAGGTGATGTTAAGGGAAGTGCAACTATCGTAAGCAAAGGCAGTATTTTTATCACGGACAATATTGTTTATGCGGATAAAAGCACAGATTCCCTTGCGCTTATCGCAGAAGACTATGTTGTTCTGAAGACTGACCCCAATGATGTGAGAGATATTGAAATTGATGCCGCAATAAGTGCGTTGAACGAAAGCTTTTATGTAGATAAGTATTATTCAGGGCAAGCCAGAGGGGAGCTGAAGCTTTTTGGTTCTCTTATGCAGAAAAAGCAAGGCTCAACCGGGATTTTCGATTTTTCCACAGGAAAGCTGGTAAGAGGTTATTCCCAGAATTTTGTGCTTGATCCCAAATTTCTGGCAAGACCGCCCAGAAACATGCCTGTTTCCGGGAAAATAAGGGTTAAGTCCTGGAAGGATGCAGGAGCATTCCAATAATTGTCAATTTGAACCAAGTGTGTAAAGAATATGTCCAAGCGCAGATACAGCGACGAATTTTATAGCGAACTGGATGCTCTGATCAGACTTCAGGCAGAACAGTCTTCCAGTAAGAAGATTGAGGTTCTTGAAGTTGTTCAGGGTGGAGAGCAGAAAATTCCCGCTGAGCATTATGAGCCTATTTATAAAGATTCCCGTTCTCTCCTGAAAATGGTTAAAACAAACCGTTTATTTCTTTATCTGCTGATATTTGCAGCTGTCTTCACTTTTGCAGCTACCAGCGGTATGTTTGCCGTTTATAAGCAGCAGGAGAAGAGTGAAAGAATGAAGCAATTGGGCAAAATTCAGACTCACAAAGCTGAAGTGGATAAACCTAAATATAAGACTCTGAACTACAGTGAAAACAGGGAACAGGTTAAAGTAACAGCTAAAAATGCCGCTTCCAATTGGTCCCGTCCAAAAAGCGGAGCTATAAATATGGTTATTGATCCGAAAGAAAAGCTGAAGATGGTTCCAAAGGGTAAATACAACCCCGGAATTGATGCTGAAGTTTATCTTCCCAAAACAAAAAATGAACAGATGCCTGATGAGAAAGAGCTTCTCAAACCGGCTGTTTCGGGAGAAACACCTGCTCCGTCTGTGTCACCCACAGCAGAAATATCTCCTGTGCCCGGATTAACCCCGCAGCCTGTTGTTTCCCCCGAAGCTTCGCCGGTTAAACCCTGATTAGGTTTTTCAGTTATTATTTTCCTGAGTAACCTTTACCATAAAACAGTGGGTTTTTCCGTCAAACGATACACCGCTGATCGTGCCATCAATTGAGCTGACAACATCGACGCCTTCGGAATTTTTTCCTATCACTCTTCCTTTTTGAATCTGTTCCCCGGTGCTGTAATAGGGGCCGCCTGAAGCGTCAACGCAATACTCCATTTCCTGCATCTTTTATGCTGCTCCTTACTTGTTTTATTTTCCGGAAGCAACATTGGGAACCACATCTTTTATCTCTTTATAAGGTTCTCTGTTGATTCCGTATTCAGGATCGACTGTGTTGAAATAATTCACATCAGCATTATCCTGATTAAGTATAATACTATATTCGACAGGTTGTTTCAAATCCATTCGAAGATGCCATGAAATATTATATTCCACATCCACAGCCCTCTGGTTTACAAAAGTTCCACTGTCCCAAATTCCAACAGTGTTGTAACCATAAGCATATCCGGGATAGTAGCTGACTCCTCCGATTATTCCTCCGGCATATGAACACCTGTTGTATCCGTAACCTGAGCTGATCCTTATATCTGCTTTTTTGACACTGAAAGGACCGATGCCGATTTTTCCATGATTGTTTTCCTTTATGATTACATTTGCTTTAATACCGGGAATACTATTGCGGCAGTCAGGTTTTACATAATCATAACGGTCGCATCTTCCGTAAAGGGGCGGGCAGGGGGGATAGGGCGTATAATTGTTGTAGTAATAATCCTGAACATATCTTGTATATTTGTATTTTGAAAGGCAGACGAGGGCATAATTTCCATCGGGTTTAACCCCTTCAAATCTGAATCTGCCGGATCCGTCGGTTGTGGCGTAGTATTTTTCACCGCCTGTTATTCTCAGCAGGACGAGGTTTGTGCCTGAAGGGTTAAAAACCTGTCCTTTTTCATCCAGGCGGCTGACTGTGCCTTCGATGGAAGCTGTTGTTTTTTCAGCTGCATCTGCTGATTTTGTTTTGCTGTCCTGTGATTCTTTGTCCCTGTCGATTTTTCTTATTTCCATATCCTGAGGTTTTTTCAGGTTCATTGCTTTGGGATAGTTATGAGATTCTTTTACGGCAGGGGCAAGACTTGGTTTTATTTCCGGTTTTTTTATGTCTGCATTGGAAGCTTGCTCTGTTTTGCCTGTTGTTACAGTCTGCGAAGTTCCGTCAGCTGATTTTTTTAATAATTCTTCTGCTGCCTCAGCTATTCTTGAACCAGGAGCAATCGTAACCAGTCGTTTTGCAAGGGATAGTGTAACCGAATTTTTGCGTGTGGGATTGTCTTCGATTTTTGACCAGCACAGCATAAGATAATAGCAAGTTTCGGGGTTGCCGGGTTTGTATGAATCCGCAAGCTGAAATTCGTAGGCTGCCTGATGATAAAGGCTCTGATTGTAATATTCTATCCCTTTGGCAAAATGTTTTGACAATTCGCGGGAACTTTGGGAGTCGTTTTTGTTTTCTAAAGAAGGGGAGGTATTTGATTTCGGTTTTTCCTGAGATACTTTCTGAGAGGAGTTGTTGTTGTCGGTTAAGGTTTCTTCGGTTTTTGCCTGAGGTTTTTCCTGATTGCCGGATTTGGTGAGGATAGAAGCAATTAAAACTCCAAAAAGGGTTGAAGCAAAAACCACAATAACTATTATCACCACAAAAACAGGCAATGAGATGACAAAATGTCGATTTTTCACAAAAATCATCTCCAATCTTCAGATGAATCCGGAAGATTTACTGTGTCGGTCGGGATGACGCTGATGCTTGTTAGTTGAGAAATACGGGCCGTTTCAGCATTTCCTCGCTGAGCCAAATCCGTTTGCCGCAGTTCAGGCAGTAAAATTCGTGGTATCCGCCGGGCAAATCGTAATTGGGCTCCTTAACCATGTAGCCTTTGCAGCGGGAGCATATCATCCTTCTGTTGTAGAATAAATCTGAAAGCCTCATACATAAAGTATAACCAAAACCGGGGAAAATAGCAATAATTTAAGTGCTAATGGGCATAATAAAGGTAGAAAACGGCTATTCTCGAACCTTTATTCAGACATAAAAAAAACTGACAGGAGTGATTGTAATGACACATCAGATTCTTGACAGTATGGCGCTGGGTGCCGGGAAACTTACCAGACTCAGGAGAATGCTTTTTAACCATGGACCGGAGAATGGTAAGCTTTTGATACTGCCGTATGATCAGGGGCTGGAACATGGGCCAAGGGATTTTTTCGACAATTACGAATCTCTCGACCCCAATTATATTCTGGATCTCGCCGTTGAGGGCAAATTTTCCGCTGTTGTACTTCATCAGGGGGTGGCGGAAAAGTATTATCACAGATATGCCGGCAAAATTCCGCTTGTACTCAAGCTGAACGGAAAAACCGATGTTCCATCGGAGGCTCAGGCATTATCTCCTATTGTGTCTTCTGTGGAGGAAGCGGTTGCCCTTGGGGCGGACGGTGTGGGTTATACGGTCTATGTCGGCTCGCCTATGCAAACCGCTGATTTAAACGCTTTAATGAAGGTCAGACAGGATGCGGCAAGGTTAGGTATGCCTCTGTTTATCTGGGCTTATCCGAGAGGTGAAGCTATTGATAAAATGGGCGGAAGAGAATGTTTTTATTCTGTGGATTATGCTGCGAGGTGTGCACTTGAACTTGGAGCAGATGTTGCGATTATTAACTATCCGACAAACAGTCCCGAAGACAGATATCACTCGAAAAAACCTTATCAGTCGATGGAGTGGGATCCTGCCAAATGTCTGGTTCATGCCATAAAAGCTGCGGGAAATACCCTTGTGGTTGTAACCGGAGGCGGAAGAATGGACGACCCTGTGCTGCTTGCAAAAGCTGAACACAGCCTTGATGCAGGAGCTTCAGGATTGATTATTGGAAGAAATGTCTGGCAGAGAAGCAAGGTAAATGCACTTGAGATAATCAATAAAATTCATGTTCTTTTAAAGAAATAGTTTTCAGACAAAAATAAAGGGACAGCATTTTTGGAATAAAAAACTGTCCCTTTTTTATTATATCTGAATTCAGGATACCATTCCGGCTCCCATTTCAAATGCTTTTTTACAGTCGATGGGAAAAATTTCTTCCCTTACTTTTGCCTTGTGGATGGGATCGAACCGTGTTACTTCAAATTTCGAATAGTCATCGAACTGGTAAGTGTCGAAACTGATGAGGGTTTCTGTGTTGCCGAAGACTCTTATCATCATATTTGTATTGAATTCGATATTTTTATCTATCCCCATAGCTTTAAGCATCTCTTCGTCAACATTCCCTGTGTAGATTATGGCGGATTTTACTTTGCCGGGGAAAAGGGACTGGGGCGGGTTTTTGTATTCCATATACTGGAATGCAAGGCGTTCCATAAACGAAGCCATTTCGCCGCTGACTCTGCCCAGATATATGGGTGAGCCGAGAATAATGGCGTCTGCTTCTTCTATTTTTTTGAAAACCGGTTTAAGATCATCTTTCACCGGACATCTGCCGTAGCTCTTTCCGCCGATGGTTTTGCAGGCAAAGCAGCTTATACATCCCTTGTAGTTAAGATCATAAAGATGGATAAGTTCTGTTTCTGCACCTTTTGAAGCTGCTCCTTCGAGGGCTTTTTCCAGAAGTGTGGCAGTGTTCCATTTTTTTCTCGGACTGCCGTTGATTGCAATGACTTTCATATTTTGACCTCCGCTTTTTGTTATTGAATATAGAGTATAGTTTTTTATTGAGTATAAATAGAATTTATGTTAAAATCAGTATAACATTGACACTATAAAAAGTGAAGTAGTTACAAAAAATCTACTTACTATAGAATAGGATAGTTTTATGAGCGGACAATGCAAAAATAATGAAAAATGTGTTCTGAAAATGGAAAAATTGCTGTCGTTGATTGGCAGTAAATGGACATTGCTGGTTTTAAGGGAGCTTGCCGCAGGTGAAAGAAGATTCAGCCAGATTCAGAAAGCCCTCGAAGGAATAAGCCCGAAAACCCTCTCCACAAGACTTCAGGAACTTGAGAATGCAGGAATAATTCTGAGGAAAGTTTTTGCTGAAGTTCCGCCGCATGTCGAATATTCACTTACACAAAAAGGAGAGGAACTCAGACATATCCTTGACAGTCTTTTTGAATGGGCTGCAAGATATAAGGAACAGCAGGCTGATTAGATCTCTGAAGATGCAAGCCATTCATCCATTGCTTTAACAGCTCTGTTTACTTTGGCAAGCTTTCTGTCTTTCTTTTTTGCCTTCATCTGTAATTCAGGCATTATACCAAAATTGGCATTCATCGGTTGAAAATTTTCGATTTCCGCATCGGTTATATGCTTAACAAGGCTTCCCAGAACAGTTTCAGGCGGAGGAATAACCGGGGGTTCACCATTCGAGTGCTTCCAGGCGTTTATGCCCGCAAGAAGGCCGGCTGCGGAAGATTCCGTATAACCTTCAACACCTGTAATCTGTCCCGCCATAAATACATCAGGAGAAGATTTCAGGCTGAACGACTGATTCAGGACTTTCGGGGAGTTTATGAAAATGTTCCTGTGCATAACTCCGTATCTTACAATTTCTGCATTTTCGAGGCCCGGAATCATCTGAACCAGTTTCTTCTGTTCGCCCCATTTGAGTCTTGTCTGAAAACCCACAAGGCTGTAAAGGGTGCCTTCGGAATTTTCCTTTCTTAACTGAACCACAGCTTCAGCTTTGTCATCAAGCCCCACAGGCTTCATCGGTCCGAAAAGAAGGGTCTGTTTGCCTCTGATTGCGATTTCCTCCACAGGCATGCAGCCTTCAAAGAAATGGCCTCGTTCGAAATCGTGGGGGTCAACCCGCTCGGCATTAATCAGAAAATCGTAGAAAGCATCATATTCTTCCCGGCTCATGGAACAGTTGAGATAATCAGGAGTGCCTTTTCCATAACGGTTTGCAGCAAATGCTTTTGTGGTGTCTATGGATTCTGCGGTAATTACAGGTGAAACCGCATCGTAAAAGTAAAGAAAACCGCTTCCTATCAGTTCAGAAAGACTTTTTGCCATATTGTCCGATGTAAGGGGACCTGTGGCTATTACAGTTATACCTTCGGAAGGAATCTCTGATGCTTCACCGCGGATTAATTCAAAACCGGGGCAGGACAAAAGTTTCTCTTCTATGTATTTTGAGAAGAGAATTCTATCGATGGCAAGAGCCTGTCCGGCAGGAACCCTTGTGTTGTCGGCAGCTTCCATTATCAGGGAGTTGAGTTTCCGCAATTCGGATTTCAATTCTCCCGGTGCGCCTTCCGGACTGTCGCTGCCCAGAGAATTGCTGCATACCAGTTCCGCAAGATTGTCGGTTGCATGAACGGGATTGGAAACTACAGGGCGCATTTCAAACATTCTGACACTGCCGCCCCGTCTGCATATCTGCCAGGCTGCCTCACAGCCCGCTAAACCACCGCCGATGATGGTTATTCCTGATTTTTTTCCTGTTCCTTCTGTAATTTTGCGTTCTCCATTTTCATTTTTGCACATTTGTTATCAATACAGGCTTTGTATGGTCTGCCCTGTTTGGTGAATTTAAGTGTTACCATTTTTCCGCAAACTGAACATTTTTCATTCAAAGGCTTATACCAAGTGGCAAATTTGCAGTTGGGATAATTGCTGCATCCGTAGAATTTGCCTTTTCTGCTTCCCTTTTCAATGAGAGTTCCGCCGCAGCCATCTTCAGGGCAGGGGACTCCGGTATCAACCACGATGGGTTTTGCGTTTTTACAGTCGGGGAAGCCTGAGCAAGCCATGAACTTGCCGAATCTGCCTCTTTTGATAACCATAGGTTTGCCGCATTTTTCGCAAACCTGATCGGTCATTTCCGGTTCCATTTCCACTTTGGGGATCTTCTGATCCGCATCTTTTAAGGTTACATTAAAGGGAACAAAGAACTTATCTATAACCTGAACCCAGTCTTCTTTTCCCTCTTCAACCATATCAAGCTTGTTTTCCATTCCCGCTGTGAAATCCACATTGAGAATATCCGGGAAAAACTCAGCCAGAAGGTCGTTTACCTTGTAACCAAGATCAGTGGGTCTCAATTTCTTTTCTAATATGGCAACATAGCCGCGCTTCTGGATTGTATCCACGATAGGAGCGTATGTGCTAGGTCTTCCTATGCCTTTTTCCTCGAGCATCTTAATAAGAGTAGCTTCAGTAAATGCCGGCGGGGGCTGGGTGAAATGCTGAAGGGGCAAATATTTGTGAACTTTTACTTCTTCGCCTTCAACCAGATCGGGAAGTCTGCGTTTGTTCTTTGCTCCTGATTTTTCCTCTTCGTCAGAATTGTTGTTTTCTGCTTCCACATCAACAACGGTTCCATAAACTTTGGTAAAACCGGGGAACTTCACTCTTGAATCGTTGGCTCTGAAGAGATATTCTCCCGCTTCAATATCAACGGTGGTGATTTCCAATACACAGGGAGCCATCTGGCTGGCAAGGAATTTGTTCCAGATAAGCTCGTAAAGCCTGTAGGTATCTCTTTTAAGATACTGTCTGAGATGATCGGGGGTGCGGTAAAGTGAAGTGGGGCGAATCGCTTCGTGGGCGTCCTGGGTTCTGCCCTTTACTGCAAACTGTCTTCCGCCTCCGCTGTATTCCTTACCGTAGTTTTCCGTTATAAATCTGTCGGCTTCCGCTCTTGCGCCTTCTGAAACTCTTGCAGAGTCGGTTCTCATATAAGTGATAAGACCGACGCGGCCCTCTGCACCTATATCAACGCCTTCGTAAAGTTCCTGAGCAATGGCCATGGTTTTCTGGGCTTTGAATCCCAGTTTGCGATGGGCTTCCTGCTGGAGGGTGCTGGTTCTGAAGGGAGGATAGGGATTCTGTTTCTTATCCTTTTTCTGAACCGATTTGACGATGAATTTACTCTTTTTCAGCTCGCTGATTATTTCATCGGCGCCTTTTTTATCGGAAATCTCTACTTTTTTGCTTTTCTTTTTGAGAAGGTTCGCTTCAAAGGCATCTTTTTCAGAATGCTGAAGCTTTGAGGCAAGCACGCCGAGAGTCCAGTATTCTTCGGGAACAAAAGCGTCAATGTCCCTCTGTCTGTCGCATATAAGCTTGAGAGCCACAGACTGAACCCTGCCTGCGGATAAGCCTCCGGTGATTTTTCTCCAGAGAAGGGGGCTGAGGTTGTAACCTACGAGCCTGTCCAGAACCCTTCTTGCCTGCTGTGCGTTTACCAGATTGTCATTGATGACTCTGGGATTGCTTACGGCGTCTTCAAATGCGTTCTGGGTGATTTCGTGCAGCTCGATTCTCATTGGGTTTTCAACTTTTAAGAGCTGGGCGAGATGCCAGGCTATAGCTTCACCTTCGCGATCAGGGTCGGATGCGAGGAAGATTTTGCTGGATGCCTGAGCTGCTTTTCTCAATGCCTCAATTGTTTCTTTTTTGCCTCTGATGGTTATGTAGCTGGGTGTGTATGCTTTTTCAACATCAATGCCAAGCTTGCTCTTGGGAAGGTCCCTTACATGACCCATAGATGCCATAACTCTGTATTTGCCTTTTGAATACTTTTCAAGGGTACGGGCTTTGGCAGGAGACTCAACAATAATGAGGCCTTTTCCCGAAGCTGCATTTTTAACGGTTTTGGAAGTAGTGCTTTTCTTTGCCGTTGTTTTTGTGGTTTTGGCTGCAGTAACTTTTTTTGTGGTTTTTGCAGTCTTTGAAGCTGCTGTTTTGGGTGCAGCTTTCCTTACAGTTTTTTTAGCCGGCTCAACAGTCTGATTGTCTTCAGAAACAGATTCCGTATCAGTAACTGTTTTCTTTACTGTTGTTTTCTTAACAGCCGGTTTTCGAACTGTCTTTTTGACTTCTTTTGTTTCGGATGAAGTTTCTTCTTCATCCTTTTTAGTTTTTTTAGTTGTGGAAGACTTTGTGCCTGAAGTCTTCGTAGTCTTTTTTACTGTAGAAACCGCCGATTTACCGGCAGGTTTAGACGATCTGGATACTGCCAATTTACCACCTCATAGACAAGAAAGCTTTATAAATAGATTAACGATTAATTACAATAATACTTCATTGAAATAATGGAGTAGAACGGAGTTCGTTTTTTTCTTATATATAAAAAAATCCTTCTTTTATTGTACAATTGATGAGAAAAAAATCAGGTATTTTTTTACACAGTGGAAACAGGGTGAAGGATTTATGTTGGCATGATTGAACCAATTCATTGATAAATGAAGAATAGCGCATATTTTGAAGATCCACATCAGAATTACAGACGCACCCGTTTTTTTATAGAAATGGGTATGGCACTGGCAATGTCGGGCATGTTTTTATTGCTGCTTGGCTTTCTGCGGGTGCCTGTTTCCATTCCGCTTTTTTTTCTCACTTACAGAAGAAGCCCGAAAATTGCGCTGTATGTAGCTATAATCCTCGGTTACATGACTCTTCTGATTCATCCGCTGATTCTGCACCCCATTGTTTTTATCGAATGTCCCCTTGAATATGCCTGTATCGCCATAGCAGGCTTTTTCCCCATGGGGATAAAAAAATATGAAAATAATATTCTTCAGTGGATCTATGAGTGCAGGGGAGTTATTATTGCAGCTACTCTGAGATTTCTCGTTACTTTTGTGGGATCTTTTATCATCTACTCCTATTATCTCCATTCAACCAGCGCAATAGTGTGGCTTATAGCTTTTCTTGATGAAGGCCCGATTTTTATTCCGTATCTCATTTTCACTATGGTTCTCATACCCAGGCTTGTTAAATATAAATATGAAATCAGGGAATTAAAATAGAATATTCATGGACTCTAATGTAAAGAATAGTGTATATGATTTATCCGATGAGGGGGGAATGCTGTGTCAGATAATAAAAGTCGCATTATTGTTGAAGTAGATCTGATTAAAAACGAGAGGCTTGAGAAAGTATATTCTAAAGTTGAGGCAAGCTCTAATCCAACAAAATCTTTTTATATCCTGATTTGCCTTTCAACTATCATTGCTGCCTATGGCCTATTATCAAACAGTACTGCGGTTGTCATAGGAGCAATGCTTGTTGCACCTCTTATGGGTCCTATTTTTGGCATTGCTCTAAGTCTTTCAGTTGATGATAAAAAATTGTTGTTTTATTCTTTGTTTGCTGAAGTTACAGGTATCGTTGTGGTTGTATTGCTTGGTATTCTTATTGGTTCGATTCCTTATAGACCTGAGCTTGGCAGCGAGATTCTTGCACGTACTACTCCCAATATATATGATATACTTATTGCTCTGGCTTCAGGATTGGCAGGAGCTTACAGCTTCGTTGATGAAAGGTTGAGCCCTGCACTTCCCGGGGTTGCTATTGCTACAGCTCTCGTGCCTCCACTTACAACTTGCGGTTTGTGTATCGCTTATGGGAAAGCTGATCTGGCAACAGGAGCATTTATTCTGTTTTTTGCAAACTTTGTGTCAATCGAACTTGCCGCCGCAATCGTGTTTTTTATCGCTGGAATTAGAAAACGCTCTGAAAAGGAAGTTCATACAGTAATAGAATTTTTCAGTAAGTTCAGTTTCAGAATTGTAGTTTTGGTTTTGATAAGTATGTTTCTTACGACAACTCTGGTCGGAATGCTCAGGGAGAAAAGGTTCAACAAAAAAGTAAAAGGGGAACTAACTTCCAATCTTGTTAAAAATACAGGGGCGCAGCTGTCTGATTTGAAAATTTCAAAAATAGGGAGTAATTATTCAGTTGTTGCTACTATTCTGACTCCAAGAGAATTCAGCAAAGATATGGTTGCCAGTCTCGAAAACAATCTTAAGAAAAGAGTAAACAATAATATAAGCCTTGTTGTAAGATCGATAATATCAAGAGATATGGAAAGGACAGGTCCGGCATTTATAGGAAGTGAAGAAAAGCAGGATATTGAAAATAAGCAAAAACAAAAAAAGTTTTACGATACAATTTCAAGAAATCTAACTGAGCAGCTTTCTTATATTCCCGGATCAAGTCTGCTTGATTTTGTTTCTGATGAAACCGATGGTGAAATTAGTATAACTGCTAATATTAGAACTCCCATTGAACTCGGTCCTGATTATGTTTCAAAAATGCAAGATAATATTGCTAAAAAAACAGGAAAACCAACCAAGCTTGTAATCAGATCTATTTTGAGCAGGGATGCTGATGCAAAACGTTTTTTATATGAGTCAGACAAAAAAGAACCTGAGATGACCAATGAACAACTTTTATTTTATAATATTCTTGAGCAAAATCTGAAAAAAAGTATTCAATCAATGGTGGATGGAGCTACACTAACCGAATTCAGATACTCAGGTGAAAAAGGAGAAATTTTAGTTATTGCTGATGTCAGATCTCCAAGGGTGTTCAATAAAAAGGATGTTGCAAAAATTGAAAAGAAGCTCAAGAAAACTGTATCTCCGGGCATTTTTCTTATAATAAGAACAACAGTAGGTGGAAATTCATCATCAGAAGGTTATGTAATTGACCTGAATGGACTGAATTTATTTCCGGGTAAAAGTAAGGAAGGGCAACAATGAAAAAAATGGACGAACCGTCAGTTTTTAAAGTCTCAGCAATTCAGCCAAAACTGAAAAGATATGACAGAGAATTCAATATCAACCGTTGTGTCGAATTGATTTCCCGGGAAGCAGAAAGGGAAAAATCACATTTTATCTGTATTCCCAACTATTTTTTTCAGACAGGCACAGAAACTCTGCCGGGACCTGCCACTTTGAAACTTGCACAGCTTGCAGAAAAGTTTGAGATGTTCATTATCGGCGGAATGGCGGAATCAAATGCCGATGGTAAAGCCTATAATACAGGGTTTATTATTCTGCCTGATGGGGAAATCAGGAATTTTCAGAGAAAAACCCATATGATTCCTATGGAGAGCAGAAAACTTTCAGGTGGAGACGGTTATTTTGTTATTGATGCAGGTCTGGCAAAAGTGGGCTGTGTGATGTGCAATGATGTTTTCTATCCTGAAGCTGCAAGATGTGTGGCGCTTCAGGGAGCGGAAATTATTTTTTCCCCTTCGATGATTGGTGGCACAGGTGTTTTTGCTATGAAAACCGCAGCTATGGCAAGAGCAGTTGAAAATCAGGTGTATTTTATCAATGCCAACGGAATCCCCCTTGAGGTTGCTGAGGATTACCCAGGCCTTGAAATGGGCTGGAGCGGCATTTATTCACCTTTTCCCGAAAATATTGTTCTTGCATCTGCAGGCAGCGGTGAAGAAGTAATACGAGCATATATTGATCTTGACGAACTCAGGGAGCTGAAGAAAAGCACAGGCCAGAGCGCCTGCAACCTAAGCGAGCTGGCAGAGGGAAAAGCTTTTAACATGCTGGCGTCAAGAAGGCCTGAACTGTACGGAAGAATAACGGAAATGACTTTACCATAGGCTAAAAAGCGTGAAATATCCAAGGCAGGATATAATAATTCAGGGGTATAAATATAAAATATCAAATGAGGTTGTGGATACTATATGGTAGATTTTTCCGGTTCCATTCCACCCGGGGATTTTCAGAAAATACTCAGTCAATGGGCGTCAACAGTAGGATCAAGGATAACAGACGGCTATGATTTGCCATTTCGGAATCAGAGTGAAGCTGATAAAGCTAAACAGTCACAGCAGACTGCAAAAAACAGTTCAGGGGAGAATGCAGGTCAGGCAGACAGCCAGAAAGCTATAAGACAAAGACAGCAGACTGATATGCTTGAACTTTCCCCAAATGCAAAAAGCGAATGGACAAAAGCCAGAAGAGAAGCTATCCAGATGAGAAATTACAGGGATAATCTGGAAAACAAACTTATGGATTTTGCCACCATCGCTCCTTCCCAGGAACAGATCAAGCAGGCAGCAAAGTTTGCCGCTTCGTCCATCTGGGATATGCTGAAAAAAGCCCATACGGAAGATGATGATCAGGAAATGGCAACCCACCTGCTGGCAATGCTGATGAAGCTCCATTCCTCATATACATTTGAGCATTCCGAAAGAGTAATGGACTGGACTCTGGCTCTGGCGCAGGAATTGGGTATAACAGATCAGGATGAACTTGACGACATTGGTAAAGCTGCATTTTTCAGGGATATAGGGATGGTTGGTCAGGATATTGCAAATTCGGATTATGATTTAAAAAAAGAAACAGGCAGTTTCCTTTCCAATTCCAAAGAAGCTCTGAGAGAATGCGGCAGTCTGCATGATATAGGAAAAATGAGAATTCCACAGGAAATTGTAAACAAAGCAGCACCTCTTACAGAAGCAGAATACGCAATTATAAAAACGCACCCCTTAATCGGTGTGGAAATAGTAAAACCATATCCATCACTCTACCGGGCTATTCCGGGTATAAAATACCACCATGAAAAATGGGACGGCACCGGTTATCCCGAGGGTCTTGAGAAAGAAGAAATTCCCCTTGCGGCAAGGCTTATTGCAGTTACGGACACCTTCGACGCAATGACTGAAGACAGGCCCTACAGAAAAGGGCTTACTTACGATGACGCTCTTCATGAACTGATCAAGTTTTCAGGCAAACAGTTTGATCCGAAGCTTGTAAGGGCTTTCATCAAAACACTTGTTAAAACAGGTGAAATCGATCCTGATGATCTTGAACTTGATGAAAATCTGAAAAAGCTTATTTTTGACATACAAAACGATTAAAGAAACAGGTGAACAAATTGAAAATACCGTCTGCCATTATTTGTGAAAATTCTGATTCTGAGCTTGTCAGGCTTATTAAAACCATGGCACAGGCTGAGCTTATTATAGCAAGATTCTATAATGCCTGTGCAAACTGCTGGAATAGCGAAAACAGCTTCTGGCTTAAAATAAGGGATGAAGAAATCGGCCATGCCAACGCCATTGCGAGAATTCTTAGATTTGTTCAGCAGGACCCTGAGATAATTCAGGCAAGTTTGCCCGTAAGCGTTATTGATATTAATCTGCTCATCGGAAGTATCGGCGGGCTGACGGAGAGAGTTAAAAGAAAGGAACTTAATAAGGGAATTGCCTGCGCTGTTGCAAGAGATGTGGAAAGTTCCCTGATTGAGATTAAATATCTGGATAATTTAAAGACAAAAAGCCCTATAATCCGCCAGATAGTTGAAGTTATTTATAAGCAGACAAAAGAGCACGAAAATAAATTTAATCAGGCGCTGCTGGATGCGCGTAATGAAGAGGAGAAAAAGAGAAAGGAAATGCCTCTGTCTCCTGAGGAAATTTTTACTGCGGAGAATCTTTTTGCTGATGAAGATGATGAAAGCAGCTTAAAACTGGTTGATACCAGAGTTACAGTAGATGAAAGTCCTTATTTCAGCAAATTCGAACCTTTGAACCTTATGCTTGAATTTGAAACAAATCAGGATAAATCGGGACAGGTTTCCGGTCCAAAACTGATACCGCCCCACCAGTTGTTTGCCCCGGAAGTTAAAAAGAAGGGAAATCCTCATTATGGAGCTGAAAGCCCTGAAGATATCTATGGGGATGATTCTTTTTTTAAGAAAAGAAATGGAAAACCGGACGAGGTGAACGCTAAACCTGTTGCTGCTGATTCTGAAAAAATGGTTGCGAAAAAAACAGAAGATTCAGTAATAATAAATGAGGAAAGTGTATCGGTTGAATCCACCCAGGCTGAACCGGCTCTGCCATTTATAAAAACAGACCTCTCTGAGAACATTCCGAGTCTTGAGATCGGTTCAATTTTTTATAAGCAGTTTATGATTGTCAAGTGTATTAACCGGAGAGCTAATGGCAGTACTTATATTGTTGAAAGTATGATGCAGAAAAGCCGGTATTTTATACTGAAGGAATTTTATCTTGAAGATTTTACCGCTGAACAGGAAAAGAGTTTGAATGCAGTTCTGGATGAACTTGTTGGCACACTTCAGGGAGTTATACATATCAATTTAATCAGGCTTTATCAGGCGTTTATTGAAAATGGCAGAATCTATTTCCTGATGGAAAAGATTGATGGAATGGATCTTGCAAAATTAGCTGCGCTTTATAATAAGCCTTTCTCTCAGAGAGAAATAGTAAGATATGGGATGGAGCTGTGCAATGCACTTGAATATCTGCACAATACGGAAAGCATTTTTTCTGTGGGAGATTTTAAGCCTGAGCATATTATTCTGGATTTGAACGGAATTCTTAAACTCGTAAATTATAATCTTGACCGTTATCTTATCTGTTCAGGGGATAGCTGTAGCAGAGCGGTTTCAGGCGTGTTGTTTGACGATATTACTTCTGTAGCCCGAGTGCTTTATTTTCTTGCCAATCTGAGAGAATACACTTCCGAGGGCGCTGGTGGGGAGTGGAGAGCCAATATAGCTCCTGAATTAAAGAAAACCCTCCTTACTGCCTGCGAAAAAGGGCAGAGGGTTTTCGGAAATGCAGCCGGGTTCAGGAGAGAGCTTGAAGGATCACTTGGCATCTGATATTTCAGTTATTTCCGCATGATTAAAATGTTGAAACAGGGTGGTGCAGGATTTTATTCCGGTTTGGTTTATCCCACTCCAGTTCCTTATCAAAGAATTGTGTAACTTTATCTTCGATTTCATCTCTGGTTTCTCTGAATGCCTTGAGAAGCTCGAAATAGGTTACACCCTGTTTTGATGGATCAAAGATATTGATATGATTGTAAATAGCTTCACCCTGAGTCCAGAATACCGGGCATTGCTCTCTTGACTGATCGCAAAGGGTTATGACATAATCAAAGGATTCATTTTTGAAGTCTTCGGGTTTATGGGATTCGTGGCCGCAAATATCAATGCCGATTTCATTCAGAACTTCTACTGTTATTTTGTCCAAAGATTGAGGATTCACTCCTGCTGATTTAGCTTCTATTCTGCCTTTATAATGATGATTGACGATTGCCTCTGCCATCTGGCTGCGCCCTGAATTTTTTGTTCCTATGAATAATACTCTTTTCATCAGCATTACTCTCCTTTATTGATATTATAAAAAACAGTATGCTTATGAAAAAAGTTCCTGATATAATGCGCTTTATCTGCCGGGGGGAGGTGAGGTCAGAAATCCCGGAGGATCATAATTGCTTGAATATCCTGAAGCGTTCTGAGCAGGCCCTACGGGGTCGGAATGCAGGTCGTATCCGGGAACTTTAGCTTCGCCCCTCTGGGTGTTGTCAAGATAATAATAGGCTCCTTTATTGAAACGGTCTTTTCTGTCCTTCTGAGACGCCTTTTCATATTCTTCCCGGTTCTGTTTTGTAGATTCTGAAGCTATAGTATTTTTGACAGGAGTATTTTCTATACGGTCCGGAGCGTTATTGTTTGTGGGATAACTGGGCTCAGGAAGTGACGGAAGCTCAATTTTGGGCGGCTCATTTTCACTGATTCGGCTTTTTGCTGTAGGAATCTTCTGCTTTGGAGCGATTTTGGGGATGTTCCTTTCTTTTGACGAATCGGAAATAATCTCTTTTGATGCTGAGGGATCCTTTACGAATTTAATCGAATCTTTGGTGGAAAACTGTTTTACTTTTGCCGGGGTATATATCGACTGGTCATTTTCTGACAAATCAGCTGAGGCTGTTTCAATCCTGAGTGCGGGAGGTACGCTGCCTTCCCGCAGATTTTTGCCTGAAAATGAAAGGTTCCATTTTATCCATGCATCAAGTTTGTCGGGTTGAAATCTCTGAACTCCTGATACTTCGAAATCTTTGCTGATTTTGACCATTTCTCCGGGGGAAAAGCTTAAATACTGTTTATTTGCTTTCCGTGATATAAGATTCACTTTCCCTGTAAAGCAATAAGCAGTGGTTTCTCCAGGTATATCAGCGCTGATCATCACTCTGCCCGCTGAAAAATCGACTAAGCCTGATGGAGTTTCAACAATATATTTGTGTTCGTATGTTTCAAACCAGATGCTGCCTTTGAGAAGCTTTATCTGATATGTATCATCTGAAAATTTGGCATAGATAATCTGGGTTTCTGCGCTTAATCTGATATTGTCGTCTTTGTCAAATTTGAGAATGGTACGTTTTGTTTCTCCGGTATCCAGCGTATCTCCCTGATAAAGAAGAGCACCGCTTTTAGCCTGCTCCATTTTTTTGGGGTTATTTCTGTAAATACCGACGCTGTTGTCAACGAAAGCAAAAACCAGAGGGTTGCCTGTGTTGGCTTTTTGTGTGGTGTTATTTCCCGGAATAAAGAAGAAATAATAGATAAGAGCTCCGCTAACAAGCAAAAACAGAAGTGTAAAAATCGGGAAATTATTATGAGGTTGCCTCCGGGATCGGGCATAAGCCTGATCTTTGGCAAAATAATCGGAATAACCGACTCTGGCCATCTTAAAGCCCCCAATTTTTTCAATGGGTTTATTATATCATAAACCATATTTGAAGTAAAATAGTTCTAATGCCCGGTAATAGGGTCAACTGGTCTTACCGGTGGTTTGTAGGCCGGCGGCGGTTCATATTTAGGTTCATAAACCGGTGGTTTATATGCTGGTTCTTTCGGCTGTGGAGGTATCTCTCTGAGACTTATGCTGACCTCGCCGGTTTTTCCGTTGGTGAGGCTTACATTGTCCTTTGTTTCTTCGTAATAGCCTGATCTGGTTGCAACAACCTTATACTTGTTTTCATCAAGGTTGTCTATTGTCAGGGAGAATTTTCCGTCTTTTCCCTTTGTCGTTTTTCCTTTGCCCGTATTCCGCCCATCGGTTTTGCAATATACGGAAATATTGGCTTCAAGGTTTGTTTTTACAAGCAGTGAAGGCTTTTTAATCCAGCTTATGTGTTCCTTTGATATACTTATTTCATTCCCTGATTTCAGCTCAAGGTCTCTTTTTATATCAACATAATTTTCCCTGATAAATTTAACAGTGTATGAACCAGGTTCAAAACTCTGTTCAAAAAACTCGGCATTGGGATCATTCTTTTTCAAATCTTTTATTGACACAGTAACGGGAGTCCGTTTTTTAGACTTGTCAAAGAAAATAATCTTGTCTGCATCTATACCGGATTCCACTTTGAATGCTGTTTTCTCCTGCACCGGAGGTGTAACAGGGGAGGGAGCCACAGCAACATCTGTTTTTGCCGGCGAAGGCACGGCGGATTCTACAGGTTTGTTTGGCACTGCAACGATATTTGTCTTTGACGGAATCGGTGCAGGTGTGTTTTCCGGTTTGTTATGTTTACTGTCACTGGAAATTTTATAGAAAACTCCAAAAGCAAGCAGAACGAAAATAATTATTGCCGGAATGACAATCATTATTTTTGATTTTGGTTTAGGCAGATCCTGAGAAAATTCGTCAAACTCCTGTTCACGGACAGGCTGCTGAATTTTAATTTTCTTTTCAGGCTGCTTTTCCGGGATCTTTTCCTCTTTTACCGGAAGAGTTTTTTCTTCTCTTGCTGCTGCCTTCTTTTCAGCTTTTGTGAGAACCTTGTCCTTTTTGCCTGACTTTTCAATCTGCGGGGTTTCCGCCTTCTTCTCTTCCGTTGCTCTTTGCTGAACTTTTTCCAACTCAGCAGGCTTTTCCTGAGTGGGTTTCTCTTCTTTTTTGCCGGCAGCGGGAATAACGGCAGATACTGCTCCCTGCTTCTTTTCTTCAGGTTTCTTTTCAGCCGGTTCAGCTTTTTCCGGTATCGAAACGGATACGGGCTTTACTGGTTCCGGTTTTACAGGCTCCTGTTTAACTTTGTTCTCTTCTTTTATTTCAGGAACAGCCACAGGTTGCTCAACTTTAACCGCAACTGCCTGCTGGGTCTTTTCAGCAGCAATTACAGCGGGTTTTTCCTGAGTTTTATCGGGAGTTTTTTCTGTAGTCTTTTCCCTTCCGTCAATGCCCTGTTTGATTAATGCAGGTTTGGGCTGTTCAGCTTTCTTTTCCGGAGGCTTAAACTGAAGATTGGCGGCGTTCTTCACCACATTCGGTTTTTTCTGCTCAATCTTAACAGGACCTATCTGAGATCTGGGAGGTTCAGGTTTCCTGAACTCCGGTTTGATAGTCTTAATTTCAACCCTGGGAGGCTCCGGCTTTGGCTGCTCCACTTTCGGCGGCACGGCAACGGGAATCCCAGCTTTCACAGGTTCCTGTTTTGGCTCAGGCTTAGGAGGTTCAACTTTTGGCAGCTCCGCTTTTGGAATTTCCTGTTTGGGAATCTCGACCTTAGGAGGCTCAGGTTTCTTTACTTCCGGCTTGGGCTGTGGAATTTCAACCTTCGGAGGCTCCGGAACAGGCTCCGGCTTCTTTTCAGCAGGTTTAACCGGCGGAACTTCAACTCCGGAAGGTGCCTGTCCGGGCGGCTCAGCCTTTGGAATTTCGATTTTCTGAGGCTCTGCCTTTGGAATTTCATGTTTGGGAATCTCGACCTTAGGAGGCTCAGGTTTCTTTGCTTCCGGCTTAGGCTGTGGAATTTCAACCTTCGGAGGCTCAGGAACAGGCTCCGGCTTCTTTTCAGCAGGTTTTACCGGCGGAACTTCAACTCCGGAAGGTGCCTGTCCGGGCGGTTCAGCCTTTGGAATTTCGATTTTCTGAGGCTCTGCTTTTGGAATTTCCTGTTTGGGAATCTCAACCTTAGGAGGCTCAGGCATCTTTGCTTCAGGTTTTGGCTGAATTGCTGTAATTACAGGCTGGGTAACGATCTTTTCTTCCTGTCTGGGAAGAAGTTCAAGCTTTGTAAGTCCGGCGCTTTTATCTTCAATATGAGATTTTGCAGGGGGAACTTCCTGCTTTTTGGTTTCGGTTATTACAAATGAATCTTCATCATAAGATGGTTTGCTCTGCTCTGTTTTTGGCAGCGGCTGGATTGTGGTGAGCTTTTCCTGATACCTGTCCTGCTCCGGAATAGTAAAACCCGGAGGGAGGTTTATCGCAGTGGTTTTTGATTCGCCGAAAGCGGGAATAACCGGTTTTTCTGCGGGCTTTTTAGGTGGTGCTACAGGAGTGTCCCCTGTTTTATCCTCAGCAGCAGGAACTACAGGTTTGGTTCCTTCTGTGTATTTCAGAATATCAGGTTTTTCTATGGGAACCACAGTAGGCTTTTCCTGTTTGATTGTCTGCTGAATCTCTTCGGAAACTGGGGCGGAAACAGGAGCAAGCCCAACCACCGACATTCTTTTGATTTCTGCGGGTTCAGGGATTGTGGTGTTTATAGAAGGCGGAGCGGATTTAACTTCAGGGACGATTGCCATCCTTGGTTCCGGTACGGACGACTCCTGATGAAGCTCGGTTTCGCTTGCGTGAGATTCTCCCATGTGATGAGCATGGGGATGAGGCTTAATTTCCGTTGCTATATCCAACTGCAGCGGGGCAGTAGGAGGAGCAGGAGGCAGAACTTCATGCCGCGGCGCCGTAATCTCCGGTTCAGGTTTTGCCTGATGAGACTCTTCATAATGTTTTTTGAATGCAACAAGAGCTTCCTGAACAAATTCCACTCTCTGAAAGCGCTGGCTTTTTCGCACATCGAGGAGTTTATCAAAAATATGCTGGAATTCATCCGGAAAATCAGGAATATACTTTTTTAACCGGGGATAATCAAAGGTATCGCGGTTCTGGGGATCATCAGCGGACAAAAGATGGTGGAAAGTAGCTCCTATACTGAACAGGTCGGAGGAAAGTTCAAACTTGCCTGAGTAGTGTTCAGGGGAGGAGTAACCGTATGTTCCCACTGATGTGCCGGTGTGGGTATGCATTCCGATGGTGCGGGCTAAGCCGAAATCTACGAGGAACAGCTCATTCCGGTTATTGAGCATTATGTTTTTAGGTTTAATATCTCTATGGATGATTGGCGGATTCTGGTTGTGCAGATATTTGAGGATTTCCAGAAGATCGCTCATCCATCTTATGCATTCTTCAACATTGATCCGTTTGTTCTCTCTGGTTTTTACCTCAACAGCAAGATTCTCGCCTTCAATGTACTGCATAACAATATACATATTGCCCTTGTCCTGAAAATAATCAATGACTTTGGGCAAGCCTCTGTAGTCGAGTCTGAAGAGGATTTTTGCTTCTTCGGTGAAGCGTTTTTCCACATAATCACGCTCAGCCTGGGTAACAAAAATAGGGAGAAGTTCTTTAATTACAACCAGATAATCCATCTTGGCATCACGGGTCAGATAAATTCTGCCCATTCCGCCTTCACCGAGTTTCTTTAAAATTTTGTATCTGCCGTCCCTCAGCGAACCTAAATCTTCTTCCTTTTTCTGCGGTCTTATCTCATCAAGGGGAGTTGCTCTGAAAGCATCGGCATGGGAAAGCTGCGCTCCGCATATTACGCAGAACGTGGCATTGTCTCGGTTTTTATGGCCACAGTCGGGACAAATCATGGCTGCTCACCAGTCTGGCTGTATCTTTTACAGTTAATTTCAAACCCGGATAAATGCATGTGAAAATCAACCGGAACAAACCTGTCGGGTTTTGGATATACTTCTCGAAAAACTGTGATATTCCTCTGTTTTGTTTCGGTCTGCTTCCGATTATACTCTTTTCAGACTCTTATACAACTGTTTTTAAGAAAACATTCCATACATTTTTCACTGTCAAATTTTCCGGGGCATTCGCCGGAAATTCCCAGGTGACAAAGTACAAAGTCGTATCTAAGAGGGTCTTCGTTGTCCATTTTTCTTAAAGACCGGCTGATCTCCTGAGCCATTTTCCAGTTTGCGTTTTTAGTTTCCGTAAAACCCAGATATCTGCCGATTCTTGCTATATGAACATCCACAGGTATCACAAGATGGGAAGGGGAAACGGATTTCCAGATTCCCATATCCACAGGTTCATTTCTGACCATCCATCTGGTATAAAGGCAGAGTCTTTTGCAGGGGCTGCCTCCGGAAGGTCTGGGGAAGAAATAGTCAAAAGCTCTTCTGTCCCCAAATGGTGAATTTTTTGCTTTGTCTATAAATACAGTTGAGAACCGTTCAAGACCGTTCCTGAATTTTTCATCTTCGGAAATGCCTTTTTCTGTGTATCCTTCAAGAAACAACTGTTCGAGAGAACCGTATTCCTTTCTTATCCTGCCTGCACTCCAGAGAAGTGTTTTAATGTCATCGCTGTTGTTGAAACGATGATATAATCCATTCAGCACTTTATAATCTTCGGGGTTTTCAGATTTGACAAATTCTGATGGGGATGTGCCAGTGGCTGTAAATATTTTTTTCAGAACCGAGATGATAATTTTTACACTTCCGTAAGCGAGGGAAGAAGCTATCAGTCCTGCGGTTTCTATGTCATCGCCGGTTGAAAACATTCTGGGGAACTGTACCGGATCCCATTCGATGCGTTTTGCATAGTCAAAAGTCTTTTCAAATTCATCAAGTATCTGTTTGAGTCTGGGGTAGTTTGTTTCTGATTTTACAATGTCCGTCAATATAGTGCTCCTGTTTATTATTGCGTTCTTAATTATGGCTTATTCAATTCTATTAACAATTTTTTCAGCATTTTATTTCCCGGATAACCTTCATGTCTGAAAACAAGACGATTTTTTTTATCAAAGACCATAAATGTGGGGACTGATTTGATTTTATAATAATTTGAAATCTCCCCTGAGTAGTCTGTATAGATGGGATAATCCGATTCTTCCATAGCCTTTTTTACCGTTGTTTCGTCAGGCATAACTGAATCAATACATACTGCTGAGAAATCACATGGAACTTCGTTCATCTCATTCTTCAGGGTTTTGTATCCCTGAGAAACTTCTTTCCATGTGTCGCACCAGAAAGCCTGAAAAACATAAATCGCAACTCTGCCTTTATGATGGGGGAGAAAAGCAGTTTTACCCTCAAATGTTTTTACCTGAAACTCCCATGGTTTTCCGGCTTCTTTATTCTTTAGCTGTTGGGAAAAAGCTGGGGTAAAAGTGATACAGCATAATGAAATTGCAAGCAGAAATTTTATTATGAAGTTTTTTACCGGATTCATACTTACCCGCCTGAATGGAATTGATATTGAATTTTGGTATATTCAATAAAATAAAAAAGCCTCCCTCTCAGGAAAACCTGATTTTGAGGGAAGCTTTGTAAACCTTTTCAGGTAAGTATCGATTACAGAAGCATACCTGCAATGGTTGCTGTGAGGAAGTTTGCCAGAGTACCGGCTATCATAGCTTTAAGACCGGTTTTAGCTAAATCGTGGCGTCTTTCGGGAGCCAGTGCTCCGATGCCGCCGACCTGAATGGCGATTGAGCTGAAGTTGGCAAATCCGCACAGTGCGTATGTGCAGATAGTGAATGATCTGGGATCAAGGGTTTCCTTCATTGGACCGAGCTGGAGGAATGCCACAAACTCATTGAGCACCATTCTGAGACCCATAAGGTTTCCGACGGCGGGGGCATCTTTCCACGGCACACCCATTACAAAAGCAAGAGGTGAGAACAACCAGCCCAGAAACTGCTGAAGGCTGCTGGGGAAGTATTTGCCGATTATCATCAGTGAAGGAGTTGATTCGAAATATTTATCAACAGCGCCGATGCAGCCATTGATCATAGCAACTATTGAAATGAAGGCTACGAGCATACCGGCTACATTGAAAGCAAGTTGAGCGCCTTCTGAAGCGCCTCTTGCGGCGGCGTCGATGATGTTGACATCGTGGATCTCAACTTCAACTTTGACGCTGGCGCTGGTTTTAGGCTGATCGACTTCAGGCACAATCAGTTTTGACATAAAAATTGCTCCCGGTGCTGTCATAATAACAGCGGTGAGCAGGTGTTTAATGTCAACATGGGCTATCATAACATATGCGACCATGATTGAGCCTGACACATGCGCCATACCTGCGGTCATCATTGTCATAAGCTCTGATTTGGTCATATCTGAAAGGAAGGGTCTGATTGTAAGGGGAGCTTCTGTCTGTCCCATAAAGATACTTGCGGCGACTGATGTTGATTCCGCGCCGCTGGTGTTCATAACCTTTGCCATCAGTTTTGCGGCAAAAGCTACGATAACCTGCATAACTCCGAGATAGTAGAGCACTGCAAACAGTGAGGCGATAAAGATAATAGTGGGGAGAACCTTGAATGCGAATACCATTCCTACCGGTTTTGCATCTGTGGCAAGTGAACCGAATACGAATGTAGCGCCTTCGCTTGAGAACTCCATAAGCTTTTCAACAGCGCCTCTTGCTCCGTTAAAAAATGTTTCAAGGAAGTTCCAGCGAAGAATAACGATAAGGGAAGCTATGCCGACGACCCATTTTGTGGGTTTAAGCATATTTTCCATATTCTCATCTTTGTTTTTCATAAGATAAGCTACTGCAAAATAAGCAAGAACCATAACCACAACAAGTCCGGTTACTGCTTTTGCAATACTGTCGGGAAGTATGCCGGCGAATCCGATTTTAATATCTTCGCCTTTGAGAACCATAATAGCAAAAGCAAACTGAAGTCCGATGCCCCAGAAGAATGTCTTCCAGTCGATATGCTTTTTATTATTGCTCAGTAAGTAGCCGATTCCGACAATAACGAGGAATCCAATAAATGCAGCGAGTTTTTGACCCATTGAATCATCTCCAATCTAAATATCAGTAGGCGGTTTGAAGTCTTTTAGTTTATCCAGAGTGTCAGGCACCTGGATTTGTCCATCGGTAATCATTTTTGAGAGCCTGTCGATACTGGGCAGAATGTCTGAGTTCAGTGTTCTGATATATTCTTTTGTATATCTCATGGGGCTGAGGGAAATGGCTCCTTCTTTTATTCCCAGGCTTGTTGTGCCTGCTTTGAACCGATTTTCCTTCATTGATTTGATACTCTCATACACTGCGACATCCACGCCTTTAATCATGCTTGTCAGTACCCGTCCCGGTGCTAAGGAATCCTGATCGCTGTCCACACCAACAGCAAAATAAGTTCCTTTTCTGTCGGTAGAATTAATTTTTACATTGGGAGGTAAAAAACCTGAGGTGGTGGGAAGCTGTATGGCGCCCCGTTCCTGTGCGGCGTCAATTACTCCGTTGCCGCAGCCGCCGGAAGCGTGGAATACTATGTCTGCACCCTTATCAAACAGCTTGTCTGCCATTTTTCTGCCTGATTCGGGATTGTTAAAACTTCCGGTGTAACCTGAAAATACCTCAGCCTCAGGTGAAATGGTTTTTACTCCGGCTTTAAAACCGGCTTCGAATTTTTCAATCAGCGGAATATCCATACCGCCTACAAAACCGAGTTTTTTTCTGGAAGATACCATTGTTGACAGTGCGCCTACCAGAAATGCTCCTTCTTCCTCCCTGAACCTGTAAACCGATACATTGGGCATATCGGGCACATTGCCGTCGATTATGACAAACTTAACATTGGGTTTGTCTTTTGCAACTTTTATCAGGGGTTCACTTAAAAGAACACCGACAGCAATAACCAGATCATATCTGGCATCGGCGAGTTTCCGGATATTTGCCTCATAGTCCGCTTCCGATTTTGATTCTATAACACGGACATCACAGGAAAAATCCTGCATCGCCTTAACCAGTCCTTTGTTGGCAGATTCGTTGAACGAGTAATCATTCAGACCTCCGACATCTACGACCATGCCAACCCTCATGGAATTAGACAGGGTTCCATCTCCTGTGCTGTGGTTACAGCCAGCAGCGAGAACAGCGGCAAAAATTACAACAAAAAACAGCCGCAAGACTTTCATGTAGATCACCCGCTTTCTGTTTATGGATTTTCATTCTTGAAAAATCGTGTAAAATCCTGCCCATTATTGATGTAATACAATGCTTTACTCTATATTTTACTAACTATTTTTAAAAAAATATTAAAGGAAATTAATTTGTATCGTCGAAAAATCCCGCAATTTTTTGAAATTCCTTTGCACAAAAGGGTTTGTAAAAAAATACGACTTCAATTTCCACCGATACATTCTGCCGGATTCCGGTGAAGAAAACCAGCGGCGGGAAGCTTAGTAAATCTGCAGGGTTTGAAAGGACTGCCGCAGATTAGTTAGGAAGGTCAGTTATGACAAATGAAACTTTAACAAAACCCACTAAAAGGGAATACCTCAGAGAAACTGAGATTAAATACAAAGAATATATCAGCCCTTCACTGGCAAGGCTTCTTAAATTCAGCGGTTATGGAACCGTTGAAATGAAAGCGGAAGGCTGCTATGTGGAAGATCCCGGCGGAGAAAAATATCTCGACTGTGCGGGGGGCTATGGAGTTTTTTCCCTGGGCCACCGTCATCCGAGAGTAATAGCTGCTGTCAAGGATCAGCTCGACAAAATCGCTCTTTCTGCCAAAGTTTTCTACAACAGGCTTATGGCGGATCTGGCGGAACAGCTTGCCATTATCACTCCCGGAAATCTGAAATATACATTTTTCTGCAATAGTGGAGCGGAAGCTGTGGAAGGCGCTATAAAGCTCGCCCGGCTTAAAACCGGCAGAACAAAGATTGTGGCTGCAGACAACGCTTTCCACGGTAAAACTCTTGGAGCGCTGAGTGCCACAGGAAGGGATTTGCTGAAAAAACCTTTCTCCCCGCTGCTTCCGGAAGTCATCCATGTGCCCTTCGGAGATATCGAAGCTCTTGAAACTGCAGTTGATGAACATACGGCAGCAGTAATTATGGAGCCTGTTCAGGGCGAAGGCGGGATTATGGTAGCCCCCGGGGGATATCTGCAGGCAGTCAGACAGATTTGCGACAAACATAATGCACTGTTTATCGCTGATGAAGTTCAGACAGGGTTTGGCAGAACCGGAAAAATGTTTGCAGTTGAACACTGGAATGTGGTCCCTGATATACTTTGTCTTGCCAAAGCTCTCGGAGGCGGAGTTATGCCTATAGGAGCTTTTGTTGGTACGCCGGAAGTGTGGGAAGCATTTAAGGAAAATCCCATCATACATACAACAACTTTTGGCGGAAATGAACTTGCCTGCAGAGCAGGGCTTGAAACCATAAAGGTTCTGCAGGAAGAGAATCTGGTTGAGAACTCAAATAAAATGGGAGAGCTGCTCAAATCCGGACTTGAAGAAATAAAGAATAAATTCCCCAATATCGTGGCAGAAGTTCGCGGAATGGGGCTTATGATTGGCGTCGAACTGGCTCAGGAGAAATTCGGCGGATCAGTCATAATGGAAATGGCGAAACGGAGGGTCATCGGCGTATATACACTAAACAAACCCAAAGTTATACGCTTCGAACCACCGCTCATTATTACCGAAGAAGAAGTGAAAATGTGTCTCGATGCATTCCTCGAAGCTGCGGAAGCGACAGCGCATAGATTAGGATAAAATCTGGAGGTTAGTCAATGCCTTATTTGGAATCGGAAATATTTATCAAAGGCAACCCCGCCGATATTTATGATATTGCGGTCGATATGGAAAAATTTCCGGAATATATGGAAGATGTGGAAGAAGTCAATATTCTTGAGAGAAATGGAGATGTTAACATTTCCGAATGGGTTACAAATATTGACGGCACACCTATTATCTGGACTGAAGAAGACAGATTCGACAGCAAAAATCTTTCCATCAGTTATAAAATGATTGAGGGAGACCTCGATAAATTCGAAGGTGAGTGGAAATTCACTCCCAGCGAAGAAGGCTGCCAGGTAGTGCTTAGTGTGGATTATGATTTTGGTATGCCTTCACTCACAGAACTTATAGGAGCCACTCTGGAATCAAAACTCAGAGAGAATTGCCAGATGATGCTCGTTGGTATGAAAAAGAAAATCGAAGGCTCAAACAATTAGCGGGAGGCTCATTTGAATAAGTTTGCCTTTTTAATACACCCTCTGGATTTACAGGATGTCGTCAGGCTTGAACCAAAAGCTGCAAATAAAAGACTCGCGCTTATTGAAAAAGTCCTCGAATGGATGCCTGTACATAAAAGATCCGACATAACAGGGATAAAATCAATTACCGGCGCTCAGATTGAAGGCTGGTTCATCGCTGTGCCTTTCCTTCCAAGCCAGTTTATAGGTATGGACAGGAATTATATCCTTGGTGAAATCACCAAGGGAGTTAAGCTTGCTGAAGAACTTGGAGCTTCAATCGTAGGACTCGGCGGTTTTACTTCCGTTGTGGGCGATGCCGGTATCACAGTGTCGAAAGCCACAAAAATAGCTGTTACAAGCGGCAATTCATATACAATCGCCACGGCTCTTGAAGGCTCTCTGATTGCTGCGGAAAAAATGGGCATAAATATTGAGGATGCACATGTTTCCGTTATCGGAGCTTCGGGTTCAATAGGAAAAGCCTGCGCACAGTTCCTTGTAAGCAGATGCAAAAGTATGACTCTGATAGCGAGATCCGAAATAAGACTGGAAAATCTTGCTGAAATTATCAGGGAAAACTATGGTAAGGAAGTTGAAATTTCTACTGATATCTCTGCCGGAATCAAACACGCCGATATAGTAATTACAGCCACATCAAGCTCAGGAAACATCATTATGGCTGAAGATCTGAAACCCGGCTCGGTGGTATGTGATGTTTCACTGCCCCATGATGTATCCCGGGAAGTTCAGAAACTCAGACCTGATGTGCTTGTAATCGAAGGCGGCGTTGTACAGGTCCCCGGAGAGAATGTCAACTTTAATTATGATTTTGGATATCCTTCCAATGTTTCTCTTGCTTGTATGGCTGAAACAATGATCCTCGCACTTGAGGGGAAATTTGAAAATTACAGTCTCGGCAGAGGCATAAAACTTGAGAAGGTAGAAGAAATAAACAGACTCGCCAAAAAGCATGGTTTTAAACTTGCAGGTTTCAGAAGTTTTGATCAGTTTATCACTGAGGAAAAATTTGAAGAAATCAGAAGGGCGGCTGAACAGAAACTGGTGAAACCGAGGGGTGAACGGGCTTGAAAAAGATAGTAAGCATCAGCCTTGGATCTTCAAAAAGAGATCATGAAGCAGAAGTTGAATTTCTGGGAGAAAAATTTCTTCTGGCAAGAAGAGGCGTTGACGGAGATTTCCGCAAAGCTCAGCTTCTTCTCAGGGAAATTGACGGAACAGTGGACGCTATAGGACTTGGCGGAACTGATATCTATCTCTATTCCAAATCCAAAAGATATGAGCTGAAATACGGCGTCAGACTGATGAAAGAAGTTAAAAAGTCGGTTGTTGTTGACGGCAGCGGCTTAAAGAACAGTCTGGAGAGAAAGGTTATCCATGATCTCAATCTTCAGTCCGGTTTTTCTTTCAAAGACAGAAAAACTTTAATGGTCTGCGGAATGGACAGGTTTGGAATGGCTGAAGCTCTTGTTGGTGCAGGCGCTCAGGTTATCTTCGGAGATCTGATTTTCGCCCTTGAGAAGGATATGCCGATCCTTACCCTCGATGAACTTGAAGTTCAGGCTGACAATCTGCTGCCTGAAATAAGCAAGCTGCCCATCGGCCTGATTTACCCTGTGGGGCAGAAACAGGAAACATACGCCGTTCTTGAGGAAAAATATACCAAATATTACCGCTGGGCTGAGTTCATCACCGGCGACTACCACTATATCAGAAGATACCTGCCTGAAAGACTCGACGGCAGAATTATCATCACAAATACGGTAACACCGGCAGATATCGAAATATTGAAGGAAAAGGGACTCCGATATCTAATAACCACAACCCCGGATATTGCCGGCAGATCATTCGGCACCAATGTTCTTGAAGCGGTTATGCTTTCCATTCTCGGAAAGAAATGGGAAGATGCCACTGAAAAGGATTATCTCGATCTGATTGAGAAACTCAATATGAAACCCCGAATGGTTGAATTAAATCCGGATCTGCCATATACTGAAACAATGAAAATTGAGGAATTGCTTGCAACATCTGAAAAGGTTTCCAAAGTATAAAGGAGTTGACTATATAAATGACTGAAAAGAAACAGAAACTGACCAAAGACGGTTACAAAGAGCTTGAAAAACAGCTTAAATATCTCAAAAGCAAAGTGCGTCAGGAAGTAGCGGAGAGAATCAGACAGTCCAAAGAGTTCGGAGAAATCGGCGAAAACATCGAATATGAAAACGCCAAATCCGAACAGGCAAGAGTTGAGCAGGAAATTATGAAAATCGAAAAGATCCTGCGCAATGCCGAAATTATTGCCAAAAAAGAAGAAGTGGCAACCAATGTTGAAGTCGGCGTTATTGTAAAAGCAAAATATGTCGAAGAGGAACAGGTTGTTACCTTCGAAATAGTCGGCACAACAGAATCAGATCCGCTTCACAATCCCCCCAGAATTTCCGACGAATCACCAATCGGAAGAGCTCTTGTTGAAGCTACAATTACTGAAGAAGGAAAGAAAATCGGCGCTGAAAAGGGACAGATCGTTGAAGTGGAAACACCTCTCGGAATGGCTCATTACGAAGTGCTGGAAATTCTCCCCTCAAGCAACTAAATTTTTGCAAATAAAGAGGGGCTGTCCCGGGAACCGGATTTTACTCAAAATTCCGACTCCGGGGACAGCCCCTTTTTGATTGTATTTGAATTTGGTTAGTCTTCTATGGATTTAACCACCTTTACACCATTCAGCATAAGGTGGTAAAGGAAAATCATGTGCATAAGGTCTCCGGGGTGGGGGACCGCACCAAACTGTTTTGCTGTATCCACAGGCATATCGTAAGTTTCCACTGCATTTGCCGGGACAATGACTTCCCAGGGAAGCCCCATTGAGTTTGCAAAAAACCTCAGACTCATAGCCAGATGGTATGTACAGAGGTCTGTGCAGTCACCAATGATTATAATCTTACGGAGTGCTTTTTTCATAAGCCATTTTTCAAGATCCGTATCGATGAATGAGTTGACGGAATTTTTGGTGATAATTGCCATCTCGTTGTAAAAGGGAAGATCTCTGAATTCCCTTATGGAGAGTGATTCCTCAGAATCCTTGGTGCAATGGGGCGGAAAGGAGTTAAACTCAAGAGCTTCATCAGGATGGGAATCCTGAACCAGGGCAATATGCCTGATTCCTTTGTTGTACGCCTTTTCCACAAGTTCCACAGAAGCGGGTATTATGCCGGCGATTCTGTCTGAAGCCAGAACTCCTGTACGGCAGAATCCTTCGATAAGATCAACGGAAATCAGCGCTGTCTTATTCTCGCCCCCTGCATCTTTGATGATTTCGTCAAGAGAAATAGGTTTGAGATTTTCTTCCATCTCTTTGAGATATCCGAAAAACGGACGGTTTTTTTCCATAAAATCGTTAATATCCTGAATGTACGGCATAACAATCATCCTTTCCGCCGGGTATTTATGTTAATCAACAAGGTCCAGTCTGGGGTTGGGTTTGTATTTTCTTCCCACTTTTGCACAAGGGATCCATTCTTCATTTTCTTTCATCATAACGATGTCAGCGGTGAAATCATAGCATCCCTGAAGCAGCGCTGAGCCTACGGCATATACATCCACAGGAACCTGAAGGTTTTCAAACAGTTTGATTTTTTCAGGTGTAAAGCCGCCGGAAACAACTATCTTTACCCAGTCATAGCCGGCTTCGTCAAGGGCGGTTCTTACTTTTTTTACAAGTTTGGGATTGACACCGGTAGGTGGAAAAACTGACATGTCTTCCCACAGTGATTTGTCAACCATGGTGCCGGAAGTGTCGAGTCTGATTCCCCAGAGTTTTTTTCCGAGGGCTTTGGCGCAGGCAAGGGAAGTGTTGACCGAATCATTTTCGAAATCAACCAGTGCAATGACATTTATGTCGGGATCTATATGTTCCGCAAATTTTACTGTAGCTTTAACCGTATCTCCGCCGTATGATGCGATTAAGCCGTGGGGGATGGTTCCGAGACCATGGGAGCCCCACCATTCACCCTGTGCATCTGTTGAAACGCCGAGGGCGCCGGTAATATATGCAGCGTAGCCGTCGCCTGTCTGAACCATATGATGATCGAAACGGGCGGGGAAGAAGAGAATCGGTTTGCCGTTTGCAGCCTGAACCACTGCTTTTGTATTTGTAGCTACTCTTGTTCTTCTTGAAAGAACTCCGAGATAATCAGTTTCAAGATGGGCAAAAAGTGAATAGTCTCCTTCAATGGTCATTACGCTTTCGAAAGGCTCAATTGTATCACCATCATAAAGGGCTTTTACTTTCAGCTTGTCCCAGCCGTCAATCCAGTTGCCGTCCTGATCGTAGGTTCCGGTGCACTGTCTGAGGATTGCGATAGCTTCGTCAATACCGCAAAGCAGGGCGTTATGGCGCTGAAATACCTGCATAAGCACTGTGGGGTGGTAGTTGTCCTTTTCAAGGATTTCCTTTGCTCTGTTGAAGTATTTGTCGGAGTAGTAACCTTCTCTCATTTTTTCAAAAGGAAGCTGGAATACTTCAGGATTAAGTCTTACTTTTCGTTCTCTTGGATTCGGATCCGGATAGGCACTGTGTTCTGCTGCTTTTTTTCTTAATGCTGCTGCCTGGCTAATCATATGACATCCTCCTTATTTAATCCCTATGCAGGTGATTTTTACAAATTTTTCCGTAGATTCGGGAAAACTCACTATTTTCCTTCATCTTTTCGAAAATCCGTTTCATTTATTTATAGTGTATTATTTACACTAACTATATTATAAATGAATTTGGCATAATGTCAATAGATTGTGAAATAAAAAACAATCTGTTTGCATTTTCATCATTCAGCAGACAGATTGTTCAGGGCGGTTCTTCCGAATCACGCATTATCGGCAGTGATTAAGGAAGTTCCGCATTTTTCGCAGAACTGGCTTCCCGGTATGTTTTCGATGCTGCAGGAAGAACAGATTATCGGTTCCGGATTGTTTTTGTTCGGATTGAATACAGCATTTGTCTGAAAATCATCATAAACATCTTTGTATCGTTTGTCCGGGAAAAGCAATACAGAATAGTCTTTTTTTATGCTGCTGTAAAGTGGGGAATTTTTTGTTATAAGACAATAGATTCTTGGAAAAATCATTGTTATCAGCAACATTAAAATTACTGCCGTAATCCACTGGGTTTCTTTAAGAAAAAATCCTGCAAATATCCCGCAAACAAACATAACTGCAAGATTTATATATTTTAGCAATTTTTTCTGGTATTCGAATTCTTTGTTGCAATCGTCACAAAATCTCATATTGATAACCTGTTTGCCCGAAAATATGAAATTGCCGACAACAAGTGAGAGCACCATTGCATAAATAAGATATTGGTCAAGCTTTGCTGCTATAATCACAGATGTGATTGTCAGCAAGATAAACGAAATGGGATAAATATTTATCAGGGGCCACGGATAAGCTTTTGTGTCTGTTCTGTCAACACAAATCATGCAATTTTCCGGTAGATGATCCTTTTTAATAATATCAGTGCTGATTTTAATCTTTACCAATTTATTCACCTTTGATTTAATCAATATTTTATTTTTTTGTTTTCAGTTTAATTCCGTCAAGTATCTGCTGGTATTTTTCATCAGGGAAAAACCACAATGAATAGTCTTTTTTCATATCCAGATTGATGGGGTATTTTTTCACTATTCTGCCATAAATTCCGGGGATAATTACAATAGCAAGCATTACTATGATTATTGCTGTGGTCCAGTCCGTTGTTTTCAGAAAATATTTTGCCGTAACAAAGGTTGCTATTATGACTGCAAAATTAATCAGCCGGATTACTTTTTTATGAAATTCATAATCTTTATAGCATTTGTCGCAAAATCTCATGTTAACAACCTGTCTGAGTAAAACTGCAACATTCATAATGAGAAGATATACAATTGCCGCATAGATTAACTGTTCAACCATTCTGAACGCCAGAAGCGCCACTGTTACAATCAGAAAAATAATTGAAACCATAAAATAATTAAAAACAGGGGATGGATACACTTTGGTATCTTTTTTGTCAACGCATGTCATGCAATTTGTCGGGAGCATGTCATTTTTTACTATATCGCTGCTGATTTTGATTATTGCCACTTTCGATCCTCATATAAGATTTTTTGATTGATTCATGCAGAACCGGAAAATACCTTTTTCAGGGCAAAAAGGACATTGCCTTTATCGTTCGAAATATCAACCGTATATCTGGTAACTTCAGAGTTGCCGTTTTTATTTGAAGCAGGGAAGGTTTTTATGGATGAAATGAAAGCCTGTGTTATTTTCAACCCAAGATCAGGCTTGTCGAATAAATGGTTTGGAGTGAGTCCTCTGGAAGATATAGTGGCTGCATTCGACAGCAGGGGGCTTTCAGTAACAATTATGACGACTGCCCGGGCAGGGCATGGCACCGATCTGGTGCAGGAATCTGTGAAAAGCGGATATACCCATGTTCTTGCCTGCGGCGGCGACGGCACAATCAACGAAATCGTAAACGGGCTTGAAGGCAGTGATGTGGTGCTGGGTATTATCCCTATGGGAACGGAAAATGTACTGGCAAAGGCTATGGGAGTTCCTCAGGATGTACCCGGAGCCTGCGAGCATTTTTTTAATTCTGCGGAAAGGCCTATGGACCTTGGCGTTGTTAATAACAGAAATTTCATAATGATGTCGGGTGTCGGGCTTGATGCTCAGATAGTTTCGGAAATGGATCCGGCAATGAAAAATGCTCTCGGCAGTTTTGGATTTCTGCTCAAAGGAGCATTTAATCTTCTTACTGATGACGGTGAAACTGTGCCGGTGGCAAAAATCAGGCTGATTGATAAGAATCAGGAATTTGAATATCCTGCGTGGATGATAATAGCCGGAAATATTGCCAACTACAGCGGAACGGTAAAACTTGCCCTTAATGCTGAAGATGATGACGGAATGCTTGATATTATCGTTTTTCCATCTATTGATTCTTTTGAAACAATGAAGCAGTTAATCGGAGCCTTTACGGAAACTCATCTTGAAGATGGATCAATTCCTTATTTTACTTCAGGTGATTTTGAAATAACAACGGATCCGCCATTATACTGTCAGGCAGACGGTGAACTTATCGGAAAAACCCCGGCGAGATACTGGGTGAAAAAAGGAGCCATTAAGGTTAGATTTTAATGAGTAATGAAGAACAAAATCCGGAATCAGCGCCGGAACTGAGTAAATCCGTATATCTGGAAAGACCGGGATTTTTTGAATCTGTCAGGGGTGCAGTTCTTAATATAAAACTCTATGACACTTTCAGAAAGGTAAGCACCGGATCAGCCGCAAGTTTCTTTGCGCTTTTTATTTTTGTAATTGCTATCATAAACACACTGGATGTATCATTTTCCATGTCAAGAGAATTTGATACTTTCGCAAGGTTTTATGCGGCAAGCCTTCCTGAAATAAGGATTGAAAATAATAACAAAGCTGCTGCGGTTACAAACGAACCAATGCCTGTAAAAGCGGTTTATAGCGACGCAGCGGGAAATACAACAATTCTCGTTGACACATCAGGCAAAACCACTGACCTGAAAGACTACGAAAACGCTGTTCTTATTTCTGATACGGCGATAATAAGAAAAACACCCGGCGGTAAAGTTGTTCAGTATCCAATAAAAGACTTTATGCAGCCCGGAACAATTATTAATAAGGATTCCATCCTTGGCATAAGGAATATGATTCTTGCCAAATTTTTCCCGTTTCTTCTTCTTATCGGTTATGTGATAGTTCTTTTCCTGCTTTTTATTCAGGCAGGTTTCTTTTCTCTGGCGGGAATGCTTATGGCAAGATATATGAAGCTTGACATTTACTTTACCGGAATGTTAAATCTGGTGATGTATTCATTTGTTCCTGCGGTTTTATCGGTTACTTTGCTCAATATCCTTGGAATTTTCCGTTTTCTCAACGGAATTATGGGAATTGACGCCAGCCGCCTTGTTTTTATGCTGGTTTGCTATACAATAGTAGTGATTTATATGAGTCTTGCCCTTAATACTATTAAGAAAAATACAGCAGCCGCTGAAGATCCCGACAATCTTTCCGGCTCTGATGTCTGATTATTTACCGGAGGTTTTTATGACTAACTCAGATAAAGAATCAATGAATAAAATCTATTTCGACATACTGCAGGCTTTTGGCAGGCAGGAAATGCAGAAAGTAAAGGAAGGGGTTGCAGCCCTTGAAGCAGGAGAGGGAGCCTCAGCCAGAGTTCAGGACCTCCGGGGGTTGATTGCCTTCTCGGAAAAAAGATGGAGCGATGGGGAGAACTTTTTCAAAAACGCCATTCGTCTCAATCCTGACAAAAAGACATACAAACTGAATCTGGGCAATCTTTATATGGGTATGGAAAAGTGGAGCGAAGCTGAGAAAATTTACAGAACGGTTTCCGACAGTGAGCCTTCTTACCTTCCGGCACTCTATAACCTTTCGATGAGCCTTGCAAGACAGGGTAAGAATGAGGAAGCTCTCTCCGTTATTGAAAAAATTAAGGAATTTACAAAAGACAATGCAGGTGTAAACAGGCTTGAGGCTACGATTTACTTCAGTCTGGGAGAATATGCCAAAGCCCTTGATGCAGCAGACAGAAATATTGCTGTGGATGCAGGAAATCCGGAGACTTTCGTAATTCTCGGTGAAATTTTTCTAAAAACGGAACGCCATCAGGATGCAGCTTTAGCTTTTGAAAGAGCTGTTCAGCTTGATCCTTCCAATATTGATAATCTCCTTAGTTTTGCCCTTTCCCTGGGACATATAAACAGATTTGATGCAGCTATGCCTGTGTTTCAGGATGTTATCAGAAAAGACCCTTACAATCAGACAGCCCTTCAGGGGCTTCATCTGATATACAAACTTATGGGTGATGAGGAAAAAGCGGAGGAATACAGAAAAAGGGCAAAAAAGAGCGCCCCTGTTTCTAATGGAGAATACAACATTGCCGGATAAAAAAGAATACAAAGTACTGCACATAATTACCGACTGCCAGCCCTTTGGAGGAGCACAGCGAAACACCTGGCTTTCCGTGAGCAGAGCAGATTCCCGGTTTCCCCAGAGTCTTGCCTGCGGCGAGGGTGAAGCACTGCCACAGCTATGCAGGGAGAATAATATTCCCTTTTACCGCATAGACGGGCTTCAGAATGATTTTAACCCCGGAGCGGAACTCAGAGCGGTAAATCAGATGAAAGATCTCATTAAAAAAGAGAAATTTGATATTGTTCATCTCCACTCCACAAAAGCGGGCATCCTCGGAAGAATTGCCGCAAAACTTGCCGGTGCTCCTTATATCTTTTTTACGATTCATGGAGTTTCATTTGATTTTGAACTGCGCCCCCGGTCTGCCCCCCTTCTTCTTTTCCTTGAAAAAGTAACAGCCCGGTTCACTGATGGAATCGTCAGCGTAGCTCAGAACTGCAAGGATGATTTTGTAAACAAGGGAGTCTGTAAAACTGAAAAAATAAGGGTGATTTACAGTGCTATCGAATTTGATCCTATCGACAGCGCCACCGCCGGCGATGATCTGAAAAAAGAACTGGGAATTTCAGACAGCGACTGGGTTGTCGGTGCTGTAGGGCATTTCCGCAAAGCTAAGGGGTATGAATATCTGGTGGAAGCAGCTCCGGCTGTTCTGAAAATAATACCCAATGTAAAATTTCTTATTATTGGTGATGGTCCGGAAAAACAGGATATTGAAAGAAGAATCCGTGAAAAAGGGTTGCAGAATGCATTTATCCTTGCCGGTGATCGGGCTGATGTGCCAAATCTCCTGAAAGTTATGCATGCCTTCTGTCGCCCTTCCATCCACGAGGGGCTTGGCAGAGCTTTAACCGAGGCGATGTATGCCGGGCTTCCCCCTGTTGTTACCGATATCTGGGGAACAAGGGAAGTATGCGAACATGATAAAACCGGAATCCTTGTTCCCATCAGAGATCCCGAAGCTCTTGCCAAAGGCATTATAAGATTGAAAACAGAGCCTTCCCTTGGGGAAAGAATCGGTTCGGCAGCAAGGGAAAAAGTTGTGAAAATTTTCGGCGTCGAAACCATGGTCAGGGGAATAGAAAAATACTACCTTGAGACTATAGAAGAAAAGAATGGAAAACTGAAAAAAAGTTAGTGTTTTTTATAAATAAGAGAAAGCCGGGGTTGATGTTATGAAGATGAAACGGTTTGCAGCAATAGTAATGATGGCGTTGTTTCTCTGTGTATCCGCCACAGCGTGCTACTCATCCGAGCATAAAAACAACGGAAAAAATCATGCAAAGCACAAACCCAAACTGATTTTGTACAGTTTTATCAACCCTATGTATCTCAGGGACACAGCAAAATCATGGGCCGAAAACACAGGCTTCAGAGGTTTTATGATTGCCTATATTTGCGACTGGGAAGTTCCCGATGAAAAGGTTCTCGCGAGAGTCCCCGAACTCAAAACTATGAATGAAGAATGCAGAAAATACGGAATTGATTCAAATTTTATAAAATTATCAATGGGTCATCTCAAGGATATGAACTGGTCGGATGATGCCTACTGGAAAAAGCTTGATGAAAGAGTCAGGCTTGCGGCAAAAATAGCTAAAGAAACCGGATTTGTGGGTATTGCCCTTGATACGGAACCTTACAACTGGAGAGAAAACTCAATATGGGATGTGGGAAATCCCATGTATAAACATATAGAGCGCAACCAGCTCGAAACTCTGGTTCGAAAAAGAGGCAGAGATTTTATGGAAGCTGTGAAGTCAGAATTTCCTGAAGCGCAGTTTATTATTTTTCCCGAAGGATATTTCTATTACAAATACCCATCCGAAAGTGTGAATGATACTGCCCGTATTTACAACACATGGGGTTACTTCTTCAAAGGGCTTTGTGATGCTGAACTTCAGAACGGTATTAATGTGGGAACCGAAAGAACATACCACATGACGGATCCGGACAAACTCAGGCAGAAGTATGAAAGTATTGTCAATACTATGAAAGAATGTCCAGAAAACCGGAAATACTGGGAGGAAAAATGTTCCGTGGCAATCGGAATGGCTCCTCTTGGCAAGAAATTTGATGACAAGCGAAAACGCTATTATGCAAGGGATTTTGATAAGCAGATAAACGAAGCTGTGAAGCTTTCGCCCCGTTATTTATGGGTCTATGGTCATGGCGGCGCCTGGTGGCAGCTTGAGGATGATACCCCTTATGTGGGCAAAGGATTCACATTCTGGAGGCCCGCTTATCAGAAACTCAAATGTGACCGGGACATACAGAAATTCTACGATATTACCAAGGCGGTTCTTCCTGCGGAAAAATGATGGAAGCCCATTCTCCGGATGTCTGTTTTTATCCGAAAATCATTTGATTTTTTGAAGGCAAGTTCATATATTTGTTGAATAAACCAAGTTCTTAATTATCATTATTTAAGGCATGGTGACATTATGAGATCAGTTCTTCCTGTTGAAAAATCCTGTAGTTTTGATGGTCAGCCCATACCGCAGAGTGTCGGCGTTTCAGTGCTCCGTCAGGATGCCGTTGATAAAGTAACCGGAGAAGGCAGATTCATTGCCGATATTAAACTGCCCGGAATGCTTTATGCAAAGGTACTGCGTTCACCACACGCACATGCGGACATTGTAAATATAGACACCGGCGCTGCAAAAGCTGTTGAAGGCGTTCACGCAGTAGTAACCGGTGTTGATTTAAAGGGAAAACTGATAGGGGAGTGTATCAACGACCAGCCGCCTATGGCTCACACCAAAGCCAGATTTGTGGGCGAACCTGTGGCAGCGGTAATCGCAGATTCACCGGAAATTGCAATGGAAGCCTGCAGTAAGATTATTGTTACTTACAATACCCTGCAGCCTGTCTTTGATCCCAGAGAAGCGATGAAGCCTGAGGCTCCGATTATTCATGAAGATTTGCGGGAATATGAATGTTTTAAGACTTTCTGCCCCATTCCCGGTTCAAATATTTTCCACCACTTCAAAGTAAAAAAAGGTGATGTGGAAAAAGGCTTCGCAGAAGCAGATCGCATTTTTGAACATGATTTTACTTACCCCCACATAAGCCATGCCCAGCTTGAACCCCATGGCTGCATAGCCTGGTGGAAAATGGACGGAAACCTCGATGTTTATGCTTCCGCCCAGTCGCCATTCCTCGTGCGCCATGTCCTTGCCAAACTTTTTGACCTGCCCCATACAAAAGTAAGGGTGGTTGTGCCTTACATCGGCGGCGGTTTTGGCGGAAAATCCGACTGCACAATAGAACCTCTTACCGCATATATCGCAAAATTTGCAAAAGGACGCCCTGTCAGGGTAATTCTCGAAAGAGAAGAGATGTTCTGCGGATCACTCATTGGCAGAGGATGCCATGTCATTATGAAAACCGGTATTAAGAATGATGGTACCCTTGTTGCCAGAAAAATCGACCTCGCCTTCAATGCAGGCGCTTATGGGGAATACTGCATCAACATTATCGTAGGCGGAGGACAGAATTCAACAGGACCATACTATATTCCCAATGTGCAGATAGACGCAAGGGCTGTATATACCAATCTTCCCTTTGTAGGCGCTTTCAGGGGATACGGACACCCGGAAGGACATTTTGCCGCAGAAAGACAGATGGATATTATTGCTGAGGAAATGGGATTCGACCCTGTGGAACTGCGTCTGAAAAACTGCCTGAAACCGGGGCTTACAAATGCCATCGGACAGACAATGCATTCCCATAACGGAGATCTGCCCACCTGTATCAAAAAAGTGGCGGAAGCTCTTGATTTGGATAACTGGAAAAAACTTTATAAAGAACAGAAAGAAGATGAAAGATACGCCAGAGGCAGAGGATTTGCAGCGTTGATGAAATCCCCGGTTATGGCCACAAATGCTCCCTCCATGGCTCAGCTTCGTTTTAATGAAGACTGCACAGTCAATATTCAGGTAAGCGCCACGGATATGGGGCAGGGATCCATAACCGCTCTTGGGCAGATTGCCGCTCAGGCACTGATGCTCCCTGCGGAAAAAGTGAAAGTATCGGCGGAAACCGACACCGAACGCCACCCCTACGACTGGCAGACAGTAGCTTCCAGAACTACATGGATGGCCGGAAATGCCGTAATAAGAGCCTGCAATATTGCCATCAACCAGATGAAGAGACTCGCAGCTGAAGTATGGGGGCTTGATTCCATCGAAAATATCGAATACAACGGCAAAAATTTCTTTGTTCCGGACAGCGAGTTCTGCCTGCCTATAGATGCTCTTGTTATGGGTTATACGGATTCCAGCGGAAAAGCAATGGGTGGACCGGCAACAGGAATTGGATATTTCCTTCCCCCCGGAATCGTTTATCACGACGATGAAACCGGACAGGGCAACGCCGCAGCGGAATGGACCTTCGCCTGCCAGGGCTTCGATATTACTGTGGATAAAGTTACCGGAATGGTGAAAATCAATAAGATGGTTACAGCCATCGATGTTGGAAAAGTCATCAATCCACAGCTTGCAAGAGGCCAGCTTATCGGTGCAATGGTTCAGGGGCTTGGTCCGGCAGTTAACGAAAAGCTGAATTATTCACCTGAAGGCAAAATAAGAAACGACAATTTCACCGATTATAAGATTCCGACGCTGGAAGATGTTGCAGACTCGGAAGCGGAAGTGATTTTCCTCGAAACTCCGCAGGAAGACGGACCCTTCGGTGCAAGACCCCTTGCAGAACATGGTGTTGTCGGTATAGCCCCTGCATTTGCCAATGCACTCAGGGATGCCATAGGAAAACACTACTTTGATATCCCCATTACTGCAGATCGTATTCTCACTGATCTCGCAAAAGAATAGTTATGCTTTACAATCATTACATATTCGGAGATTTTATCAAGGATTCGGAACCGCTGAGTCCTGATGAGCTTGATGATATTTTTGTAAGAGCAGACAGACATCTTGGAAAAATTCAGGAAGTTCCCATCGATAAGATTGTGGAAATTCTTGATTTGCTTTCGGAAAAATGGCTTGACCCCGATTATTATCTGAGGAAAATAGCTATTGATAAAATGCCGGCGATCATCGGATATTCACCTCAGATGGTTGAAGCAGCTATCAATTTACTTTTCGAAAACCTGAAGAGGGAAAACCTTTACCGCATTCTCAGAGGGCATATTTCCAATCCTTCGATGCTGGATAAATTTGAATACAATCCATCTTACGAAGGCTATTTTAAAGCGCAGCCTCTGGGTGTGGTTCTTCATATCAGTCCGGGCAACATATTTGCAGACAGTGTTAACAGCCTTGTTTATGGATTTCTTACAAAAAACATTAATTTACTCAGAATCTCTGCCGGTGAACACATTTTTCCCTTTCTTTTTGCAAGAAGCCTTCAGGATGTGGATGAAAAAGGATATATAGCAGGCAGTTTCTCCATTCTCCATTTTTCAGAAGATGATGCCGCTGTTGAAGCAGTGATGAAAAAACGGTGCGACGGCATTGTTGTTTACGGAAGAGAAGAAGAAGTGAGAAGCTACCGTAATGATCTCCCCCATGGAACAAGGCTTATCACATATGAGCCAAAATTCAGTTTTGCCATTATAACTGCCGCAGGTTTTGAAACTGAGGAAACTTCAGGTTTATTTGAAAAGTGCGCAATGGATGTGGTCATGTGGGAACAAAGGGAATCTTCATCCCCACAGGTTATTTATGTGGAAGAATCGGCTGCAAGAAAGTTTCTGGATGGATTTCCAAGATATCTCGAACTTGCTGATCGGGAATTTCCCCAGATGAACCTTAACTTTGATGAAAAAGTTGAGGTTCTCAAAGCAAGGGAAATCGCCCGAATGGAAGAGGCTGAAGGAAGCGCAATGCTGTTTCATTCGCCCCGGAGTATGCGCTGGACCGTAATCTATGAAGAATCCCCGGAATTCAAAATTTCACCCCTGAACAGAACCGTCTATATCAAACCTTTTAAATCCTGGGCTGATGTTCTGGGGCAGGCAGTTAAAATTAAAAATTATCTTCATACTGCAGGTATAGCAGCTTCTGAATCTCAGGTGAAAATGCTTTCAAAAGCCCTTGCAAGGCTTGGCGTGTCACGAATAACCGATATTGGGACAATGCACAGGTATAAGCCGGGATCTCCTCAGGATTTCGATTTTCCCCTGCGCAAACTGGTAAAATGGGTCAACATAGAATGGACTGAAAAAAGGTTTGACCTTGGGGATGTAATTGCACCTTCAAAACCATCTATCTCAAGATGGGAAAGACTTCACAACACTGTAAAATACGCACAGACTCACTCGGAATTTTACGGAAACCACCTCAGGGATGCAGGTCCTGTTCAGAGTTATGACGATTTCATCAATATCCCTATGCTTGCCAGAGAAGATATTTACCAGAATACTCCCCCTGTGGGAAAAAATCTGCTCACAGCTCCTCTTGGAAATGCTTATGTTTTTGCGGGAGGCGGAGGCGATGAAAAACCGGCTTTCAACTATTACAGCTACAGCGAACTCGAGCAGGTTTCTTCCATACTTGCGGATATTTATCAGGTGGCAGGGCTTACCAGTAAGGACACAGTGGCAAATCTCTTTATGGCAGGCTCTCTGTGGACTTCATTTATTGTGGTTAACCATTCCCTTGAAAAAATCGGATGCACTACTCTGCCCATAGCCGGCAATACCGATATGGAATTAATGATCCACTATATGGAACTTTTCAGGCCCAATGTGATAGCCGGAATACCTTCGATGATCATGAAACTTGCTGTGGAAATAGAACACAGGAAGCTCAGTCTGAATTTTGAGAAAATCCTGTATAGTGGAGAACAGTTCGATCCGGGGGAAATCAGCTATCTGAAAAAGATCCTCGGCACAGAGATAATCCGCTCCACCGGTTATGCATCGGCAAATGCAGGACCTGTCGGGTATCAATGCACCAACTGCAGGGATGGAGTTTACCATCTCCTCTATGAATATGCTTTTTTTGAAATTATTGATCTTCAGACAGGAAAACCTGTCGGGAAAAACACCATCGGAGAAATCGTGGTAACCAATTTCCATCGGAGACTTATGCCTATAATAAGATACCGCACAGGCGATCTGGGCAGAATGCTTCCATATTCCTGCGGCTGCACACACTCCACAATGTTGTTTGAAGTGCTTGGCAGGTGTGAGGATGTAAATAGTTTCTCTAAATTTTACTAATTATATCAACAGTGGGAATTAGATGGAAAGAATGATTAAATCTGAGAATAGAATGAGTCTTTTTATCTAAAATCAATTATGTTAATTTTAAACAGAAAATTATAGACAAGAGGTAGAAGATGGGAAAAGAAGATAACAGGAAACTACTTGAATCAGAATATCTGCATTTGCAGAAAGTTATTGAAGAATTTGATGGACGTGCTTTGACAATTAAAGCCTGGAGTGTTTCTTTTAGTCTTGCTGCTATTACAGGAGCTTTTGTTTCAAAAGCAAAACCTGTCTTTTTAATTGCGAGTTTAAGTTCGGTTGTCTTTTGGCTTATCGAAGCTTTATGGAAGTCATTTCAACAAGCTTATTTTCTAAGAATAAATGAAATAGAAAAGTATTTTGAAAATGAAGTGCTGGGACCACCTGTTCCTTTTCAGATATCTAAGTCATGGAAGCAGTCCTGGACAAAAGATTTACTCCAAAAGCTAATTCGCTATATGTTCTGGCTTCATGTTTGTTTACCACATATAGTAATTTGTATTTTAGGAATAATTCTTTATTTTACAATAGTTTTTCCAAAGTCTTGTGATTTTAAGCTGATACTATTTTCATTTGTCAGGGATATTGCCATTTTCACAAGTGGAAAACATTTGTAATTTAGGGAGCAAAAGCACATTTGATCTTTGATGTTAATAATAATCATGTGTTAACATATTTTTAACATACTTTACCTTAAAAAGGTATTTATTTCCCCTTGCATGGTGTTATAATGATAAAGGGAACTTAAGAGATAGCACAGGAGGCTTTCGTGTCAATAAATGGAATCGGATTTTCAAGTCGTGGACCTAATGAGGTCTTACTGTCGGATATAAGACAGCAGCGGCAGTCAGAAGCACCCAAATGGGTGAGTGAAGATGTCCGCATTATGCCTGAAGCAGGCGACTCTTTTATGATGGAAGACAAACGCCAGGCTCAGATGGATGCTGAATATGAGAAACACATTCAGCAGAATCTCATTGGTGATCCGGATCAGACTTTATCTGATCTTATCAGCGCCAGAGATTTTCTCACAAGCAGCAGTATTGTTGTAACATCCGATAATTCGACCGTCCTCTCAGAGGATGGCCCGACTGTTAAAGAAGCTCCCGAAAAAATGCCAAAGTCTATCAGACTTGACGCAAATGGAGAACCTGTATCCGAGAATGGTGCATTGACAAAAGAAGATGCAAGCATTTTTATGAATGTCCGTAAGAAAGAAGTCGGACAGACCGGAACAGTCGGAGCTTTCAACATCGAATGGCTTGGTAAAAAACCCCGTAAAGATGATGACTATAAAACCATAGCACAGGTTATTAAAGATACCGGAGCCAGCGTCCTTGGTATTGAAGAAATTGCCAATGTTGACGGACTTCAGAAAGTTCTTAAATACCTCCCTGATTTTGGATATATTCTCGGAAAATCCGGCGGACAGATGCTTGGTATCATTTTTGACAAAAACCGTGTTAAATACGATGCCAATTCCATTGAGCAGCCTGATGCAGTTATGGTAGGCAATCCTGCACTCAGACCGCCTCTGTCGGTAGATATGAAACTCGATAATTTCGATTTCAACTTTACAGTAGTTCACCTCAAAGCAGGCTTCCAGCCTGATGATCTCGCCGTCAGAAAAGAACAGGCAGAAGTGCTTAACGGCTGGATAAAGGACAACTATAAGAACAAAAAAGACAAAGACTTTATCATGGTCGGAGATTACAACGACTATGTGAAGAGTGACGCCCTCAACACTATTGATGCAGGAGAAACAGTAAGTTATGTTACTGAAGATCCCGCAGCAAAGGGTCTTTATACCAATATCAAATATAAGAGCGTAATCGATCACGGTGCCGTTTCATCAGTTAAAGGCGGCGCTGAGGAAGAATACATCAAGGGAAGCGTCAGAACCGTGGATGAAAACAAATACCCCGGTTATAAAGACAGAGTTTCCGATCATAAACCCATTGTATTTGATTTCAACACTGCAGTAGATAACGACTAATCAATCTGCAATGTGCTGAGAATCATATACGGATAACAGATAGAATCGCCCGGAGGCTCGAAAGAGCCTCCTTTTAAAATTAATATGAAAATCAGTAAAAAAATTGCTTCGTTAAACCGGAAAAAATAAAAAAAATCAAATAACCTATTTATCAATTTTCAATTCTGCTGTATAATTCCATTTAACCTGATCTGTGGGAGGATAATATGTCATCATATCAGCCATTTCCGGGAAATTTGGAAGAAGCTCTTGAATTAGCCCATAAATCCGAACTCCTCGCCAAACACCATTATAAAATTGTGGCGCAATTGTCTGTTACAGCAGATGTTGTTGAGATGTCCGAAAGATTTGCCCTTATGGAAGAAGGGCATGCGAAAGCTATTGAACAGATATTCAAACAAATAACGGGAAAAGAGTTCAGACCTTCGGCAGGAAGTGATCATAATGAAGCTTATGCCGTTACATTTGAAAGTCTGGATGCTCTTCTGAAGGATGCTCTTGAAAAAGAAAAGGATTCATATCTGTTTTACATCAGCCTGAGTAACTCTATTAAAGATCAGAATGTAAAAGACATACTGAGAAGGCTGGCAGATGAGGAAAAAGAGCATCAGGAAGCGATAAAAAAACTGTTTTAACCAATGGTTACCCGGGGATTATTAACTGATGACTGATTTAAAAAGGCATTTGAAAACGGAAAGCCTTTACCTTTCTTTGGTATTGCTTCTCTTTTTTGCTGCTGTCTTTGTAAACTATAACTGGTTTCTGAATGATATAAGTCCACCGTCGTTTGATGAAGCTGGACACCTGATTAATGCATACAGGCAGTATGATTATTATTCCAGGGGATCTGTGATTTCCTCTTTCAGGGTCTATCAGTGGTTTTATCCGCCCTTTTTGTATCAGACCACAGCTTTGCTTTATCTTCTTACAGGTCCTTCTCTTCTTTCTTCGTTTTTTGTTTTGCAGATTTTTCAATGTATTTTGTTATTCTCTCTTTATTTTACAGGCAAAAAATGCGGTAACTCTTTTACTGGTTTTTTATGTGCCGCGGCAGGTGCTTTTTTCCCCTTTGCCCTGTTTATGTCTCACAGGTATTATCTTGATTATCCGTCCACAGCAATGGCAGCTCTGGCTTTTGTGTTTTTGATTAATTGCGAAAGCTTCAGCAGAAGAAATCAAACTCTTCTCTTTTTTGCAGTCACCGGGCTGGGGATGATGATCCGCTGGACTACGCCGATTTTTCTCATATTGCCTTTTGCAATAGTGTTTGCTGGTTTTTTTAAATCTCAGTATGAAATATTCAAATCAACAGGGAAAACTGATTTCATAAAATACCTGATTGCCTGCACTGCTGCAGTTGCGGGAGGTATCTGGATTTATCACAGGGGAAACAGCGACAGCTTACCCTCTGATTTCGAATATCTGATTCTTATTTTAAAATCACTTCTTCCTCTTTTCCTGATTTCCGGTATTCTGATCTTTAACAGAAAAATCGAGCCACAGGTGAGATTCTTTTTTACAAGCGTCTGCATTTTCTTTGTGATTATCTGGCATTATTATATACCGGCATTGCCATTTTTATCAGCAAACATGACAAAAGGGGCGTCATGGGGTGTCGGTGAAGGCGATGCTTTCGATTTTATCTCATATCTCAGGATGTTTGTTTTCGATTATCAGGGAATTTTCGGAACATTGCTGATAGTGGCGGGGTTTATTGCATTTTTTGTAAAAAAAGATAAAAACAATGTATTATGGCTTTCATTTGCCGGCTTTATATGCGGATTCATTATTCTGTTTCTTCTGCCCAACCGTGATGTGAGATATTTTCTGCCACTTCTGGTTTTTTCCGCTCCTTTGTCTGTTTTCTGGTTTGGAGAGATTAAAAATAATCGTGTGAAAATTGCCTTGAGTGCGGTTTTCTTTACTTTTATGTGTGTCAGCTGGCTTGGGTGGTTGTTTTTACAGAAAGTGCCCCAGGAGAAAACCGCACCTTACGAATACGCCCTGATTCAGCCGCTCCCTTGCAGGGACGATTGGCATTATAACGAGATTATGGATTGTCTCGAAAAAATATCTGCCGGAAAAAAAATGGTGGTTTTGTTTTCTGAAGTCCGTTCCCAGAGAAGCACTCCTATTACTGTCAATTCCATTTTTATGCATTATCTTGTAAAAACCGGTTCTCCACTTGAGGGTTTTAATGATGACTGCGAGGTTAAGATACAGGATAAATACTGCAACAGTTACATATTTTCCAATTATCCGGTAAGTAAAGGTGGAAATCCTGATTTGACTGCAGAGCTTTTAATCTATGATCGGGATGAAAGGCCTGATTTACCTGAACCGGTGCAGCGCTTCTATGAAAAATACAGGGTGAGGGGTGAAAGGGAGTTAATAGATGAATTTGAGCTTCCCAACCATCTCTGCGCCAGAATTTCTGTTTATAAGCCCGGAATTTCTGGCAGATAAGCGGAATTCGGCGTGTCTTTTGTTGTTTATGTAATACAAAATAAATACCAGCATGATTTTATTTGTAACTTTGTTTAAGAGGAATTAAAACATAAACGAAAAAAATAAAGATTGATATGAATACAGCAAAAATTTATTATTTTAATGATGACTGGAAAGCTGCCGGTTCGAAGAGTGCAGAGGGCGTCAGCAGGATTATTTCTGACGGTTGGCTTATGTATTACAACTTCAGGGAAGGCGCAAACGAAGATGAAAAATTCAACCCTCTCACTGCCATTACTCTTTCAGGCTGGTCATTCGGGGTGAATCTTATTACGGAGTATTTTTTCTGATAACATCCCCTTTTCCATCTGCGATTGTTCTTCCGATTGCTTCAATCCGGCCTGTTATGCAACCTCTGCAGTGTGCAGCGTCATCGCCTGTGCATATTTTGCCGGGGTAGATTTCATAATCAGCTCTGTATTTGATGGGGGTAACATTGGGCATCATTACATTTGCCCCTGCTTTTAAAGCTTTTTCCCTGCCTAAGGGGTGCAGGCTTCCCATTGCTGTGGTTGCAGGCAGATGTGCAAAGGGGAAAACGAGCCTGAGCACTGCGACAAGCCTGAGTGTTTTTTCAACAGTTCCGCCGGTATTGTCTTTGAGAGGCGTTCCGGGGTGGGGGATGAAAGGACCAACGCCAATCATCTCCGCTCCCAGTTCGTGAAGCCATATTACATCGTCAGCCAGCATTTCCGGGGTCTGTCCGGGCAATCCGACCAGAACGCCGGAGCCAAGCTGATAGCCGAGTTTTTTCAGATTCCGCAGGCATTCCATCCGCTCCTGAAGATCATCATCGGGATGAAATTTTTTGAATAATTCCGGATTCGTCGTTTCAATCCGAACCAGACTTCTGTCAGCGCCTGCTTCTTTCCAGACTCTGTAAGTTTCTTCGTTTCTTTCGCCGATACTGATGGTTATGGCAATGTCAAACTCAGCTTTGATTCTGCGGATAATATCCGCAAGCCGATCTTCTGTAAACCAGGGATCTTCTCCCGACTGCATAACAACGGTTCTGTATCCCAGTCTGTATGCATCCCTGACAGCATCAAGGATTTCATCGGGAGACATCCTGTATCTTTCCACATCTTTATTATCCCGTCTCAAACCGCAGTAAAAGCAGTTCTTTTTGCAGTAATTGGAAAACTCAATTAATGCTCTGAGGTGGATTCCGGGACCTATATGGGCGTCACGGACTTTATCCGCAGCTTTGTATAGCTCCTGTGCATCATCCTCATTGCAGTCAAGAAGAGGAACGAGCCATCTTCTCTCCGGTTTTGAACCTTTGAGTCCTTCCTGTAATGCTTCGTTGAAACTAAGATAATTTGCTGTGTCTGACATCTGTTTCCACCTGTTTTGGCTTATTAATAATCGTTTTTCACAGTTTCAACTGTGCCTTCGATTTTGCCGTATTTTTTGAGATCATCTCTGAGCCGTTTGTTGATCATGTGGCTGGTGAAATCTCCTCTGGTGCGTTCCAGAATACCTCTTGCCTGATCAGTCGAGCGGCGGAGGCCTCCTGTAACTGCATCGGAAAAGTCCATGGTTACAAGAATGCTGTAAATATCGTCCATTGCTTCGAGGAACGATTCACCTTCTTCGCCTTTATCCTGACGCATAAGGTCGAGAATTTCCCTTCTCAGCTCGCCGATAACTTCTGAAATGCCATTCAGATATGCTGCATACTGGACTCCCAGATCGTCGGGTTCGGGGATTTCGTTTCCGAAAACTATAGCTGCTGTCACTGAAGCTTCTGCAAATTCTTTTTGCGCATCATGCAGAAAACCGGAGCGGGGGAGTTCGGGAATGCCTTCAACGGCGAGGTTTGCCTGCTGAAGTTTTTCCCTTGCTTCTGTCAGAAGTTTGTGTGCTTCTTCCTTATCGCCTCTGTGGACCGCTCTGATTGTCAGTCCTGATTTTTTGATTATTTCTCTGTGAAGAATGTAGCTTTCATCTCTTGCTTTTTCCACTTTCTCCAGACGGGATGCGATTTTTTCCGCAATCTGCTCAAGTCGTTTGCTTGCCAATATTTTGTCCTCCAATTAATTGTGAATGTCGATATTCCGGTTGACGCATTACTCTGCCATTGCCGGATCTTCACTATTATATTAACCCGGAGGACCAGCAATCCTTCATGCTGAAATTTTAACCTGATTTTTATTAAAATAGTTCCTGAAATTTAATGTAATTTTTGTAAAATACAATTTCAGTTTCAGGGTAGTTGCTATTTTGCCGGGGTATCTTCAAAAGTCATTACATACCATAAATCAGGTTCGCTCTTCACCGAATCAGGTTTGCTTCTCCACAACTTCACCACAGCTTTTGCCGGCAGAGATTCCATTGTAATATTCAAAGGCGGACAATCAGGGCTCATATTGTTGCTTCCTCCGGGATAACCGCTGCTGCCCCCGGTATGTATAAAATGAGGGATGGATATTGGAATGTCTGACTTTACGAAGACTATGCCTTTTGTCTGATCAGGATCAATATATGCAAATGGAAAACCAAGATCCCTTGCGTTGTAGGAAACAAGAAGAAATTCCCTTAATGCGCAGTATCCGTATAGTTTTCCATTATTTAGAAAATCATGCAGATTATAGTTGACGGTTACCTGGGAATTTTTCAGATCCCATATCAGATTGTCAGGCACTGCATAAAAAGCCTTCGGCTCAAGGGTCTGATCCTTTACCTGTCTGAAAACATTCTCCCCAAGACCTATAAGCAGATAAGGATTTGCAAGAAAGCGGGTCTCCTCGGATGGTCCTTCAATACTCTTTTCTCCTCTTCCGTAATAAAAAAGACCGAGAATGCCCCACCATGTCTTGCCGTCGGTAATCTGCCCGAAAACTTCATCAGAAGGTTTATAGTCTTTCCTGTAAAGAACCTTCACAAGCTCCGGGTGTTTGTTAACATAACCGGCTCTTATTTCATAAACCTCTTTTTTTGTCTTACCGTCCAGCTCAATCAGAGGGTTTATTTCTATAGATGTTTTCCCGGGGAAATTATCTTTCTTAATTTGTTTCCAGTCTGCCGGTTCAGCAGGTCCCGTCGGTTGATTTTCCGATTTTTGTGAACATCCGGCAGATATCAGGAAGATAAAAACTACAAATATTAAAAATAATGGCTTGTTGAGATAATCTCGAAAATTCTTTATCATATTGAATTTCCTCCTCAAATGTCTGTGAATTACGGCATGAATTTATCTAATCGCTCACGAGGGGTGTGTCCGTTTGCCCAGCTCCCAGAGAAAACTTTTTGAAAAAAGTTTCCTCCGGACCTTCATCCCAAAACTTTTGAATTGGGGGACCGACCAGGGGACCGTAGGGTTTAGGGACCGTCAGAGGAGACCACGCTTTTTTGGAAAAGCGAGGTCTCCTCCGAACCTCCTCCCTTGAAAAACAAGAGTAATGGACTGTGGATTTGAGTGAATTTTACTAATTCAGTGGCATTGGGTTTAGGACCAATGCCACTATCATTACGGCATGAATTTATCTAATCGCTCACGAGGGGTGTGTCCGTTTGCCCAGCTCCCAGAGAAAACTTTTTGAAAAAAGTTTACTCCGGACCTCCATCCCAAAACTTTTGAATTGAGGGACCGACCAGGGGATTTGGACCGACCGGGGACCGTGGGGTTTGGGGACCGTCAGAGGAGCACGCTTTTTTGGAAAAGCGAGGTTTCTCTCCGAACCTCCCTCCTTGAAAAACAGGAGTATTCGGCTGTAAATTGGAGTTGGTTTTACTAATTCAGTGGCATTGGGGTAGGGGCTGGAAATTGAAGCAGGTTTTACTAATTCACTGGTATTGCTTCCTCCATGTAGATTCTGGTTACTGAATGTTGATTTCTCCTGAAATGATTCTATACCTTTCATAAAAGCTCTTTGGGCAAATTAACGAAGGAAAACATTTTGATTTTCAGTATATATCCATATAAATACTCAGGAGGCGGATATGTATCTGAAACCGTTTTTTGTAAAAGGACTCGCCCATATTTCTTATCTGGTGGGGGCAGGCACTCAATGCGCCGTTATTGATCCCAGCCGGGATGTTCAGGTTTACATTGATGAGGCAAAAAATATGGGTTTCAGAATAACCCACATTCTCGAAACCCACCTGCATGCCGACTTTATATCAGGTCATCTTGATCTGGCTGAAAAAACAGGTGCGGTAATTGTGGGGCCAAAGTCAGGGAATATGCAGTTTGGACATACCGCCGTTTCTGAAAATGATGAGTTTTTTATACAGAATCTGAAATTCAGGGTTCTGGAAACTCCGGGGCATACACCGGAGCATTTAAGCTATGTGGTATATGATGCTTCAAGAGGTGAGGAGCCTTGCTCTGTTTTTACCGGAGATACACTTTTTGTAGGCGATGCAGGCAGGCCTGATCTGTTTCCGGGAAGAGCGGACGAACTAACGGAAAAGCTTTACCACAGCCTTGAAAAACTGAAAAATTTACCTGATTTTACTGAGGTTTACCCTGCACACGGCGCCGGCTCTCTTTGCGGAAAGGCAATAAGCGCCAAGAGAAGCTCTACTATGGGATATGAAAAGAAATACAATCCCACTCTGCAGGATATGAGCATCGATGAATTCAAGGCAAAACTTCTTTCAGGTATGCCGGAAGCTCCCGATCATTTCAGCCGTTGTTCGGAAACAAACCGGCAGGGTCCGGCACTTCTCAGGGAACTGCCTTCGCCAGTTCCCTTCAGCCCTGCTGATTTCAAAAAGTTTTACGAAAATAACAACAGTATAATTCTTGATGTAAGAAATTTCTGTGCCTTTTGCGGCGGTCATATTCCGGGGGCGATAAATATTGATATCGGAAGTAATTTTCCCACTTTTGCAGGGTGGATTCTTCCTGTGGGAAAGCCCATTCTTCTGATAACGGATTGTGAAAACGACATGGAAAAAGCTCTCACCGGACTCAGGCAGGTTGGTCTGGATAATGTTGCAGGGTGGCTTGAAGGTGGAATTTACAACTGGAATCTCAACGGTTATCCCATAGCGAGCATACCTCAGATTTCCGTGGAAAAATTAAAGGAAGACTGTGTCAGGCAGAAAGCGTTTATCATTGATGTCCGCTCCCGGAGGGAATTCGATTCTTACCATCTTGAAAAAGCTGTTAATATCCCTGTTCCCGAATTGAGAACAAGATACAGTGAAATTAAAAATGAACCGATTATCGTAATGTGCGCCAGTGGGCAGAGATCAGCAATGGCTGCGGGAATACTCCGGAGTGCGGGGATCGTAAATGTAGTAAATGTACCGGGGGGAATAACTGCCTGGAGAGCCGCCGGATATACGGAAAAATGCCCGGTGGATAATATTCATGGACCGGGATTCTTTGCTGAATGAGTTTTATTCTGTGTCAGTTACATAGTTGATTTGGGTACAAATAATTAAATAATAAATAATTGTAAAAACAGCAAAATATTGGCATAGACCCAATGCCGCTGAATTAATTAAATTTCTTCCATTTCCTGTCCCATAATAGTGTTTTTCAACGAAGGAAAAGATGAAGCTATTCTTCCTGTTGTTAAGTCAGAAAGCTTGAAATAATACATGAATAATTTGCCTGAACTTGCCCTTGACAAAAATATATCAAAATGATATATTAAGAATACGGTATATCAAAAAGATATAATTAAAAAATTAATATATCTTTTTGATAATAAAAGAGGTGAGCAAGTGGCAAAAATTAACAAGACCCGGTATATCATTCTCGGCATAGTCTCAATGAAGCCTGCCAGTGGATATGATATTAAAAAATGGGTTGAAGAAACATTCAGCTTTTTCTGGGATATCGGATATGGACAGATTTATCCCACACTGGAAGGACTTGAAAAAGACGGACTGGTTTTCAAATCAACCCAGATAGAAGACGGAAGACCTATCAGGCACGAATACGAAATTACTCCAGCCGGCAGGGAAGAACTGCAAAAATGGATGACTCTCCCTGTTGAAGAGGAAAAATGCAGATATGAAATACTGGTAAAACTATTCTTCGGTTATATGATGCCCGTAGAAGAAAACATCAGAATAATTGAGGAATTCCGGGACAAAAAATTACGGGAAATGGAGCTTCTGAAGAAATTCGATTACGATATACAGGAGTTTATCAACACTAAGCCTCAGCATGTTTATCCTCTTCTGACCCTGCTGATGGGGATACATTCTTTCAAATCCTGTATAGACTGGGCGGATGAAGCTATCGGAATACTAAAACAGGTACAGAAAAATAATGAACAGGCGAACAATACTGACAATAACAAACAGGAGGAATGAACAATGAAAGCTACGATTTATAACGGTGCAGAGCAGAATGATGCTGTATGCGAAAAATCAAAAAATATAATGAGTGAGGAACTGAAAGCTGCAGGCTGGGATGTGGAAGAGCTGGTTCTTCGTGATATGAAAATCGCTCCATGTGTGGGATGCTTCGGATGCTGGTTCAAAACTCCGGGTGAGTGTGTGATTAACGATCAGGGCAGGGAAACATCAGCGAAAAGCATTCAGAGCGACCTTACAATTTACCTTACTCCTGTAAAATTTGGAGCACCTTCCCGCTATCTCAAGGCCGCCCTCGACAGAAGCGTGCCCAACGCAATGCCTTTCTTTGTTAAAGAAGGCAATGAAATTCATCACGAAAGAAGATATGACAGATACCCGCAGCTCGCAGGTCTGGGAATAGTTGCAGACAACGATGTTGAAAGCGAAAGACTGTTCAGACAGCTTTTTGACAGAAACATGAAAAACTTCAGACCGGAAAAAGTTGGTTTTGATGTTGCTTCAGTAAGCGCAGGAGATGATGAACTCAGAACCCGTATCAGACAGGTTCTTAAAGACGGTGGAGTAAATATCAGCGGAATAACAGATGGCAAAAACTGGAAAAATGGCGAAAAACCGCATGTGCTGATGCTTTCCGGTACACCCAAAGCCAAAGACAGTGTTTCTGAGGTTTTAGGCAACTATCTTCTGAAAAAAATGGAAACAGACGGCTGCACAACAGCTACTCTCAGAATGCGCTCCGCAATTAAAAACGATGCTTCACTTCAGGAAATGTTTGAAGCTGTTGAAAAAGCAGATGTTGTCGTTTATTCAGGACCTCTGTATGTTGATAGTTTTCCATCACATGTGATTGAGGCAATGGAAAAAATAACCGAACATTTTGCCGGCAGAAAATTTGATGGTAAAAAGACCCGCTTCTTTGCAATATCAAACTGTGGCTTCCCTGAAGCATTCCAGAATCAGGCATCTCTGGATATAATGAGATACTTTGCCCTCAAATGCGGATTTGAATGGGCTGATGGTTTTGCAGTGGGAGCAGGTCCTGCACTTTTCCAGGGGTTGGAAAAAATGGGCGGTATGACTTCAGGGATAAGAAAAGCTCTGGATATGGCTGCCAAAGCTCTTGCTAACGCCGACCCCATACCTGAGGAAGCATCGGCAATGATTTCAAAGGATCTTATGCCTGCATGGGTTTATCTGAAAATGGCAACTATGAGCATGAAAGATGAAGCAAAGAAGAACAAAGTTACCGATCAGCTTTATAATAAACCCTACGCAGTCAAATAAGGCTCATAGAAAAAACTACAGACCAAAACATCTATATCTGACCATGAACCGACGGAGTAAACACCGTTTACCGTCGGTTTATTTTTTCGGTTAAGCCAGATTGCGGGCATTCCAAGAGCAACAGCCGGTTCCATATCATCGGTATAACTGTCGCCTATCATCAAAGTATTTTCAGGAGGTGTACCAAGAAAGCTCAGCGCCAGTCTGAAAGGAGCGGGATTAGGTTTTTCCGCCCCTGATTCTTCTGAGGTAACAAGATAATCCAGCGTGCTTTCAAGCCCCATTTTCTTTAGTTTTTTTATCTGCATTCCGGTTGTGTAGTTAGAAACCCAGGCTGTCTTGAGATTCTTTTCCCTGAAAAGTTCCAGAACTTCAGGACAGTCCTCGTCAGGATTCATCATGGAAAAATATCCCATCCAGTAAGCTTCACTGAGTTGCTCTGCCATAAGAAGGTCTGTTTTGTCAAAGAGCTTTCTGGTCATTTCCTTAAAATAAAGCAGCCTGCAGTGTGAGGCTGCCTGACCTTCGGTTCTTGATTTTACAATCTCCCTGGCATCATTATACTCTTGTTCGAAATTGAATCCGCCTCCCCAGTTTTCGAAAAAGAATTCCCCGGCAGATTCGAGCCCGGCTTTATGGCAGGGTTCATAAGGATAAACCGTATTGTCCAGATCTACCATGACTGCTTCTATTTTGGGCTTTTTCATTTATTTTCCCCTATTCATCAAATCTTCCCATATCTGGCAGAAATCGGTGCATACTGCGCTTATACCCGTTTTATCGGCAAAATCCGCAAATTCTTTTATAGTTTCTTCAGAATAACCCTGAAGTTCAGGAGAAACCAGACATGTTTTGAAATGCTTTCCAAGCTCCATACAATCTTCTTCATCAGGAGTTCTGCCTGAGAATGTATCAATCCATACCCAGTCCGCAAGTCCCTTGAATGCAAGTGCAGCTTCTATCGGTTCGTATTCGGAATATCTCACTGCAAATCTGCTGTTCTGCATTCTTGTAAGTTTCACGGATGTGGGCACGGGAGTGTCAAGAAAGAAGTAGTCTATAATTCCGTATTTATCCGCAAGGTCAATAATCCGGCTTTCAAGACCATCGCATTTTACATTGAAAACGAGAGTATTGTGTTTGTATTTTCTGATATATTCCTCGAGATCGTCTCCACCGTCGAAAGGTTCGTGGGTGAGCCTGAGTTTGCCGTCGTAATCCCTTATATCGATTTCAGCGCCCCACTTTGCCGGTGTGTTTTCAAGTTCAGTTATTTTGTTCACTCTGTGAGATATTATTATCATTTCCGGTATTCCTTTCAGATTTTTTTGTAGAATAAACCATCCCTGCCATCATTAAGAACGCACCAATCAAAAGAATGATTCCCGCTGCGATACCCTTTTTCCACGGAGCTTCATATTTTATGGTCAGAACTCCGGGATTCTGTGGAGCTTTAATATGAACCAGTCCGGTTTTTTCAGGCAGCATTTCAATGGAATTTCCACCGGATTCCACTTTCAGCCCGGGTCTGTTGAGTATGCTGATTGTTATATCACTGCCCGGAGATATTCCATTGAGATTTACAAAAGCACCTGCAGTGGAAAACTCCACAGGGAGTGCTTTCTCCGGATTTTTCCATTCATAAGCCACCGGCAACGCTCCGCTTAATTCAAACACAGCCACATCAGGATCCGGAAATTGATAGATCTTCTTCAGTTCAGTGTTTGAACCCATCTCATCGATGAGTTTTTTGCCATAAACAAAGAACCATTTCACCGAGCAGGCTTTCAGAATATCAAATTGCTTTTTCGATTTTCTCTGTTCAAGAGCATCATAAATATTTACATAAACAGGGGATTTTGCAACAAAAGGTTCATATCCCGCAGCAGAAGGTATTCTGAATACAGTGGGATAATCATGGGGAGCAAAATTATAAAACCCCGGCTTCTCAGAGCGTACTTCGTAAACGCTTCCTTCTGATGCATTGGCTATGCGGTAAGTGATTGAATTGTCCGGTTTTATTATTTTTATAAGCTCATCGGGCAATTTGCCGTAAGGTTTATCCGCATAAATATAGAAAGGTTTGATAGGGCAGAAACAATGATATATCATCAGTAAAAAAACAACACATGAGATTGTCAGCCGGAATTTTTCCCTGTTTTTATTGTCCCCAAGAACTCTTTCGATTATGACTACTCCACCTGTTATGACAAAAATTGTGATGTAAGGAATAAGCTTAAACGGGTGTGAAAATTTGGAAAACATAGGCAGATCAAGGGCTAATGTCCATAAAACCCCAGCTTTTCCAATCCCGAACACAAATGCAACCGCTGCCAATAGATACCAGATGTTCTTTTTCACAAATTCAGCTATTGAAACCCTGTAAAACAGAATAAAGAAGAAGAGGATGTAAGCAATAAGGAAAAACACCGTGCCTGAATAATAAATATGCCCGTTGCCGGCTGATGTCGCTAAATCATTTGCGCTCATTCCCTTACATATCGGTGATGGAAATACAAAGGCGGCGATTCCCTGAATGATTCCGATTCCCCAGAATGATCGGTTCAGATCTCTTGTCAGTGCAAGCTGAGGGAGAAGAAGAGGTGCTGCCACTGCGATTCCGATAGTTGCTGCGCAAATAAGCCAGCCAATTTTTGAATAACCGGCTTTTCCCATAAAAAACAGAACCAAAACAGGTATAAATAAAAACATCATGGCATAAAACCACATCTGAACATTGCCTGCGTGGAAGAAAAGACCGATTGCCAATCCTGAAAGAATTGTCCATTTTACGCCGGGTTTTCCAAATAAAAGCTCATGAATAATCAGAACAAAAAGCGGAAGCCATAATGCGAGAGGGAGCATATAAAACCATGATCTTCCGGCGATAAGAATATATCCTGATAAAACAAATGAAACTGCTCCTGCTGCGGAAATCAGGCTGCTGCTCCCCATTTTTCTGAAAGTATAAAACGCTGCTGCATAACCGGCGAGGATATGAAATGATGCAAAAACTTCAAGGGTGAGAAGTTCGGATCCGAGAAAGTTCTTAGCAATATAATAAGACAGGTATGTTGGAGGGTATGTGAGGGCGTAGATTCCCTGATCCGCAAGGGGCGTCCCAAGACACTGCCAGGGATTCCATGAAGGAAATACTCCTGAAAAGAAGCTTTCCGCTCCAAGATTTATATTAGGGAGAAACTGTACGAGATTGTCATCGGTAGTGAAGAAAAATGTATCCCGCTTTTCAAGAATAAACAGACAGATAGCTGTGATAATCATTCCCACTGCAAAAACAGCAAAGGATTTTACTGAGTTTTCTTTGTCCTGTTTCAGAATCTCCGATTCGGGCATTGCTGCTTTTTTAAACAATTCCCCTGCGCCGGGTTTTCCAAAGGCAAGCCAGGAATAAACCATCATCAGAAATATCAGGGCAATTGAAACAATATCGGTTTCAGACCAGATTTCATTGATGAACATAAATCCGAGAAGAACAAGTATTCCAAGATCAAACAAGCTTCTTTTTTTATATACGGCTGATTGTTCCTGTTGTGCCGGAAGTTTGAGAAAAACAAGAAATGTCAGAATAAAAACAGGAAAGAAAACAAGAATATGAATAAGGTTGGCTAAAAGATAGAACTTTGCGGACATCATCAGGATAGCTCCGCCGATTATCAAAGCTCTGAGTATTACATCCCTGTCCGGTTTCATCCATTTTGGCAAATCAGGCATTTTTCCGTAATTTCTCCTTTTTCTTCTCTATGGAAGCAGCATAAATTCCTATTACTGTTAAGGCACAAGTCAGTATGAAAAACAGGAGGCTTGCAGCAAAACCTTTCTTCCAGGGCGGGGAATAAGAAAGCTTAACCTGATTTGTGTTTTCAGGCATTCTGAATCTTATTCTTCCCATATTATCCTTTTCAAAATCAATAATGTTATTTCCTGTGCTCATCTCCAGATATGGGCGGGCAAGAACTCCCACTGTTATTTCATCTCCTGCAGTTAAGCCCGCCGTATCAATAACAGCACCCTGAGTGTCGAAAACCGTATTTATCTGTGCTTTGGGGTTTTTAGATGCAAATACAACGGGATTAGTATTGAGAAGCTCAAATATGACTATTTCCTGACCGGGGAATTTATAAACTTTTTTCAGGTTCTTATTCTTTTCAGATTCATCAATACATTTCTGTTCAAAAGCAAAAACCCACTTTACCCCAAATGCCCTGAGCATATCAAAATCCTTATCGGTTGAATGGTTTTTGATAGCTTTTCTCATAGGGGCGTACAAGGGAGAATCAATTGCGAAAGGCTCATACCCCCCTGCAGAATTGAGCCTGAAAACTGTGGGATAGTTGAAAGCTGCCGTATTCTGCAAATTGCTGATTTCTGATCTGAGATAAAAAGGATCCTGTGCGGAAATACTGACAATGCGGTAATTGCTTTTTCCGTCAGGGCTTACAATTTTTATAACTTCTTCCGGCATTTTACCAAAAGGCTTATCTGCATACACATAAAATGCATTCAGCGGAGTAAGACAATGATAAAACATCAGGGCGAATACAGTAATCGTAACAAATTTTCTGTATTTACAACCATCTTTCAGTTCGTTCAGAACACCTTCAATAATTATTGCCGCACCTATTATCACAAATATATTAATAAAGGGAATAAACTTGAATGGGTTTGTAAATTTGCTGAAAACAGGCTGTTTGCTTAGGAGATTCCAGAGAATTCCCGATTTTCCAAGTCCGAATATAAAAGCAATGAAACCTGTGAACAGCCAGATGTTTTTTCTCACCATTTCAGTAATCTGTGTTTTGTAAAGGAGCATAAAGAAGAACAACAGATATGCGGCAAGAAAGAAAATTGTGCCGGAGTAATATATTTGAGCGTTGGACGGACTTGAAGCCCATCCGTTAGGGTGATCCGCAGTGCACAAAGGGTAAGGGAAAATAAAAGCTGCCACTCCCTGCAGGACACCTTCGCCCCAGGTTATCCTTACAAGATCTTTTGTAACAAGGTATTGAGGGACTGCGAGGGGAGCTGCGATTGCAGCACCGAGAGTTACCGCCGCCGCAGCAAACACAAAACTGCTGAATTTCACTTTTTCAAAAATGAATGACAACCCAGTAATTATGCCAAAAAACATCAGTCCATAAACCCACATTTGGGCATTTCCTGCATGAAAAAACAGACCGATTATGACACCGGAAACAACCACCCATTTTAAGCCCGGCTTCCCTTTCAGCAGTTCATAAATTATGAAAGCCAGAGCAGGGAGGTAAAATGCAGTGGGCAGCATATAAAACCACGATCTTCCCGCCATCAGTATGAAGCCGGAAAGTATGTATGCTGTTGAGCCTGCTGATGAAATCAGATCGCTTATTCCCATTTTTCTCAGCAGAAAATACAGCACAACGAATCCGGGGATAAGATGCAAAAATGCAAAAACCTCAAGAATAAGGTTCTCATTGCCAAGAAGCGTGTTGGCTATAAAATAGCTTAGATAAAGGGGGATGTAAGTAAGGGCGTAAATCCCCTGATCTATAAGAGGCACTCCCATATGCTGATATGGATTCCAGGCAGGAAATTTTCCTGAAAGAACAGTCTTTACTCCAAGCAGAACGTCCGGCAGAAACTGAACCAGATTGTCATCACCTGTAAAAAAATAAGGCTGTTTGATTTCGAGCATAAAAAAGCAGAAAACCGTAAATAATAATCCCCCTGCAAGTCCTTTTTTTAATCCCTTTTCTTTGCTTTCATATGCAGCTTGTTGTTCGTCTCTCTGCCATACTGCTTTTTGAATTATTTCCTGAACAAAAGGTTTTCTGAAAAGTTCCGCAGCAAAAAGAACCAGAAGGACCATCAGTGATAAGGAGCCGTAATCCACATCATCCCAAATTCTGAAAATAAGCTGATAGCCAAGGGCTGCAAGCAGAAGAAAGCTCAGGACGGATCTTTTTTCAAACAACCCCGGTTCCCCATCGGATGTGGCTTTGGATGATTCTCTGTAGAAATACCATAAGGTTGCCAGAAAAGCGATAACAAAAGCAAGCACATACAGAGTGTTTTCATAATACTGCCCGAATAGCTTCTGTGTAAGCACAATGAAAATAATACTCAGGACGCTGAGCCTGACAGTGGTTTTTCTATCCGGTATAAAAAAAAGCCGGCTTCCCGGTTTTTCCATAATTCACCTCATTCAGGACATCTTTTTGCCGAGGCAGAACAGGAAAATCAACTCAAGACATCCTTCAAGACCATTATCAATATTTTTCAATGATGCAATATCTTCGATTTCCGGTATAGTATCCCTTGCAACGGAAATCAGGTGTGAAGCGGGTACCGTTCCTGAAAGGGTAATCTTCTGCCATTTTGTATCGATGGGTTCAGTTGAAACATTAAGCCCGCTGCATTCTTCAAGTCTGTTGCATAGTTTTGTAAAATCAAATGAATTAGCGGCTCTGATTTCGAGATACTTCTCCGGTTCCTTACAGGAATCAAGCATCTCTTCCCTGTTTTTGTAATCCCTGCTGATGATTTCCTCTATTTCCTTTTCGATTCCGGAAGCATCCGCGGGAATCCAGCTTATGATAAGATCCGTCAGTTCCATCTGGGGAATGATATATGTCTGGCGATCCTTTTCTCTCTCCTGAGCGCTTTTCAGTGTCTGTTCAGGTTTGTGGCCCCGTTCGATAAAATCTCTTGTAATTTTCCAGTATATGCGCAAATTGTCATCAGGATTAAGAAAAACCTTCAGATCGAATACTTTCCGCATTCCCTCTATATAGAAAGAGTGGAGGCCCTGAAACAGAATAACCTGACTCGGATCCACCATTTCTTCTCTCGTGAATTTGCCTGTGGTGTGATCATACTGACCTTTTATAATTGATTTTCCTTCTGATAGTGCAATAGCATGGTCCTGCTGCCTGTGGAGGAAGTTTCCCTGAACATCGAGATGTGTATATACTTTCCACATCTCATGGCCTCTTGACCATTTGTGATAATCATCGCCTGCAATGACGGTAACTTTCTTTTCGCCGAGGAGCTTGATAATGCTGTTTGAAAATCTGTCCTTGCCGCTGGCGCTGTCTCCCGCCACTCCAAGGAGGACGGGTTTTGTTCTCAGGTGATAGGTATCGTTGCTTTTCACACCGAAGAGATACATATTCAGGATTATTCCCGCCAGTGAAGCCTGCATAGCTGTAAATGCAAGGTTTTCGAAGGTTTCCGGTGTTGCGGGTATGATTGAGGCAAGATAAACAAAGGGTGTAGGCAGAGATGCGACTGCAGGAGCAATGGTCTTCCAGGCATCAAATATATCAGAAGTTTTTCCTATCCAGAAAAATGTCAGGTAGCAAAGTGCATAAACATAGTAAGGGAGTGGTCTTGCATCTCTGTCTTTGCACATAAAATAGATCAGAAACGGCAGAGACCAGAGAAAATAACCGTTGGCAGGGGGCGAAAGGGTGATAAATACGGAAAAGACAATGCCCAGATAGAGCATCAGCAAATCCCAGTTATGTTTTTTGTATGAGATAAATCTGAACCAAAGGAGCGTTATAGCTCCCGGAGCCAGATAAACTGCCAGTTTGTCAAATCCCATAGATATGGCGAGGGACAAAAACCTTTTCTGTTCGCCGGAAAAATACACCATGCTGACAAAATTAGGATCTTTCATATACGGCATTACAAAAAACAGGTAAGAGGCAATAGTGATTACACTATCCCTGATAAGGAGAAATGCTGATTTCCGCCGTTCATACAGATATGCCAGCACAAAGGGGAAGGCGATCCACAGGTGGGATTTTGATGCTAAGGAAATACCATAAATCAGCATTCCCTCAGTGTATTTTTCTTTTCCGATAAAATACAGTGCAAGGAGAAACAGCGATGTGGGGATTATATCAAGCTGTCCGTGCCAGTAACAGATATAGATAACAAAGGGAGAGCACCAGTAGTAAAGCAGAATTCTTTTAAGCCTGCCCGGAAACCACTGGAGAAGAATCATACATATCATTATGTCGCAAAACAGAAGGGGAAGCCTCATGACGAAGTAGTGGAGGCAAGTAGCTGTGAATGTGCCATGCGCAAGGATCGGTGAGAAAATAAAACGGAAAAATGCCATGATATACAGCATAACGGGAGGGTAGGGGAAATTGCGGAATTGTCCTATAGATGCGAAATAGTCCCATGGATTGTGGAAGCCTGATTCCACATAATAGTTGAGAAAGGGAACAAAAAGATCACGCATATAATATGATGCAAGTATTGAACCAATGATAATTTTTATGACAAGAACAGACCAGAAAACCGGTGAGCGCAGCAACTCCCGGATACTGCCTTCCTGTATTTGTATTTTTCCGGTTTGATTTTTTTCCGGTTTTCCAGACATCAGTCTATAAACCTTAATTTAAAAATATACTTCATCATGGCAAGTATGGTCTTATATCGGGAAATAAAGCTGAAAGCCCATTTAGACACGCCATGCGCTCTTTTTCCGAATATTACGGGTATGGTCAGGATATTCATATTGGCTTTTTTTGCAAGATATGTAACATAAAGATCAAGCTCGAAGCCGTTGGGCGGGTTTTTCATTCTTTCCACATGGGAGCGGTGAAAAACCTTGGGTTGGGCGTTGATATCGGTTAAAACTCTTGTAAGCACAACAGAAGCCATCATAGACATACCTACGGTAATAATTGAAGGTCCGATTTCCCTGTTGAGCCTTCTGCCTTTTACCATGGCTTTTTTTGGATCAGGCTGGGCATTGAGAAGATCGTATGCTTTGAAGAGATCTTCTGCCGGACACTGCATATCTGCGTGGGAAAATCCGATGAATTCACCTTGTGCCGATTTGATTCCGGTGAAGATACCATGTCCGTATCCGATATTTTTCTCCACCAGAACGGATCTGGCAAATGAATACTCTTCCTTCTTCAGCAGTTCAGCCATAACGGAAGCGCTGTTGTCGGTGGAACCATTGTTAACAAGGATAAGCTCGGTTTTGACATCATCTCTCATTACCGATGCGTATCTTTCAAGGATTAGCGGAAGATTTTCCGCTTCGTTATAGCAGGGCAGGACAATAGAAAATTTTATATCGCTCATATTCATCTTTTCCTGAAGTATTCTTCCCAGTATTCGAATGTTCGCACATCATCCGGAACTCCGAAGCACAGATAATGTGTAACATCAAAAATTTTCACATTCAGATTCTGTTCAATCAGAACACCCATCATGGTATCCACATAGAATTCGCCGTTGGTGCGTAAATTCCGCCTGATAAGTTCTTTTACACCATCAGTGAAGAATTTACCTTTTTTGAAAGAGAATGCACCGACAATTCCGGGATCATTTTTGGGAGTTTCGCTGAGTGGGATTTTGCATGAAATTCCGGTGGCTTTATCTCCATCTGAGAGAACCCATCCGTACTGTTTGGGTTTCCTGTTGGCATTGGGATGATTTCTGAATGTCCAGATTACTGCATCGGTATCATCTGATTCCATCAAATCCCTGAACCGTGCTTCATTATAAACCACTGCGGAATCACAGGGGATAATATGCAGGGGTTTTTCCGGATCAATTTTATCTTCTGCCAGCATACATGTGCAGGCTTGTCCTTCTGTGGTTTTTTCCACTGTTATGACATCGGTTTTGCTTCCTTCCTGCTGAAGAACCTGTACCATCTCAGGATTGTCAAGGAATTCCTTACGCAGAACTGCAACCGTGTTCTTCATCAGTGGGAAGCTCTCAAGAGTCCGTTTAATCATCGGCACTCCGGCTACATCTACCAGAGGCTTGGGCTGGGTGTAACCTTCGTTTCTGAATCTTATTCCTTCGCCGGCGGCAGGCATAACGAGAACCCCATCGCAGGCTTTTCTTTCTGCCGGTTTGTTGAAATAGTTGAGGAAATAATCAGACCACTTCAGGTATTCTTCAAGATCCTCAGGAGTGCCCCACTGCAGAAATTTCTCAAGTTCGTATATATAGACTTTCAGTCCGTCCCGTGCCATCAGATTGTAGGGAAGGCTTGCGTAAAACTCGCCGTTGGTGGTCATATTCAGTTTCAGGGCTTCATCATAATACTTTTTCAGCAGCGCTCCTGTTCTGAAATAGTATGTGCCTGCGGAAGCGTATTCATTCATCCTGTTGTCGGTAAAAGCTTCCTTCTCCCGGATTTCAAGCATATAGTTGTCTTTTTCCCGCATGTATGCATACATAGTGTTGCCGAGGCTGTGTGGGTGGAAACCTCTGTAGGCGGTTACGCATCCGTCGCACTTTGTTGAAGCCATTGTTCTTTTATAATTCTCATAATCCCACAGAACAGAAAAATCGCAATAATTTACGGTTACAGGTTCGTTATCATCTATAAAATCAAAAGCTGCAGCAACAGTATGAACGGGACCCAGCTTGTGGGGAGGTATGACGGCTATTTTTGCAGTTGGAACAAGTTTCTTCAGAAGATCTGTTATGGAATTCTCCTCAACCTGATTCTCCGCAACAATAAAAACAATATTGGTTTCACCGGGGAACATATCGATCACATGTTCGATTATGGGTTTTCCTTCCACTTCGATAAGAGTTTTTGGAAGGTTGTATCCTGCATTTCTGAATCTTGTGCCCTGTCCGGCCATAGGGATGATTACTTGCATTGTTACTCCCGTTTATTGTCATTGGTTTTTTTATTTCAAAGCTGAACGGAATTTTTCCGATTCCATTCCGGTTATAAAGTCAATTTCTTCCTGAGGAAGTTCCACCGGCACACCTCTGCCATTTATCAGTCTTCTTACCATAATATGGGCTGTGAGGGTTTCTTCCATGTTTTTTATGGTTCTGCCTGTGGGTGCTCCTATGATTATTCCCTGATTTTTTACAATAAGAATGAATTTTTCGGGAAGATCCGGGAGAGTTTTCCCGTCTGTAGTGAATATCCTTCCGTAGTTATAAACGGCATCGTCGGGAACCAGCGGGTTTAAAACTGCGGCGGCAAGGTCATTGTCGAAGGCAGCTTCCGTTACGAAACCTTCCGAACTGACATGGAGTGAGCCTGTAAAACCGGTATTGCGAATCATTGAGGTGATTTCGTCTGTTTTTATCGAAGGCTCATGTCCTTTGGGTTTGAGTTCTCCCAGATAGATTTTAGCGGAAGTTTCCACATTGTCCATAAGTCTGGCGGCGTCTTCTGCTGTTTCAGCCCAGCTTACAAAACCGTGGTTGAGGAGGTATATTCCTCCTGATTTTGTGTTCAGTTTGCCATATTCCTTATCCACCATCAGGGCTAATTCGTATCCCGGAGGATAATAATCCACAACAGGGTGGTTGCAGTCGCAAATTGTTTTCAGCAGGTTTACTCCGTCTTTCATACAAAGGAATGCATTGATGTAAACCGGATGGGTATGGATGACAACTCCGGGCAGAATAGCGTGGAAGCCGGCTTCAATTGAGGGCCTTAGCTGATCTGTTATGGCAGCTTTTCCGAGAAGTGTGGAAAACTCATCCTGAATGGCGCTTCTTGATTTATCTGACCTGTCCAGATCCCTGAGGGCAGAAACAGCAGCATAACGATCTGTTTCCACAAATCCGCCTTCCGGTGAAACTTCGTTCAGGGTGTAACCTGATGCTTTGATGAACATGATTTTTCCATCACTGGATTTGACTGATACATTTCCTCCTCCGCCCTGAGTCAGTGTAACATCTGAACCGGCATAACGGGCAGCAAGGAGAAGCTGTTGAATAGTGTGAACTGAATACAATTTTCTTCCTCTTCTGGTGAGATAAGCAATAATTCTTATAACGCCATAAGAATCCTCTATTTAAAGCCGATGGTGAAAAAAAGGGAAAAACCGGGTTTAAAGGGTATAACTAATACGCGTTACAACTAAATATCGGAGCCGCAATGTCTTTTAAAAATATGCTGATTATAAATAAACCCCTCAAATCGCCGGGGTTTAAACACTATTTCATACTTTCTTTCATCACTGCTTTTCTGTTCATAATTCAGGACGGCCTCTACCGCTCTGAGAGTCTTCTCTCCCACATGCGGCTTCACAATCTGCTTAACAACATTGTCATATTCATTGGTTTGGCTTTCTATTTTTTCATTGTGGTTGGAATTCTATTCTTTGCCCTTGATATGCTTTACATATTTATCAACAATTTTATGGTAAGGTTGTCTCACAAAAGCAATGAAAACGAACAATATCAGGAACCTCTTGTTTATTGCAGATTATCAAATTTTCTGTATTTTGTAACCAATATCTATATTTTTCTGATTTATCTCAAACTATTTTTAAATACAACCCTGATTTCCATGCGGTTTAATGACCCCATAAGTAAAAGTGTTCTTCTCACTTTTTCATTTCTGATTGTGTTGATTGTGCTGTATTTCTTTTATTTCAGATTCCGACTCGAACATATTAGAATAGCTGCCCTGACGGAAAAATACTTTCCCTATGTTGCCCTGTTTGTGCTTGTTGCGTGGTTTGGTTCAATTCTCGTAAGCTCAGAATGGTCATTTACCCTTAAACAGCCTGCCAGCGCCAGAAGTGGAAAAAACAGGCCCCATATTCTGATTATTACTGCCGATGGTATGAAATACGGGAGTATGTCTGCTCCTGGCAATGAAAAGAATCTGACTCCCAATATTTCAAAATTTGCCAGCAAAGCTGATGTTTTTACGAAAAATCTTTCATATTCCAACGGAACCCCTGTGTGCCTGTCAACAATAGAACTGGGTACATTAAGCCCAAATGGACCTGTAACTGAATCTTTGAGTTATATCCTTGGTGAAAACGGTTATGATACGAGAATTTTTGCTTCCCAGTTTTCCGGTGTAAATGTCAGCTATTATACGGATCATATAAGTCTGAACGAACCCTGCCATTACGATCAGCTTCTCAAGGAAGAGACGCTTACTTCTTTTTCCTCCTGGGTTCAGAAAGTTTATTCTGAGGATGACAGATTTTATAACATCCTCAGCACTGTTGACCCGAGGGAAGTTGATTACACATGGAAAAATCCCGAAACAGAAAATCATCTTCATAGTATTGTTTATGCTATGAAAAAGAGCCCCACTCCGGTTTTTGTCTGGCTTCACATGCTCGAAACACATATCCCATTTCACTATCCCGAGCGGTTTAACAAATACAATACAGGCCTCTATAAAGAACTTGATAAATATGACAACAGTATTCTCTATTTTGATTATCTGTTCAAAGAGCTTATGGAAGAGCTAAAAAAGGAAAAACTGGATGAAAATACGCTCATAATTTTCAGCGCTGATCATGGAATCAGACAGATTCCACAGGAGGCATATCCTTCCTACACTTATACTGCACAGAGATTTGCGGATTCTGTTTATCATACGCCTCTGATTATCAAATTCCCCGGTCAGCAGAAAGGCAGAGTTTTTAACAATTTTACTTCATCTCTCGATCTGAGGCCCACGATTTTTGATTATCTTGATATAACCGATGTATCTGAGGGGGAGGGTGAATCCCTTATGCCTCTTATCAGGGGAGATAAAAACACCACAGATATAAAAGCCTGCATCTCTCAGGTTTTTATAAATGAGCCTGAGAACAGGGATCCGGGAATAACAAACGCCTGTGAAGATGTGGTGAATGTTTACTGGAAAAAGTATCTGATTATGCTCCATAAGCCTCTTTTGAGGAGTATTCCTCCGTGGAAACAGCTTTATGAGCAGGCACTGCAAAATAACAATGTTCCATTTCCCTGCCAGATATTTCCCCCTGCAGGCCTTGATAAAATTCAGACAGAGGACAGGGAGCCTGTTCCCTTTAAAGGATTTCAATGCATAGGTATATTTGATGTTTCCGGCGGATGGAAATCAAAAGTGAATCTGCTGTACGAAGACGAAGGGAAAAAAGTGCTTCAGGATATAAGCACAGCAAAGCTGGATGAACTTCTCAGAATTCCCGGATCAAGGAATATAAGATAAAGTTTTATGCCCGGTCTTCAAGGAAAGCTGTGTCTCTTGCTTTTGGTATGGAACGGAGTTTTCCGATAACGCTGTCATGTTCTTTCAGGCTGAATTCTTCTTCCTGTTCTGTAATGGGCTGGCCTTCTTTCATCTCTCCGCTTTCAAATTTCGAAAGTATTTCGGCCATTTCCAGTCTTCTGCGGGCTATGGAATTTCTGAGAAAACCAACAAGTTCGGCAGCTTTCATTGCCGATTCCCTGCTCTTCTTCAGTTTGTCTTTTTCAGGCTCTTCAAGATAAAGGTAAATTTGCTCCAAAGACTGTTTGTATAGTCCGAGAATGTCGAGCATTACCGTGTTGAAAGCTTTGCCTCCTTTGGGTGCAGGCTTTTTATACTCAGCTTCAAGAAAATCAAAATCTTCTTCCAGAATCTCAAGGCTTCCGGTTATTTCGCTTTTTTGCGCCAAAACATCGTCGGATTCTTCCAGAAAATCGCACAGTTCGCAAATATAACCTGCGGTGTCCTGTGGTTCTTCCTCTTCATCAGACTCTTCAAAATCTTCTTCATAATCGTATTCGTTCATATCCGCAGCTCCATCCGGTATTACATGAAGTTAGAGTATATCTGCCAGAAATTAATGGCAAAAAGACAAAAGATTATTGTTGAAATAGTGGTTATAATCATAAGCTTGTTTATGTGCTCCGAGGGTTTAAGCCAAACTGCTTTTGCAATTACAAAATAATAAATAATAGCTATAAAAGCTGCGGTCAGGATTCCAAACCCGACGGTTTTCATCTGTGTTGAACCAAATATTCCTAAAACAGCCAATGTTGCTTTGTTAAGCAATGTGAGATTCAGTTTTGATGATGCCAGAAAATTGCCAAGCCTGACTGGATCAACCATTAAAATCATAACCGTGGCAAGATATTCAAATGTAAGGATTACAAATTGGCAGAGTATTGCAAAACTGTAAGCCAGTTTATTTAATTTCATAAGTCCTCCGTGGTATTCGGGTATTTCAATAAAAACCTCTCTGTTCCCTTTTGAAAATAAAGGAAAGTGAATTGAACTGACGGAAAATTACCGTATGAAAAACAAAAAAGCAGCTTATCTGTTATTTTTCTTTCTGCTCGGCGCAGGTTCCACCATCGCTCAATCGGTGATTTTCCGTGAGTTTCTCGTAATATTTTATGGCAATGAGCTTGTGGTGGGGTTTGTTCTTTTTTTCTGGCTTTTTTCAATTACTGCCGGCGCTCTTTTGTTTTCTCCTTTGTCAAAAAAAATAAAGAATCCCGACAGACTGTTCATAAATCTTGTTTTTATTTTTTCACTGCTTCCGTATATACTGATCCCTTTCATCAGGGAAAGCAGAAATTTTACCGCAACACCATTCGGCCAGTTTGTTCCCTTTTCCGGTATGATCTGGGTTTCTCTCGCAGCCATCTTTCCTGCGGGTTTTCTGATTGGTTTTACTTTCCCTCTGGGTTGCAGGGTGTTAAATAACCAGTCGGCTGTTACAAAAATATATATTGCGGAATCCATCGGGTCCCTCGCCGGAGGTGTGGTTTTCAGCTTTATCTTTGTCAGGTTGTTCCCTGTTGTTCTTATTGCTGCATTTCTTAATCTGGGGTTTGTTTTGTGCCTTATGGTATTTAATATGGTAAACAGAAGCAGGTTAAGAAAAAGAGGGGTTTTTGCCTTTTTTATCGCTGTAATTATTACTGTTCTGCTTTTTGCGTTTTCAGGAAGGGTTGATTTATATTCGAAACAGGCGAGGTGGAAGAGTCTGGCGGAAAACCTTCCCCTGCTGGCATCTGCGGATTCCCCGTATCAGAATATTTCCCTCACAAAACAAATGGATCTTTATTCCATATATTTTAACGGAGTATATGGCTTCTCTTTTCCTGATGAATATGACGAGCCGGTTTTTGCCAATCTCGTTATGACACAGCATCCGAAGCCTGAAAATGTTCTTGTTATTGGTGATACAACTCCGGGTTTTATCCGGGAATGCCTTAAACATAAACCGGAATCCATTGATGTGGTTTATCTTGATCCGGAATTGTACAAAATCATTTATCCAGTGCTTTCGGAAGAAGATAAAAAGATTTTCTCCGGTAAAAATGTGAAATTTATTGTATCTGACGGAAGAACCTATGTGAAAAACTGCGGAAAAAAATATGATCTGATTTTTATTAACCTTCCGGATCCATCAACCGCACAGTTAAACAGATATTATACCCTTGAATTTTTCAGGGAATTATCAGCCATTGCATCAAAAGGCGGGGTTATGGGTTTGAAAATCACATCGTCTGAAAACTATGCCGGTTCAATAATGCTTGACTACAACAGGGTTATTCTGAATACGATTCGTCAGGTCTTTCCCGAAATCGCAGTCAGTTCAGGCGAAAGGGTTTTTATATTTGCATCAGCACAAAAAAAACAGGTTACGGATGATTTCAGGGTTCTCTTTGACAGATATAATAAGCGGCATATTGAAGAATCAGCTTTTTCTCCCTATATTTTTGAAACCATCTATGAACCTGACAGGGTCAAACAGAACGAAAAAAATCTGAGGGATGTAAATGACAGCAGACTGAACACCGATCTTTTTCCTACAGCGTACCTTTATAATCTTAAACTTTGGGACAAATATTCAGGATCAAAGCTCGAAAAAGTATTCGGCTTTTCAGGTTCCCTCAGAGCTATAAATATCTTTTTTGGTATAATGATAATTTTGATTCCATCAGCCCTCCTGGTGTTTCTGAAAAAACAAAACGGAAGCCCCCGCAGTTTCTGTCCTCTTTATTCCACATTCACAACCGGATTTTGCGCTATGGGTTTGTCCGTTCTTCTCATTTATGCTTACCAGAATATTTACGGATATCTCTTCGAACGCATCGGATTCCTGTTCGCCCTGTTTATGCTTGGTCTGGGAGCCGGAGGCTTTATAGTTCATTTCCTTGGGGAAAGAAATAAAGCAGGTACAAAATCATTTGTTTTTATCCAGTTTCTCATAGCTCTGCTGTGTTTAAGCCTGCCGGTTTTAATCTCATTTCTTGGGGGGCTGGATGAAAAATACTCGTTTTTGTTTTTCATGCTGGTTATAGTTTCAGGTATTCTTACAGGTCAGATATTCCCCCTTTCGGCAATTCTTCTTCAGAAAAAGGGAATTACTACGGAAAAATCCGCTTCTCTGGTTGATGGTGCGGATCATCTCGGAGGCTGTCTTGCAGCGCTGCTTGTGGGAACTTTTCTTACTCCGTTTATGGGGATTCCTGAAGTGGCAAGACTTCTCGGATTTATTGAAATTTCGGCTCTTGTTCTGTGGGGAATTCAAATCCTTGTGGTCAGATTCCGGCATAAATAAAAAAAGCTGCCCGGTTATTATTCCCGGACAGCCCCGGAGATGTAGTTTATCTCAGTTAATTGATACCTGAATTGAATACGAGATCGCCGTTTGTGTTGATACTGTCAATGGCCGGTACGCTTCCGTCATCTTTCATATCTGTTCCGATGCTGTAGAGGACGAAGCTGTTGTTTTTCAGTGAGTAGCTCAGTCCTTTTCCTGTAAAGGGATCCACCGGCACTGTGTTCAGATACGAAGGAGTGAGTTTTTCCAGATTTGCAGGGTATCCTGAATTATCCATTTTGTAAACCTGAAGGGCTGCCATCGCAAGAACTCCCTGATATCTTGCCGTTGAAAGGGTATACTGCTTATAAGCTTTTGATGTATTGGGTATAAAGAAGTTTTCAGGAGAATTGTCGTTTGTTACAACAAGGGTTTCAAGGTTGGCAACAGCCTGGGGATACTCAGCCTGAAGGTATTCTGTTATGTCGCAGTACCATTTTTCATATCTTGTCAGACATTTTTCCCTTACTTCAGGATCGCTGTACATTTTGAGTTCGGCCATATCCTGAAACTTGCTGTCTTTAATCAAATCCATTGTTATTTCAACAAAGAGGAGTTCACAATCCATCAGATCCTGAAACGCTACTCTTTCAGAGTTGATTTTTGTAACTTCCTGAAGAATATAGCGGCAGGTTTCTTTTGAAATACCAGGTTCACGGAGAAGTTCGTTCAGTGCGGGAAGCGCTTTTTTCTCAAGAGCTACGCCTATCATTCCGAATATCAGGGTTCCGTTTTTTGCCACTCCCTGGCTCAGGCGGAGAGCTTCAATATATCTCTGTGCTGCCTGAGGGTAATTGCCGTTGTATCTTTCATAATTGCCTGCCACCACCAGCAGACTCGTAAGGCTTCTCAGTTTTAAGAAGTTGGGAACTCTTGCTGCAGAGCCTTCATCATAGTTAATGGGAATCTGAAAACCGGGTTTGCCGAATCCTTTGTCAACCATTGCAAATGCTTTTTCGTTCTGGTCTGCCAGCTTTTTAACCAGCTCAAGATTTTTTTCGCTTACTTTTTCATCAGCAAGGTTCACTATGTTTGCGCATCCGTCAAGGTTAATGCTCAATGATGCTTCTTCGTAGTTGTACCAGCCGTTTTCTTCCTGGGGCTTTGCCATAGCTTCGTCTATTTTTTTGCGAATTTCTGCTTTTTTTGCTTCAATGTCTATTTTTTCCCTGCTTTTCATTACAACTTTGGTTTTGTTCTGGGTATCTTTCAGAACTTTTTCCTTAACGCCCGATGATGATTCCTGATTTGCGCAAGAGCACATAAAGAGAAAAAGGGATACAATAGCTATTACTATTGTGGTGATGTATTTTTGACCCTTAGGTCTTACGGGTGAGTTTTTCATTTTTTATTCCTCCTGTTTTTACTTACAGGGTATTTAACAGGCAGGTAGAAAAAATGTTCAGAAATTTCTAAAAAAAATTCTAACTGATTTCGGAGTGCAACATGCAGGCTGTTATACTTGATGGAGGAACCGCATCAAGGCTGTTTCCCTTTAATGAATACAGAACCAAGGGAATGATTCCGGTGGGAGGAAAACCTCTGCTGAAGGTTCTTCTCGAAAACCTTGAAGAAGCAGGCATTAAAGAAGCTCTGATTGTGGTGCCGGGCGATAACAGAGGCGCAGGCGTCAGAAATTATTTTAAGGATTATGACAGAATCAAAGTTGAATTCATTGTTCAGCAAAATCCCGGAGGAACTGCAGAGGCGCTGAATCTCTGCAGTGAAAAAATCTCTGATGATTTTCTGCTTTTATACGGCGGAATTCTTGTTTTTCCTGATTCTTTGGAACAAATGGCGCAATCTCCGGCTCCATCCATAGCCCTTTTAAGGGAAAGGGTGGGAAGACGGATCGGCGCAAAAATGGACGGAGATATCATAAAATCCTTCGCACTTCATCCCAGATGGGAAGGCGAAGTCGCCGCTGATTATCCACTTGCCGGTTTATTCCACCTGAGCCTTGATATACTGAAAAGACTTGATTTCAATCCCGGTGTTTTTGACAGAACACCTCCGGGAATTCCTCCCCTTGAAGAGTTTGAGCTTTCGGCCACACTTCAGGGAATGGCGGAAGATATGGAAGTAAAAGGCGTATTTCTGCCCTCGGTGTGTATAGAACTGGATAATCCTGTAAATATCCTCGATGCAAGGGATGCCTATATGTCATGGCTTGTCAGGAAGGAACAGGAACCTGATATACACCCTTCAGCAGTAATAGAAACCCAATACAGAGGGGATTTAAGAAGGATAGGGGAAGGCTCCGTTATAGAAGAAGGCGTCAGGGTCAACGGAATGCTTTCCATCGGTAAAAATTCAAAAATACTTCAGGGTACTTATCTCCTGGGTCCCTGTATAATAGGCGACAACTGCGTTATAGGTCCCTATGCCTATGTATATAATGCTGACATAGGGGACGGAGTCCATCTTGGGCATTGTACCGAATTTACGGGAGTAGCCATGGAAGGGGCTTACTGCACCCATTATTCATATGTTTCAGGGGTTTTGGGCAGAAAATGCAATCTTGGAGCTGCAACAGTATGCGGCACTTTAAGACATGATGACAGACCCGTTCCTGTATATGTTGACGGCAACAGAGTTGAAACTTCAAGAAGGGGTATGGGGGCATTTTTTGGAGATTATTGCAGAACCGGAGTAAATACTGTAGTATTACCGGGGAGGATGATTGGCCCGAGAAGTGTTGTTGATGCAGGAATAGTGGTGGAAAAGAATGTTCCTGCGGATAAATACCTGAAACTCAAACAATCATCGGAGCTTATCGACTGGAAATTCCCTATGGTCTGATCTCCGGTCATTAAATTTTATAAGAGGATATTCGGATGAAAAAATTATTCAGGCTTATGCCTAAAGCGGAACAGATTACAACCTTTCTGTTTGTTTCATTGTTCCTTACCTGTATTATGCTGGCATTCAGTTCTACTGTACTGGCTGTTCCGGGAGAAGATTTATCGCAAATGGAAGACAGAACACTCAAACTTATCAATGAAGCAAGAGCTGAAAAGGGGCTTAAACCTCTTATAAAGGAAAAAGCTGCATGGAGTGCTGCCAGAGATCACAGCGCAGATATGGCAAACAGAGATTATTTCAGCCACAGTTCACCCGAAGGCAAAGGCGTGCTGGATAGAATCAAAAATTACGGTTTCAGTCTTGTTGGAAGATGTCTCGGCGAGAATATCGCAATGAACTACAACACAGCGGATCCGGTGGAAACAGCGGTAAAAGGCTGGCTTAAAAGCCCCGGACATTATAAAAATATAATGGATTCGAAGTTTATCTATACAGGCATCGGCATTGTAAAAGCTGAAAACGGCAAGTATTATTTCACTCAGGTTTTCTGGGGCAATTATTAATTGGAGGCGGAACATTGTACCTTTTAGCATTAGCTGATAACAGCGGAGATTTATATGGAGAACCGGGAGTGGCCGCCCTTGGCAGATCCGGAAAAGATATGGTGCCCATAAGTGAAGAGGACTGGGTTCTTATGCCTTATGGTTCTACGGTTTCCCTGCTTGTTGACAGGGTAGCTCTCGGACGGGATAGTAAGAAAAAATCAATAACTGTAAAGAGTATTGAAGGAGATACGGTATATCCGGCCGCTGCAGTTTTGCCTCCGGGATACACAAGAACTTATCTGCCTGCCTATGAAACAAAGAAAAAAGCAAGAGATTTGCCCTTCTTTGCATACACTGCCATTTCAATTTCAGACGAACAGATATATTGTGCTGCAGTGAGAACTCATGATGATTTCAGATGGGATCCGGTTCAGTATAGCAGCCTTGATCTTCCGGGAAAGATTAAGAGAAAACTTAAGACTTTCAAAAATAACAGGCTTTACAAGCACCTTTCCCAGTGCTCAACTGAATATAGCTGCTTTACCGCGCAGAATATATTCTATGAAAGATGGGAAGGCGGCATTCCCACAAGCCCGGGTTGTAATGCCAATTGCGGCGGTTGTATTTCAGAAAGCAGACTGGATAAGGTTCCTTCTCCTCAGACAAGGATTCCTTTTATTCCCACTGTTGATGAAATAACTGAAGTTGCCGTCAATCATCTCAAATCAGACGAAGCTATAATAAGTTTCGGTCAGGGCTGCGAAGGAGAACCCCTTATGCAGGGCAAGCTCATCGCAGATTCTATTCAGAAGATTAGAAGCAAAACCGATCTTGGCACAATTAACATCAATTCGAACGGAAGCCTTCCGGAGATGATGGGTAAACTGATTGATGCAGGTCTGGACAGTGCCAGAATCAGTCTGAACAGTGCTATTCCCGACAGATATGAAAAATATTTCAAGCCTTCGGGTTATACATTCCAGCAGGTTCTTGAAACCATAAAAAGACTGAAAGATGCAGGCAAATTTGTGTCTGTCAATTATCTTTTCCTTCCCGGCGTCAACGATAAGGAAGATGAAAAGACTGCTTTCTTCAGACTTCTTGAGGAATATTCCATAGATATGATACAATTCCGCAATCTCAATATCGATCCGGACTATTATTTCCGCTTTATGCCGGCTCCGGCGGGCAGAACCGCAGGCGTCAGGAAATATATCGAAGAGATTCGTGAGAAATTCCCGCAGGTGGTTATAGGTAATTTTTCCATTCCGGTTATTAAAAACAGATAGCGTTTTTTACAAAAATGTTAACATCCGGAAACCTTATTGTATATGGGTTTTTGATGTGTTATAATGACCACAGTTGAAACAACGGGGAGGTTAGATAAATGGACTCAATAAATACCAGAATGACTGCCGGTTTCACCCCCGGTATTAAAGGAAATGTCAGAACGCCTGAAAAGACTGAAACTCAGGCCGCACCAGGGGACAGTTTTATCCAGTCATCTAAGATGGATGTTATTTCTAAGCCGGTTATAAAAGAGAGCACAGGACAGAAAGAAATGTTCGGTCTTATGGGAGCTCTTGATCCCGCACTCGCAGGCGCTGTTTCTGCCGGAGCGGAAGGCTCACCGGTATTTAAATCCCTGGCAGGTAGTCTGGCAAAATATCTTATCAGCACAGAAGATGAGATTAAACTGGGTCAGATGATGACCAAACAGGTTGAAAGCGAAATGTCGGTATCACACGACCCGGCGCTTAATGCCAGAGTCCAGAATCTCGGCGCAAAAATCGCCGCCAATGCTTCCCGTCAGGATGTTCCTTTCACATTTAAAGTGATCGACGACGAAACAATCAATGCATTTGCATGTCCCGGCGGAGCCATCTATGTCCATAAAGGACTTCTCGAAAGATTCCCTGATGATAAACATCTCGCATTCATCATCGGGCACGAAGTGGGCCATGTGGAGCACAGAGATTCTATTGACGCACTTGGAGTAAATTTTGTGTTGCAGATAATCCAGACAGCTCTCGGCAAGATTCCCGGCAAGCTTGACGATCTTCTTGCAGGTGCAGCAGGCAAAATATACAGCAGCCAGCTTAGCCAGAAAGCAGAATTCAAAGCTGACCAGCGGGGAGCAGATCACATGTCAAAACTCGGAATCAATCCCAAATTCGGAGCGGAAGCTCTCAGAGGCCTTGAAAGCGGCAACAACGGCGCCAAACCTTCAGTCCTCGATAAATTGATCGCAAGCCATCCTCCCACAGAGGAAAGAGCACGCAGAATAGATGAATATGCAGCAGGCTGGAGATAATAAGTAGCCTGAGGCAGACCTGGATTCAGGATTTCATAACCGGTAAAACATAAGGTTTCAAAGCAATCGCATCAGCGGTTGCTTTGTTCGTTTTAAGGGCAAACGAAATTGAAAATGATTTTCACTAACATAAAATACTGGGGGTAATATTGTGGCGAAAGACTTTGATATCAAAAATGTACGGGGCCTTTCGGAAAATGCTGTGGCTGAAAAGCTGAAAAATGAAGGATATAATGAGCTGCCTTCATCTAAAAAACGGTCTTTTCTCAATATCGTAATTGATGTTGTGAAAGAGCCAATGTTTCTGCTTCTTGTAGCCTGCGGTTTGATTTATTTTTTACTTGGTGAAAAACAGGAAGCGATGATGCTTCTCGGGTTTGTTTTTGTAATTATCGGCATCACCATTTACCAGGAAAGAAAAACCGAAAGAGCACTTGAGGCATTGAGAGACCTTACCAGCCCGAGAGCTTTGGTTATCAGGGATGGCGAACAAAAAAGAATCGCTGGCCGTGAAGTTGTAACAGAAGATGTAATCGTTCTTGCAGAAGGGGATCGCGTGCCCGCAGACGCCAGACTGATATGGCAGACAAATATGAATGCTGATGAGTCGCTGCTTACCGGTGAATCTGTCCCTGTCAGAAAGACTTCTACTGACAAGGCATCAGAGGTTACGAGACCCGGCGGCGATGATTTACCTTTTGTTTTTTCCGGAACCCTTGTAACAAGTGGTCAGGGTGTGGCAGTTGTGGTTTCAACAGGTGTTAACACCGAAATCGGAAAAATCGGTAAAGCCCTTCATCAGCTTGAGCCTGAGGAAACACCTCTGCAGGTGGAAACAGGCAAAATGGTGAAAAAACTCGCCATTTTCGGAGCTTCCCTCTGTCTGGCAGTAATTCTCCTCTATGGTTTTACAAGAACTACGGATCCAAAAGCCTGGCTGAATGGTTTCCTTGCAGGTATTACGCTGGCTATGGCTATGCTGCCCGAGGAATTCCCCGTAGTTCTCACAATTTTCCTCGCTCTTGGTGCGTGGAGAATCTCACAGAAAAATGTTCTCACAAGAAGAGTTCCCGCTGTTGAAACTCTCGGCTCAGCTACTGTGCTTTGTGTAGATAAGACCGGGACGCTGACACAGAACAAAATGACTGTGGCTAAATTATTTGCCGATGGTGAATTTTACGATGTTCTGAAGAGAAACCCCGAAGTGCCTCTTCCTGAGAAATTTCACGAAATTGTTGAATACAGTATTCTTGCCAGTCAGAAAGACCCTTTCGACCCTATGGAAAAAGCTCTCAGAGCAGTAGGGGATATGAAGCTTGCAAATACTGAACATCTCCATGACGACTGGTCGCTGATAAGGGAATATCCGCTATCTGATCATCTTCTTGCCCTTTCTCATGTATGGAAATCTCCTGATGGTTCCGATTATGAGATTGCTGCAAAAGGCGCTCCTGAAGCGATAGCAGATCTTTGTCATGTTTCAGCACAAAAAATGAGTGAAATCCGTGAACAGATAACAACACTGGCATCTGATGGATTGAGGGTTCTTGGAGTGGCAAAAGCCAAATTCAGAAAGAGCCAGCTTCCTGAAGAGCAGCATGATTTTGTTTTTGAATTTCTGGGCCTTGTAGGATTTATGGACCCCGTTCGTTCTTCTGTGCCTGATGCCATAAGGGAATGTTACGATGCAGGAATCAGGGTTATTATGATAACCGGAGATTATCCGGCAACAGCCTGCAATATTGCAAGACAAATAGGACTTAAACCTGCTGATCAGTTTATCACCGGCGCAGAGCTTGATTCTATGACTGATGAACAGTTGAAGAGCAGAATCAGTTCTGTATGTATTTTTGCAAGAGTAGTTCCCGAGCAGAAACTCAGACTGGTTAAAGCGCTAAAAGAAATTGGGGAAGTAGTGGCGATGACCGGCGATGGAGTTAATGACGCTCCCGCCCTCAAAGCTGCCCACATTGGAATAGCGATGGGAGGCAGAGGCACTGATGTAGCTCGTGAAGCTTCTTCACTGGTTCTTGTGGATGATGATTTTTCATCTATAGTTTCTGCGGTGCGTATGGGACGCCGGATTTTTGACAATATCAAAAAAGCTATGGCTTACATTTTTGCTATCCATGTTCCTATTGCCGGTTTATCTCTTGTGCCGGTAGCATTAAACTGGCCTCTGATCCTTTATCCGGTGCATATAGTTTTTCTCGAACTTATTATTGACCCTGCCTGTTCGGTGGCGTTTGAAGCTGAACCTGAGGAAAAGGGGACAATGAAAAGACCTCCGAGAAATCCGTCGGAACCTCTGTTTAATGCAAAAACTCTTTTCCTGAGCATACTTCAGGGAGTTAGCGTTATGCTTTTTGTTTTGGGTGTAAACTATGTTTCAAGAGTTGTTTTTCATAGCGACCACACCGAGCAGGATGCAAGAGCGCTTACATTTACAACTTTAATTGTTGCGAATCTTGCACTGATTATGACCAACAGATCCTGGACCGAAACCATTTTCCAGTCATTAAAAAAGCCTAATAAAGCACTATGGGCGGTGGTGGCCGGAACATTCCTGTTTCTGATTGTTGTTCTGAACACTCCGTTTTTGCTTAATCTGTTTAAACTGGGCAGGCTCCAGCCTGTGGATTATCTTATTTGCACCGGAGTAGGTTTCTTCAGTATCTTATGGTTTGAAGTGCTTAAATATCTGAAAGTTACAAAATAAGTTCTGATACAATACCAACCCATTTGAGTTAAACCGGAGTTTCGTGGTTCTCCGGAATTGCGGATGAATACCGGTTAACACAGATGATTTTTAAGTGGTATCAGGTTCCGAAATACAAGCGAAACCTGATGCCGCTATTTTTTTTTTCGGATGTTTTATGGAGATTGATCTTTATGGAAGAGGCAGGCAGATTATAAAAGTAGTGCCCTGAAACTCTCCTTTGCTTTCCACGCTAATGCTTCCACCATGTGCTGTTACTATTCTCTTTGCAATGGCAAGGCCAAAACCTGTTCCTTTTTTCTTATCAAGAGTGATTCCGGGTTTGAAAATTTTATCGAAGTTTTCTTCGCTTATCCCAATGCCGTTGTCTGTAACAGATATAACAGTGTAATTATCTTTCTTTGTTACTACCACATCTATGATTGTCTTTTCTTTTTTGGGATCGCTGTATTTTATCGAATTTTCGAATATATTTCGTATCAACAGGTATATGGAATCCAGATCTCCCCAGATGTTTTTCTGCTGAATATCATAATTGAGTTCTGCCTTAATACCGGCATTTCTGAATTCTGTTTCTACAGAGTTCAGAATGTTTATTATTTCAATATCAATTTTACAGTCGATTGCCCTTCCTGCCCTTGAAAGCTTAAGCAGACTGTCTATAAATGAGAGCATCTTCTGATTTTGTTCCTTAATGCGGGGAATGAATTCCACCAGCATTTCAGGCTCCTGATCAAGAAGCTCTACATATCCGTTAATTATGTTGACCGGATTTTTCAGATCATGGCTTACTCTGTATGCAAAATCATTAAGCTCCCTGTTCTTATCCAGAAGCATTTCTTCTGCTTTTTTCCGTTCGTCGATATCTCTTGCCGCAGCGTGTATTACATTGCCTGCAGGGAATGAGCGCCATTCTATCC